>JBBRZU010000045.1:0-20160 GCA_038236425.1 Lysobacterales bacterium
CCTCGCCCAGCCGGCGCACCAGGTCCGACAGCTTGTCAATCCGCTCGCCGAGCAGGCGCACCTGGGACAGAGAGTCATGGGAATCCATTCGGGACCGATAGGCGCGCCGACCCCGGCGGTCAATCGCGAGCTCCCGTACGAGCGGTTTCTGTGGGAGCGGCTTTAGCCGCGATCTGCTGAAATCGCGGCTGAAGCCGCTCCCACAGGAGCTGCGCCGATGGCGTCGGGCTGCCAGTCGCGGATGAAGGCGAGGCAGCGGGCCGAATCCAGCGGCCGCGACAACCAGTGGCCCTGGATCTCGTCGCAACCGTGTTCGCGCAGGAAATCCAGTTGCTCGTCGGTCTCGACGCCTTCGGCGATCACGTTCAGGCCCAGCGAGTGACCCATCGTGATGATCGTGGACGTGATCGCCTCGTCGTCCGGATCCCGGGTCAGGTCGTCCACGAACTCCTTGTCGATCTTCAAGGTGTCGATCGGCAGGCGCTTGAGATAGACCAGCGAGGAATAGCCGGTGCCGAAATCATCGATGGCCAGGCTCACCCCCACCTGGCGCAACGAATTCAGCACGGCCTTGGCCTGCTGCGCGTTCTGCATCACCACGCTCTCGGTCAGTTCCAACTCGATGCGATTGGCCGGCAGATTGTGTGCACGCAGCGTGGTATCGAGGAAATCGGCCAGGTTGCCGCGCAACAGCTGCAGCACCGACACATTGATGCTGACCGACAGGTCCACCAGCCCCAGCGCGCGCCAGGCCTCGAGCCGGACGCAGGCCTCGCGGATCACCCATTCACCGATTGCCAGGATCAGCCCGCTTTCCTCGGCCAGGGGCACGAACACGGCCGGGCTGATCTCGCCAAGCTCGGGGCTGCTCCAGCGCAGCAGCGCCTCGACGCCGGTGATGCTGCCGTCCGACAGCGACATGCGCGGCTGGTACACCAGGCTGAACTCGCCGCGATCCATCGCCTTGCGCAGCGACGAGATGATCGACGCGCGGTGGCGCGACTCCGCGTCCATGGCCTCGTTGTAGATCTGGTAGGTATTCCGGCCTTCCGCCTTGGCCTGGTACATGGCGGTGTCGGCGAACTTGAGCAGGTCGGTCGGTACCAGCGCGTGGTCGGGGTACAGGCTGATGCCAAGCGACGGCGTGATGCTGACATCGTGCCGGTCATCCACCTCCAGGGGCGAGGCGAAGGCAAGCAGGATGTCGCGTGCCATCTTCTCGACCACCGATACGCCTTCCACGTCTTCCAGCACCACGGTGAACTCATCGCCGCCCAGGCGCGCCACCGTGTCGGCCGCGCTGACCGTCGCCTGCAATCGCGTCGCTGCGGCCTTGAGCAGGCGATCACCCGCGGCGTGTCCGAGCGAATCGTTGATGTCCTTGAACCGGTCAAGGTCCAGGAACAGCACCGCCACCCGTGTCTCCTGCCGCCGCGCGCGCACGATCGCGCGGCCCAGTCGCTCCGACAGCAGGGCCCGGTTCGGCAGGCCGGTGAGGGTGTCGTAGTTGGCCAGGTAGCGCAGTTCCTGTTCGGCGCGCTTCTTGTCGGTGATGTCGTTCACCACTGCGACGAAGTGGCTGCGGGTGCCGGCCGAGTCACGGACTTCAGACATCTCGATCCAGCCAAGGAACTCGTCGTCATCCTTGCGCCGCTGCCACATTTCGCCGGCCCAGTGCCCGGTGCGTTCGAGGATCTCGCGCACACGCCGATAAAAATCGGCGCTGTGCTGGCTGGAATCGAGCAGGCTGGCGTTCTCGCCGGACACTTCGTCCTCGCTGTAGCCGGTGATGCGCGAAAACGATGGATTGACCGAGATGAAGCGGAATTGCAGGTCAATCACCGCCACGGCCTCGCTCATCGAGCGCAGCACTTCCAGCGCGACGCGCCGCTCCCGCTCGGCGCTGCGGATGGCGGTGACGTCACGTGCCGTGCCGGCCATGCGCAGCGGGCTGCCGGCCGGGTCGCGCTCCACCACCTTGCCGCGCGAGCGTACCCAGACCCAGTCGCCCGTGGCACCAAGGATGCGGTGCTCGGAGTCGTACAGTTCGGAATCACCGACGATGTGTTCCTGCAACAGTTTCTGCACCCGCGGCAGGTCCTCGGGATGGATGGCATCGTTGCGCCACTGGTCCGTGCTCATGGTTTCCTGCGTGCCCTTGCCGAACAGCTGGTTGGCACCGAGCCGATACAGGCTGTTCTCACGGATGTTCCAATCCCAGAACTCGTCGCCCGAGCCCCACAGCGCCAGGTTCAGCCGGGCCTCGCGCTCCCGGATCTGGTCGAGCAGGCGGGCTTCTTCCTCGTGGCGTCGGCTGATCAGGCGCCAGACAACCCATCCCAGCACCAGGGCGAGCAGCAGCAGGCCACCTTGCAGGTAGGGCAGGACACCGCCGCCGCCGATTGGTGCCGCAGCGGCGGTTTCTGCAAGTCCAAGGCCCGGCAGCGCGAAGAGCCGGACGTTGCTCCGGCCGGCGCGCGCGCATGGGGCTGTGGCCGCCGCCAGTCCTTGCTGCATTCACCCGCCCCGACGTCAATGAACTCCAGCCGAGTGTAGGTTTGCGCCCCGCTGGCGACAAGCCGAGCGACGGGTGCTCTAGAATGTCGGTGACCCCCGCGCCCGCCGACCATGCCAGACCACGAAATGCCCGAGTACGGCGAAATCGCCGACCAACTGCTGCTGTTGCAACTGGGTACCGATGCCGCCGAGTTGCATGGATCGTTGTGCGGATACCTGTCCGGCGGCGCCGAGGCGCCCGGCCGGGCGCTCTGGCTCGGCCGCGTGATGGCCGATCCCGATCCGCCGCAGCTCGAGCCAGAGAGCGCGCTGGACCGTCTGTACCAGGCCACCGAGGCGGGGATTGATTCGCCCGATTTCGGCTTTGACCTGCTGTTGCCGGACGGCGAAAGCCCGATTGCCGAGCGCGGCGAGGCCCTGGTGGGCTGGTGCCGCGGATTCCTGGGCGGCTTCGGCCTGGCCGCGGGCGCCGAGCCGCCGCTGTCGGAAGAGTCGCGCGATGCGCTGGGCGACCTCGCCAAGATGGCGTCGAGCGAACTGAGCTACGACGACCCGGAATCCGACGAGCAGGCGCTCGAGGAGATCGCCGAGTTCGTCCGCGTCGCTGCGATGCTGCTGCACAGCGATTGCGTGCTGGCGCCGCGGCACCGGCGTTCGTTCAACTGAGCCCGCGCATGGCCCTCGCCAACAAAAACGCCACTGCCATCAGCGGCAGCGCAATCAACGGAGGCGCCATCAACCGCGCTTCGGCAAACGGCGCGATCGCCATCAAGGCGGCCGAGTTCGCGCGCCGGCGCAAGCAGCTCATGCGCATGGCCGGCGACGACGCCATCCTGGTGCTGCCCTCGGCGCCGGAGCGCATCCGCAGCAAGGACTCGACGTACCCGTTCCGCCAGGACAGCGACTTCTGGTATCTCACCGGATTCTCCGAGCCCGACGCCGTGCTGGTCCTCGTGCCCGGCCGCAAGCACGGCGAAGCCCTGCTGTTCTGCCGCGAGCGCAATCCCGAACGCGAAGCCTGGGACGGCCCGCGCGCCGGCCCCGAAGGTGCCGTGTCCGTGCATGCCATGGATGACGCGTATCCGATCACCGACCTCGACGATATCCTGCCCGGCCTGCTGGAGGGACGCAGCCGCGTCTACTACCACTTTGGCCGCGACAAGGACTTCGACCTGTCGCTGATTGGCTGGGTCAACCAGGTGCGCGCACGCGCGCGCCATGGTGCCGAGTCGCCGCATGAATTCCTCGAACTCGGCCATCTGCTGCACGAGCTGCGCCTGTTCAAGAGTCGCGACGAATTGCGCCTGATGCAACGCGCGGCCGATATCGCGTCGCGCGCGCAGGTCTCGGCGATGCGCGCGACCCGACCGGGCGCCTACGAATACGAAGTCGAAGCGGCGCTGCAGTTCGAATACCGGCGCAGCGATTCGGTGGCGGCCTATGAGCCGATCGTCGGTGGCGGCGCCAATGGCTGCGTGCTGCACTACCGCGCCAACAACGCCGTGTTGCGTGATGGCGACCTGCTGCTGGTGGATGCGGGCGCGGAATACGCCAACTACGCCTCCGACATCACCCGCACCTGGCCGGTGAATGGGCGCTGGTCGAAGGAGCAACGCGCGCTGTACGAGATCGTGCTGGCGGCGCAGGGCGCGGCCATGGATCAGGCGTGCCCCGGCAAGCCATGGATTGCCGGCCACGATGCTGCAGTCGAGGTACTGACCGAGGGCCTGCTCTCGCTTGGCCTGCTCAAGGGCACGCTGAAGGCCAACCTCGCCTCGGGCGACTACCGCCGCTTCTACATGCACAAGACCGGCCACTGGCTGGGCCTGGACGTGCACGATGTTGGTGAATACAAAGTGGCCGGCGATTTCCGTGAATTGGAAGCGGGTATGGTGTTCACCATCGAGCCGGGCCTGTACATCACGCCCGGCAGCAAGGGCGTGCCGGCCAAGTACCAGGGCATCGGGATCCGCATCGAAGACGATGTCGCCATCACCAAGGATGGCTGCCAGGTGTTGACCGAGGGCGTGCCGCGCGGCGCCGACGCGATCGAGGCCGTGCTGGCGACACGTTGAATTCGCGCGGTTGAACCTGCCGCGCGCAAACGCGGTGCACGCGTTGCACACACTACATATCGAACTTGGCGACCTCGAGGCCGAGCCCGGCATAATGCTTCCAGCGCTCGCGCAACGGCTCGCGTGCCGACGGATCCGCCGGCACCACTTCCAGTACCCGTTCGAATCCCGCCGGCGCCGGCGCATTGCGCAGGTTGATCGCCAGCGCGCGCATCGGTGATTCCATTTCGGGCGGGACGATCAACACCGGCGTGATGTCATCGTCCTCGTCGCTGCCGGCGATCTGGTGCGGCACGTAGGCGTCCGGATCGAACTCCCACAACAATTCGTCCAGCACCTCGGCCTGCGCGGCCGATGCGGCCAGCACCAGCACCGGCTGGCCGCTGTCAAAGCCCTTGCGCGCCAACTCGCACACCAGCAGCAGCGGCTTCTCCACGAAGCGCTGCCGCTTGCCGATCAGGTAGAAGTCAGCGCGCGGCATGGCCGGGGCAGGGACTGCGCTGCGCTCAGGCGCAGCGGTCGATCAGCCACTGGGTGAGCAGGCCGACCGGGCGGCCATTGGCCAGGCCCTTGCGTCCGTCATCCCAGGACGTGCCGGCGATGTCCAGGTGCGCCCAGCGCTGGCCTTCGGTGAAGCGCGACAGGAAGCAGCCGGCAGTGATCGCGCCCGCACCCTTGCCGCCGATGTTGTACACATCGGCGAAGGCGGACTCGATCATGGTCTGGTATTCATCCCACAGCGGCAGGCGCCAGGCACGGTCGAACACGTTTTCACCGGCGGCGGACAGCTCGCCGGCCAGGTCGTCGTGCTTGCTCATCAGGCCGTGCGCGTACTTGCCCAGCGCGATCACGCAGGCGCCGGTCAGGGTGGCGACATCGACGGTGGCCTGCGGCTCGAAGCGCTGCACATAGGTGAGCGCATCGCACAGCACCAGGCGGCCTTCGGCATCGGTATTGCCGACTTCGATGGTCTTGCCGCTCATCGATGTCAGCACGTCGCTGGGACGATAGGCATCTGCGTCGGGCATGTTCTCCACCGCGGCGACAACGGTCACCAGGTTCAGCGGCAAGCCCATCTTTGCAACCGCCGCGAAGGTGCCGATCACGCTGGCGGCGCCGAGCATGTCGAACTTCATTTCCTCGATGCCGCCCTGCACCTTGAGGTTGATGCCGCCGGTGTCGAAGGTGATGCCCTTGCCGACCAGCGCGAAGGGTTTTGCATCGCCCGCGCCGGTGTAGCGCAGCACGATCAGGCGCGGCGGATTGGCCGAGCCCCGGGACACCGCCAGCAGCGAGCCCATGCCAAGCGCTTCCATTTCGGGACGCTCGAGCACTTCGCAGGTGACGGCGTCGATTTCGGCCGCGAGCTTGATCGACTGCTCGGCCAGGTAGGCCGGGTTGCAGATGTTCGGCGGCAGGTTGCCCAGCTCACGCGCAAGCTGCACGCCGGCGGCGATGGCGCGGCCACGGTCCAGCTCGCCGGACAACGCGGCGTCGGCGCGGAAGCCGACCGCCTGCAGGGTGACCTCGGCCTTCTTGCTGCGGGTGGCGGTGTATTCATAGCCGGCATGGTCGGTGGCGATGCCGGCCTGGCGCAGGGTCCAGGCGGCATCGCGGCCTGTCACCGGCAGGTCGGTCAGGGTCATCAGCGCGTGGCGCACCGGGCCGACGCGCAGGGCGCGGGCGGCGTCGGCGACGGCCTTCAGGTACTGCGGTACCGCGAACTTCTCCGGATCCCCGAGGCCAACGACCAGAACGCGCGGGCTGGTGATCCCCGGCAGGTCTTGCAACAGCGTGGTGCGCCCGGTCTTGCCCGATACGTCGCCGCGGGTGACCAGGGCTGCGATGCGGCCCGAGGATGCGCCGTCGAGGGCCTTGCCGGACGGCGACAGGGTGCCGTCCGCGAAGACACCCACCACGACGCAATCTGCGTCAGCGGTGGCTGGATCGGCGGGATTCAACTTCAGTTCGAGGGCCATGCGGGGAATTCCGTACAATTGGGGGTGGGCGCGGCGCTGACAGCGCGGCCTGACAGTTTAATCCAGGACGCACCCTGACCATGCCCCAATTGCACAACGCATGCTGCTGATCGAACGGCACCTGACCCGGCAGTTCGCCGAATCCGTTGCTGCCGTAGCCATTGTGCTGCTGCTGGTGACGCTCGGGGCGCTGTTTGCCGACCTGATCTCCGAAATTGCCAAGGGCAAAGTGCCCGCTGGCCTGCTGTTGTCCCAATTGGGCCTCCGATCGATCCGGTTCCTGACCCTGGTGCTGCCGCTGGCGCTGTTCCTGGGCCTGCTGCTGTCCATCGGCCGGCTGTACGCCGACAGCGAGATGGCGGTGCTGGCCTCGGTGGGACTGGGGCCGCAGCGGCTGTGGAGGCCGCTGGTCCTGGTGAGTGCTCCGATCCTGCTGATCGTGGCGCTGGCGTCGTTGTGGCTGGCGCCCCTGTCGGCCGAGCGCGCCAAGGAGATGATCGAGGTTGCCAACCGCAGCTTCCTGATCGCCGGGCTCGAGCCAGGGCGGTTCGTCGAGCTGCCGGGCAAGGCCGGCGTGCTCTACGTGACCGAGCTGACGCCCGACGGCACCCACTTCAAGCAGTTGTTCGTGCAGCGCGAAGACAAGGGCCGCCTGGACATCATTACCGCGCATGAGGGCAGCCTGCAGCTGATCGGTGACACCGAGCGCTTCCTGCGGCTGAAGGACGGCTTCCGGGTCGAAGGTGCGATCGGCGCGCGCGACTTCCGCATGATGCGTTTCCAGACCAATGACATCCGCGTGCCCGATCGCGACAACAGCAAGAGCGCCGACGACCTGTCGGCGGATTCCACGCTGTCGCTGTTCAAGCAGCACACCGCCCTGGCCTGGGGCGAGGTGCACTGGCGCCTGGCGATGCCGCTGTTCGTGCTGATCCTGGCGATCTTCGCGCTGCCGCTGGCGCGCAGCGAGCCGCGCCAGCCGCAGTACGGCCTGATCCTGTTCGCGATGCTGGTGTACCTGGTCGGCATGATCCTGTTGCTGCTGGGCACCGGACTGGTCGGCAACGGCCAGCTTCCGGCCTGGCTCGGATTGTGGTGGGTGCATGTGCCGATGGCCGCGCTGGCCATCTGGCTGTTCATCCGGGACGGCCGCGTTCCCAAACCGGAACGGAGCAGCGCGCCATGATCGCCATGCCGCGGCGCATGACCCTGTACCTGGCCCGCAGCGTGCTGCTGGCGACCCTGGCCGCGTGGGCGGTACTGCTGGGCTTCGATGCGATCCTGGCCTTCGTCACCGAACTGCGCGATGTCGGCAAGGAGAGCTACACGCTCAGCCACGCCGTGCTGTACACGCTGCTGACGATCCCGCGCCGCATGTACGAAGAATTTCCCACCGTGGCCGTGATCGGCAGCCTGCTCGGGCTGGGCGGCCTGGCGGCGCGCTCGGAACTGACGGTGATGCGCGCGGTCGGCCTGTCCAAGTTGCAGATGGGCTTCGCGGCGCTGCTGCCGCTGCTGGTGCTCACGGCGTTGATGGCGGTGAACATTGAAACCGTCGGCCCGGCCGGTGAGCAGCGTGCGCAGGAGATCGCCAACAGCAAGTCGCGGCAACTGATCATGGCGCGCTATTCGGGCCTGTGGGCGCGCGAGGGCAACCTGTTCCTGAATGCGCGTGGCAACAGCGCGCCGCGCACCAATGCCAATGGCGAAACCTGGATCGAGCTGGAAGACGTGCGCCTGTACCAGTTCGATGCGCAGGGAAAGCTGCAATCACTGGCCCACGCCAAGCGCGCCGAACACCGCAAGCAGGGTTGGACCCTGTTCGACGTCGAGCGCACCTTTTTCCTGCCGCGATCGGTGAAGGTGGACAAGATCGCGCGCGAGAAATGGCAGACCCAGCTCGACGACAGCACCATCGCCGCCCAGTTGGCGCGGCCGCGCTACCTGAGCAGTGCCGAGCTCAAGAGCAATATCGAGTACCTGCGCCGAAACCAGCTCGATGCGGGGAAGTTTGAAAGCGCCTACTGGGCGCGCCTGTTCTATCCGTTCAACGTGGTGGTGCTGTGCCTTGCAACGCTGCCATTCGCGTTCGGCTCGCTGCGTAGTGGCGGTTTCGGCAAGCGCTTGTTCCTGGGCATCCTGATCGGAATTGGCGCGTTGCTGGTGCAACGCATGTTCGCTGGCCTGGCCGATGTCTATCGCTTCGACGTGCGTTGGGCCTATCTGTTGCCGCCGCTGCTCATCCTTGGCCTGAGCTGGGGCTGGTTGTCGCGCCGGGTGTAAATGAGCCCCTGTGGGAGCCCCTGTGGGAGCCCCTATGGGAGCCCCTGTGGGAGCGGCTTCAGCCGCGATCCTTCCCCCCACGCATCCGCACCAATACCGTCCCCGCTGCGAGATCACACAGCGCCCGCTTCTGCGGATCCATCAGGCACCATCCCCAGCCCAGCACCGGCGTTGCGCAAGCCACGACATAGCGCAGCACCAGCGCGCGCGTCGTCGCCATCCGGCCATCCAGGGCCACCAGCTTCAACCGCCAGGGCCGCATGCCCAAGGTCTGGCCACCGCGCCGCCAGGAGGCGACGAAATACGCCCCGCATACTGCCAAAAATGTCACAAACTCCAGCGCGGCCAGCGCCGGCGCGTGCTCGACCGTACGGCCACCGTTGATCGCTACCAGCACTCCGCTGGCGATCATCAGCAGCGCCAATAGCGGCACGGCGTCGTACACAAAAGCCAGCAGGCGCCAGCCGGGAGGCGCAGGATCGGCGGCCGGTCGCGACGATGCGCCGGCGGTGTCCAGTGTCTTGTCATCCATGTCGACAGCATAGCCGTCCGGCGCGCACGCGGCTAAGCTCCGGCCATGGCAAGGACCACGGCAGGCGAACGCAGGCAGCGCGCGATGGCGCGGGCACCGGCAAGCGAGGCAGACACCGCGCGCATCGCCGCCTTTGTCGAACGACTCTGGGCCGAACAGGGCCTCGCGCGCCAGACGCTGGACGGCTATCGCCGTGACCTCGACGGTCTGGCGCGCTGGCTGGATATGCGCGGCGGCACGCTGATCGGCGCCAGCCGCGCAGACCTCTTCGATTACCTCGCTGAGCGCAGCACCCAGCAGTACGCACCCCGCAGCAACGCGCGCCTGCTGTCGGCCGCGCGTGCCTTCTACGCCCAGCAATTGCGCTTTCACGCCATTACCGTCGATCCCGCAGCGCTGCTCGTCTCCCCGAAACTCGGCCGCTCATTGCCCAAGGCGTTGTCGGAAAGCGAGATCGAGTCCTTGCTGGGCACGCCGGACCCGGCAACGCCGACCGGGTTGCGCGACCGCGCGATGCTCGAGTTGATGTATGCCACCGGCCTGCGCGTGAGCGAACTGGTCGGTTTGCCAGCGGCCGCGGTGAACCTGCGCCAGGGCGTGCTGCGGGTTACCGGCAAGGGCGGCAAGGAGCGCCTGGTGCCGATGGGCGAGGAAGCGCAGCACTGGCTGGAACGCTTCCTGCGCGATGCGCGGCCTGCGCTGGCGGCCAGGCGCGACGTGCTGCCGCTGTTCCTGGATGCAAAGGGCGAGGCCGTGTCGCGCCAGCGTTTCTGGATGCTCACCAAGTCCGCCGCTGCGCGGGCGGGCATCGACCCGGCCAAGGTGACGCCGCATGGATTGCGGCATAGTTTTGCGACCCACCTGCTCAACCACGGCGCCGACTTGCGCGCCTTGCAAATGCTGCTCGGGCACGCCAGCCTGTCCACGACGCAGATCTATACTCTGGTGGCGCGCGAAGGACTCAAGCGCTTGCATGCGCAGCACCATCCGCGCGGCTGAGGTCCCGCAGCTGAGGCCCCTGCAGCCGCAGTGGGCGCGGCACTTGCCCCGGTCACTGACCGGGAATAGCCTTGGTCGCATGAACGCAATCCGACTTGCATTGACTCCGGCGGCTGCTTGCCTCCGGCCTGTTCGCGCTGCACTGCTGGTGCTGCTGCTGGCTTGTGCCGCGACAACGGCCATCGCCGCGCCCGCCGACGGCTCGCGCACTCATGCGCGCCCGGGTCGCGTCCACGCACTGGCCGGGCCTGCGGTGACGCGCGGCCCCTACTTGCAGGTAGGCACTGCGACTGGCGTGATCGTCCGCTGGCGTACCGATGTCGCCACCGATAGCCGGGTGCGCTTCGGTACAGCACCAGATGTGCTGGGCACGGAAGTCGGCGACAACACGCAGGTCACCGACCATTCCGTCACCCTGTCCGGCCTGTCGCCCGCCACCCGCTATTACTATTCGGTCGGCAGTTCCGCGTCGACCCTCCAAGGCGGCGCAGACGATACCTTCCGCACTGCACCGCAGATCGGCACGGCGCAGCCGACGCGGGTCTGGGTACTGGGTGACTCCGGCACCAAGGACGCGGTCGCAGCCTCGGTCCGCGATGGCTACCTCAGCTACGCCGCCGGCCGCGACGCCGATGTATTCCTGATGCTCGGCGACAACGCCTACGACACCGGCACAGACGCCGAATACCAGGCCGCCGTGTTCAACATGTACCCCGCGCAGCTGTCGCGCTCGGTGCTGTGGTCGACAATCGGCAACCACGACACGGCACAGTCCACCAATCCATCGCTGTCGATCCCTTATTTCCAGATCTTCGACAACCCCACCAATGGCGCAGCCGGCGGCGTGGCCTCGGGCACGGAGAAGTACTACAGCTTCGACTACGGCCGGATCCATTTCATCTGCCTGGATTCGATGACATCCAGCCGCCTCCCGGGCAGCCCGATGTTGACCTGGCTGGAGAGCGATCTGGGTGCGACGACGCAGGACTGGATCATCGCCTTCTTCCACCATCCACCGTACTCCAAAGGCTCGCACAACTCCGACACCGAAACCGAACTGACCCAGATGCGCGCCAACGTCCTGCCGATCCTGGAGGCGGGTGGCGTGGACCTGGTGCTGGCCGGGCATAGCCACAGCTACGAGCGCAGCGTGCTGCTCAATGGCCACTACGGCTTGTCGACCTCGCTCACCGGCGCGATGAAGCTTGAGTCGGGCAGCGGGCGCGAATCTGATCCAGGCGGCGCTTACGACAAGCCCACGGACCTGGCCGCGAACAAGGGCTCGGTTTACGTCGTCGCAGGCAATGGCGGCCACGTCACCAGCTGGGTTGGCGGCAGCACTGCGGAATACAGTCCGTCGCCGCATCCGGCGATGTACTACTCGGCCCTGCATGTGGGCTCGGTGGTACTGGACGTGGATGGAAACCGGCTGGATGCGCGCCTGATCCGCCCCGGCGGCGCAGTGGATGATGCCTTCACCATTCTCAAGACTGCCCCCGTGCCGCAACCGCCGGCTGCGCCAGCCAGTCTGTCAGCGACGGCCGGCAATGCGCAGGTCGTGTTGTCATGGGCCGCCAGCACCGGGGCCATCAGCTACGCGGTCAAGCGCGCCGGCGTCAGCGGCGGACCATACACAACCATTGCGCCCTCCGTTGGCGGCACCGGGTTCGTTGACACAACGGTCAGCAACGCAAGTACCTACTACTACGTCGTCACTGCCAGCAGTGCCAACGGGGAAAGCAGCAACTCACCCCAGGCCAGCGCAACGCCGACCGCACCACCCGTGCTGCCCGCCGCACCCAGCAACCTGGTGGCAACGTCGATCTCGCGGACCCAGATCAACCTGACGTGGATCGACAACGCGGGCAACGAGGCGGCCTTCCTGATCGAGCGGTCAACCAAGTCCAGCAGCGGTTTCGTGCAGGTTGCGAGTGTCAGCGCGGATACCGTCAGCTACTCCAGTACTGGCCTGTCCGCCAACAAGCAGTACTACTTCCGCGTTCGCGCCAGCAACGGTAGCGGCGCATCGGCGTATTCCAACGTCGCCGGCGCCAAGACCAGGCGCTGATGGGCACGTGCGCGGCCCGCGCCAACGCGTCGGGCCGCAGCTGGCGGATCGGGACGGGGCTGCTTGCGCTCATCTCGTTCGTTCTGCTCGCGTCGCCCTGCTTTGCGCACGAGGGGCTGCACGAGCAGATCGTCGAAACGACCGCACGGCTGGCCAAAGACCCGCGTAATGCCGGCTTGCGCCTGCACCGCGCCGAACTCTATCGGCAGCACGAGCAATGGGCGCTGGCGGCGACCGACTACGATGCCGCGCAACGCCTGGCTCCCGCGCTGGCCGAGGTCCACCTCGGTCGCGGCCAGATGCTGCAGGCAATGGCACGGCTACCGGCGGCCGAGGCGCAACTGGATGCCTATCTCGCCACCGTGCCGGGCAGCGTGGACGGTCACGCCACCCGCGCACGAATCCGTGCCAGCCGCGGAAATGCTGCCGGCGCTGCCGCGGATTTCGATGCAACGATTGCGGCGCGGCATCCGTCCGAACCGGAGTACTACCTCGAGCGTGCGCAAGCCCTCGCCAGCGCCGGACAGGTCGATGCCGCCCTGGCGGGCCTGGACGCGGGTCGCGCAGAATTGGGTGAACTGGTGACGTTGGGCCTTGCCGCAGTCGAGCTCGAAGCGGGGCGGGCGAACTGGGATGCCGCGCTGACGCGTCTTGACCGTTTGGCGGACGGCGCGCAGAGACAGGAGGCTTGGCTGTCGCGGCGCGGTGAGCTGTTGATGCGGGCTGGCCGCATGGATTCCGCGCGTCAGGCCTGGCGTGATGCGCGCGATGCAATCGATGCCTTGCCGGCGCTGCGGCGGAACACTCCGGCGATGATTTCGCTGCGTGCCGAACTGGACGCGCGACTGGATGAGCGTCCGCGCGGCTGAACTTCAGGCGGCCATCGATTGCTGCTCAGGCCATCGAGGGGCGCACGCCCAGCAACCGCGCGGGCAGGAACAGGATCGCGCGTAGCAGTGCGAATATCGCACCCAGCGTCAGGCCGACCAGCCGGATTGGCAGCGACACCAGCCAGGCCAGCGGCCACAGCAGCAACACCAGCAGGGCGAGCGGCCAGCTGAGCACGAACAGCAGGGTCCAGCAGACAAGCACGAGCAAGGTCTTCATCGCGGCGCTCCAGGAAGTTTGTTGTCAGAGATGCCGCAGGCGGCGATGGCGGGCCCGGGAGATGGCCACGATCAATTCGCCGATGGCGATGAATACCAACAGCAGTCCCAGCCCGTTCAAGGCGGCGCGCCCGTAACCGAGCACCGACACGTCAATGAATGGATAGGGGTAGCTGTGCAGGATGGCACCGCGGATCAGCGCGTAGACAAAGTAGGCGATCGGATACAGGCACCATGCCAGCGGCGCGGGCCAATGCAGCCGTTCCAGATGGGGATACCAAAGCCAATGCAACACGGCGCCGACCGGCACTGCGTAGTGCAGCAGGATGTCCGCCAACCGCTGCGCACCCTGCGGATCCCAGATATCGCGCAGCAGCAGGTGGTAGCCGACAGCGACCACCACGATGGCGGTGGTGGCGCAGCCCACGAACGTCGCGCGGTACAGCCCGCGCGGCCGGTCGCGCATGCGCCGCCGCGCGCCCGCCGTCGCCACCAGCGCCACGAACAGGTTGGTCAGCACGGTGAAATAACCAAGGTAGTCAACCAGGCCTTGCATGGCTGACTTGCCTTGCGAGATGCCCAGCCGGAGCGATAGCCACAACTGCAGCGCGAGGGCGCTCCATGCAAGCAGGGCAAGGAGCAGGGCGGGCGTTCGGCTCGCGCGCATGGTCGCAATCCTCCGGAATCAGAAGCGGACGAAGTAGGGAATCGCCATCAGCGCGAGCCCCACCAGCACCAGGGCCCAGGCGCTGCTCAGGAAATAGGGAAACACCATCAGTGCGATACCGCAAACCAGCGGGACCAGGGCCGCCTGGCGCTTGCCATAGATGAAGTAGCCCAGTCCGATCGCGCCGAACAGCATGCCCCACACCAGTGTCGATACGCTCACGCGCGCCCTCCGCGGCAATCGCCCTGCAATACTTTAGCCCAGTCCGGCGTTGATCGCGTTACGCTGCCCATATCATTCCCGGCTGGAGCGCAGGCATGGCTGCACAACACTGGTTGCCGTGGGCCTTGCTGTCCGCCGTGTTCGCTGCGATGACGGCGATCTTTGCGAAGATCGGGCTGGAGGGCGTGGATTCCGATCTTGCAACCCTGGTGCGTACCGCCGTGATCATTGTCGTGCTGGCCGCCTTTGTCGGCGCCACCGGCAAGTGGAGCAATCCGTTGGCGCTGTCCAGTCGCACATGGACCTTCCTCGTGTTGTCGGGATTGGCGACGGGCGCGTCGTGGGTGTGCTATTTCCGCGCGCTGAAAATCGGCGATGCATCCAAGGTCGCGCCGGTGGACAAGCTCAGCCTGGTGCTGGTGGCGGTGTTCGCCTTTGCCTTTCTCGGCGAGCGGCCTTCGGGGCGGGAGTGGTTCGGCATCGCGCTGGTTGCCGTTGGCGTGCTGGTGCTGGGGTTCAAGCGCTAGCCATCCCGCGCTCACGCGCGCTGGCCTGCCAGTTCTACTGCGCGGCCAGCCGCGCACCCTGGTAGGCCGCAGGCACGAGCACCAGCATGCTCGCCACCCAGAACCAGGTTGGTGGCGACAACATGAGGTTGTTCATCACACCCGCGAGCGTCAGCAAGACGCCCAGGGCGAGTCCGTGCGCGGGAATCGATTGATCGGCGATCTTTCCGGTCACCCAACCGCCTGACAGGCCACCGAGCAACCAGCCGACCAACACCACCAGGAAGGCGCCCACCGGTGCCGCCGCCATGATGGCCCGAATCGTGTCGCGATCGGTGACGCCGGCCGCGGACTCGGCCAGGCCCGGATACAGGACGTTTCCGTTGAACCACTCGACGATCATCATCACGATGCTCGCAGTGACGAAGCCCGCAACGACAGCGACGATACTCTTGATCACAGGCTGCATGGGACCTCCGGATTGGATTCGTCGCGTCCACGGATGCTTCGGCGCCGACACAGTCGGTCCCGTGCGTCCCGAAGCCTACACCCCGGCATGCATGAATGCCTATTTCAACGGGCCTCATCCGGCGCGGCTGAACGACTCCAGCATCGCGGCCATCTTCTGGTGGATGAGATTCATCGCCTTGAGTGGGCGCACCATTACCTTGAATTCGACGATCCTGCCCGCGTCATTCCACTTGACGAGATCCACGCCATTGACCAGCACGCCGTCAATCGTCGTTTCGAATTCCAGCATCGCATCGGTCGGGCCGATGATTTGCCGGACATAGCGAAAGCTGGGATTGAAGAACACCTCGAAGGCCGCCATCAGGTAGCCCATCGCCACGACTTTGCCGTGCTGGGGCGTGTCCACGACCGGCGAGATGAACACGACATCGTCATCGAGCAGGTCGAACAGGCCGCTGCGGGTCGGGTTCTGCACAATGTCGTGCCATGCGTCGATCGGATGCTTGCTCATCAACTGCCCCCGGCAGGAACGAACTGCCATGCCCGACGGTATCGCAGGCAAACCCGCACGGCAAACCCGCACGGCAAACCCGGCGCACGTCCCTGTGCCAGCCCGATGCAAGGAACCGTGCCAGCCCGATGTACGGACCCGTGCGATCATCGTCCCCTGGGAAAACGAAAGGCAGCACATGGCAGTCAAGGCGACGATCTTCAAAGTGGAGCTGCAGGTCAACGACATCGACCGCAACTACTACAACAGCCACGCGCTGACCCTGGCCCAGCATCCGTCGGAAACCGAGGAGCGGCTGATGGTCCGGCTGCTGGCCTTCGCCTTGAACGCCAATGAGAACCTCGCATTCGGCCGCGGCATCAGCACCGACGACGAGCCCGATCTGTGGCAGCGCGACCTCACCGGCCAGATCGACCTGTGGATCGAAATCGGTCAGCCCGACGAGCAGCGGATCCGCAAGGCCTGCGGGCGTTCGGGCGAAGTGCGGGTTTACTGCTTCAGTGGCCGAAGCGCCGACATCTGGTGGAAGAAGAATGCGGCAGCACTCGACCGCTGCAGCAACCTGCGCGTATTCGACATCCCAACCGAGACCAGCCAGCAACTGGCGGCGCTCGCCTCACGGAACATGCAGCTGCAATGCCTGGTGCAGGATGGTCAGGTGCAGTTGATGGATGACGCGACCACGATCAATGTTGACGTAGTAACACTCAAATAAGTTGTCTGCAGCGCGACAGGCTGATCGACGCCACGGCAGCGATGGAAAGGCGCCCGGTCCGATGACATCAAAGGGTCGGTCTCATGGATGGCCTGATGCCGGATGCAAGCAAAGGGTTGCGGGCGATTGCGGCCGGGTCAAGTGGGCGAGTTGAAGCCGAACACCCATTTCCAGCCGTCACCATCCTTCCTGTAGACAGTATTGGCGTGGATCTTCTGTCCACTGATGTCCTGGCCGCCGCAGGTGCCGTGGACCGTGCCCGTCAAGGTCAGGATGCCGACGGCCGGCGAAACAAGCGTTCCCACACCGTCGGTCAGATTGACGCTGGTGACTTGGCAGGTCGTGCCTGTCCAGTGCAAGCAACGCGTCCGCCGTGGTGAGGGATGGGCTGGTTCCGCCGCGCTGATTGCCGGAACTTCGCTGACAGAAATGCCTTTGAGGACTGCCTCAAGGGCCGGGCGAGACGCTGCGTCTGGGCCACTTCCAGTGATCGAGACATGGAGATCGATCCATGTTCCCGCGCCAATATAGTGGGCACGCATATGATGATTCGAAATTCCCGGCAAGCTGACGTCGTAGAAGATGACCTGCCAGGCGCTGATGACCTCCATCGATACATTTTCTGCCACCGGTAGTCCGTGATCTCTCCAGGCCGCCTGCTCTCGCTTCCAGAAATCGGGGAGATTGGTGAATCCGTCCGCCGACTCGAACCAGCCCGAAAGTACCAGGCCGCGGCTCGCGCCAGTGAAGTTGAAATAGCGGGGATTGTCCGTGGATCAACCAATGTCTGGTGCCTGCTGGCTGAGGCCTGCCGAGGGTATTGTCATCTGCAGCCTGCTGACCGGAACTCGCAATAAATAACCTGTTCCCGTCTGCGCCACGATCAGCGCTTCCGGGCGTTCTGCTGCCGCGCTGGCTGAGTTGCTTGCAAAGGCAAGTCCGATTGCAAAAAGACCATGTAGCAAGGCTCGGTACATCGGCATCCTCATTTATGGCGACGGGCTCAGGCCCGCCTTGGGATCGAAGGAGGGGTGACAGTGATGGTCCCCATGGTCAGAGTCGAATTCTCGCAGTAGCGGGGCTGGCTCAGGAGCAAAGTATCAAGCATCACTGTGGGGAAACAGGAAAGAACGGGCCAGTTGAGGTGCCGGCATCCAGAGATGCCTGCAGCGATGCCAGCAACTGCCTGATCTGGGACGACACCGGCACTGATTCCACCATCGCCTCTTCAGTGACGCAAGCGCCAAGTAGCGGGATCACAATCGAGGCCTCCGGCACGATGGTCGCGGACATCGTGCGGAGCGTCTCAAGCAAGGATTCGTAGGCGATTCGAGCGCGCGGTGATGTATTGACGAGTGCGACAGGCTTGGCCACGAAGCCCTCAAAGCTTACAAGCCAGTCGAGGGCATTCTTCATGACGCCTGAAACGCCATGTGCGTACTCCGGGCTGGCGATGAGCAGCGCGTCAGCGCGTTCCACTGAACGCCTGAAATCGACGATGGCCTGCGGCGGATTGGTTTCGAGATCGGGATTGAACAGCGGCAATGCGCCCATGCCGGTAAAGGCCTCGACATGCTGGCCATGCGGCGCGAGGCGGGCGGCTGCCCTGCACAACGCCAGGTTGATGGAAGCTGCTCGGAGGCTGCCGGCGATGGCGAGGATATTCATGGCATCTGACGAGTCAATTGGGCGGCCTCGCCAGACTGCCTGACACCGTGCCTTGCCCGCATCATAACGGAGGCGGGCAATGGCAGTGGCGGGCCGGGGACGACCCACGGCCTTTGGCCTATCCACTTGAGCGAATGCCCAAGCTTCGCCATCCATGAGGCGCCACTGCCAAATATCCCCATCTACCGGATGGGCAACCTTGCCTGCAATCGAAAAACCGAGCTTGCGCAGGATGGACGTTGAGGCATTTCTTCAGGGAGTGCAGAAGCAAGTACAGTCGGCGAATCAGGATGAAAATCTTGCGCGACATTTCCACGGTGGCCTGCTGCCAGGGGCAGTCGGCTGGAGCGAGCGATCAGGCAGTAGTCGATCAAATATCGCCGCGCGTGTTTTCTCGCTCGGCCATTGCCTGCGAAAACCGCGTGACTGTAGCGGAAATCAGCGGTCGGTATAAGTGGCGCAGAAGACAGCCAGGAGCCTCGCGCGCCGTCCTGGCCGCGCAAGGCAGCGATCGTCGCCTGTGGACGAGGACATGCCATGGGCACGATCACTTTCTCGTAGCAGTCCAAAAAACGCACGCCTTCCCAACGCAGCGATCGCCGGCTCCAGGTCGTCACGCAGTGAAAGTCGCTGACTTGTTCTGTCCGCGGCAAGCCATTCAGTGCGTCGGAAAGTCGGAGTTCGTGTTTAACACTGCCGCTGACTTCAAGGTCAAACCTTGACGTCTCTTTGGGAAACCGGCGCGCAAACTGAGCGAGACCAAACCGTGGGAATGCCTCGCTGTCTCGTCGTCCCGGGGGCAGAGGGCGAATCATTGGTGTCCTGTTCTACTGCATGGTACCCGAGTGCCGGACCCGAGCCTTGGCTGCATCATATGCGAGAGCGGCGCGGTATGGGCCCGAGCGAGTGGCGGACAACTTCAATGGATGGTCAGGGATCAACGCGATAGCTCGCGACCATTGCCTTGAACGCTGGCATTGCGCGCTCAAGGTCTGCCTTGTTGCGGGAGCTTATCGTGAACAGCAAATAGAACTCAGCGCTTTCGCCATACGCGACCCGCTCCCAGTTGCCGCCGGCCGAAGGAGCAAAAGTGACCAGCTTGAATTGCTTGTGATCTGCTGTAGGGACCGGTGACCCAAACGAAACGTTCATCCCTGGAAAATTCCGATGGAAGTCCGAGATGTCTGCCTCTATCAACTGCGCCAAGCTCTTGGTCCCGGGCATGCGAGGCTTGTAGTCTGCCTTGGCGTACATGACCGTCTCGGCGCCGGAAAACGTGGAACCGTCAGGGGCCAGTGCATTGAAGCCAAATTGGCGAGATGAGCCTGAGTCAAAGTGCCAGCCGGAGGGCGGCTGTACTTTTGGCCACCACTGAAGCTTGAGACCGGCATCCGTGGGCGTTGCAGTATTCTCGATCTCCGCACCAGCCGAGCTCGCGAGCAGCAAAAGTGCCAATGGCAGAAGCCGGAGAGGTGTCATTGAGGCCTTGGGGCAAGGGGAGAAAGATTGCAACAATTATGGTTCCCCTGGATTGAATGGCCAGGTCGCAGCGGCCTGTAGCGAGACCTGCTTGGTTCCGCCGGCAACCCATTGAGTGTCAAGTTCCTTGAAGCCGAATTTGTCATGAAACGCCTTCGAAGCCAGGTTGGGCGGCTCGATGTTGTACTCACAAACAACGTGCCCAAGGCCGTGCAGGCGCGCATAAGAGAAAAGGTCGTTGTACAGAGCGCGACCGATCCCGAGGCCAGCGAACCGCGATCCGACGACAATGCGATCAACATAAAGAAATCTTGAAAATCTGGCAGCAAACCAGTTGAAATTCTCGTTGTGGTACTCGGCAC
>JBBRZU010000046.1:0-20143 GCA_038236425.1 Lysobacterales bacterium
CGGTGTCACCCGCGTCGAGCGCACGCTCGGCGTCGATGATGGCCGCGTTGCGCACCGATTCCAGCCCCTGGCGCGCGCCCATCTGGTCCGGGTCGGCGGCAAGTACCGCCTCGAACAATTCACGCGCGCCGCGGCCATCAGGCGAACTCAACACACCCTTGGCAAGCGCGGCCTGCGCGAGTTCGAGCTGCTGGTTCAGCCGTGGATCCGGCACCAGGCGTTGACTGAGCCAGCTCCGCCCGAACACCAACAACACGGCGATGACCGCGAGTGCGACCAGCCAGCCACGCCAGCGCCGCAGCCAGTCAGCCAAGCCGTCGCGCATCCTGCACTCCCGGCACGGCATCGAGCTTGCCCAGCAACTGGCTGAGCTGGCCAAAATCGCCAACCCGCAGGTTCAACCGGAACTCGACCAACCCGCGCGCATCGTCAGCCTGCGAATGGATCGCAAGGATGCTCACGTCGGCCTGCGCGATCACGTTGGTCAGGTCCTTGAGCAGCCATTTGCGATCAAAGGCGCGCACCTGCACGCCAACTTCGTAGCGGCTTGTCTCTGCCTGCCCCCAATTCACCGGCAGCTCGCGCTCGGGCTGCGCGGCGAACAGGCGCTGCACGCTGGCGCAGTTGCGCCGATGGATGCTCACGCCGCGCCCGCGGGTCAGATAGCCGACGATCGGGTCGCCCGGCACCGGCTGGCAGCAACGCGCGAGCTGCGAAAGCAGGTTGCCCACGCCCTCGACCGTGAACCGGCTGGAACGACCATCGTTGCGCGGCGGCGGCGGTTGCGGCAGGCGCGACTTGTCCAGCGACTTTGCCGGCTGGGCCGCGGCCAACTGTGCCTGCGCGTGCTCATGGAGCGCGCGACTGACCTGGCTCGATCCGATGTCACCCAGCGCGAGGGCGAGCTGCAGATCCTCGACGGTCGCCACGCGGAAGCGCTCAAGCACCGGCGCAAGATCGGCTTGCAGCATCGCAACGCGGCGCAGCTCCTTGTCGAGCATGTCGCGCCCGTCCTGCAGGTTGCGGGCGCGGTCGAGCTTGTGGAACCAGCTGCGCACCTTGTCGCGGGCGCGCGAGCTGGCCAGGAACCCGTTGTTGGCGACCAGCCAGTCACGGCGTGGCTCGCCGGTCTTGCTGGTGAGGATCTCGATCCGGTCACCGCTTGCCGGTTGGTAGTCGAGCGGCACGATCCTGCCGTTGACCTTGGCGCCGCGGCAACGGTGCCCGACTTCGGTATGCACGTGGTAGGCGAAATCGAGCACCGTGCCACCCTGCGGCACGTCCACCACTTCGCCGCGCGGCGTCAGCAGGTAGATCCGGTCTTCGACCAATTCGGTGTTGAACCCGGACAGCAGGTCGGTGTCTTCCTCTCCTTCGCGCGGCGCGTCAAGCAACCGCCGCATCCACGCCACCTTGCGCTCGAAACTCGCTTCCGCCTTGCCGCCTTCCTTGTAGCGCCAGTGTGCCGCCACGCCCAGTTCGGCATGTTCGTGCATGGCGTGAGTACGAATCTGCACCTCCAGCGTCCGGCCTTCGGGGCCGAGCACCGCGGTATGCAGCGATCGATAGTCGTTGCCCTTCGGGCGCGCGATGTAGTCGTCGAACTCGCTGGGCACCGGCGCCCACAACTGATGCACCAGTCCGAGCGCGGCATAGCAGTCGGCCACGTCATCCACCAGCACGCGTACTGCGCGGATGTCATACAGCTCGCTGAACTCCAGGCCCTTGCGCTGCATCTTTTTCCAGATGCTGAAGATGTGCTTGGCGCGCCCATCGACATCGGCCTTGATGCCGGCCTCGGCGAGTGCCGTGCGGATCTTCTGCTTGGCCTCATCGATGAATTTTTCCCGCCCGGTGCGCTTTTCGTCGAGCAGGCGGGCGATGCGCTGGTAGGTCTCCGGCTGCAGGTAGCGGAACGCGAGGTCCTCGAGTTCCCACTTGAGCTGCCAGATGCCCAGCCGGTTCGCCAGCGGGGCGTGGATGTCGGCGGTCATACGGGCCAGCGCGCGCTGTTCCTGCTCCGGCGCCGTGACTGCGGCGCGCAACGCCACGACTTGCACCGACAGCAGCACCAGCACCACGCGCAGGTCGCGGATCAGGGCGAGCAACAGCCGCCGCAATCCTTCCGCACTGCCGCCTTCGTGCTGGGCATGCAGGCTCCACACCTGTTCGGCGGCCTGCAGTCCATCGAGCAGCGCACGCACGCCCGAATCCTTCGCCAGCACAGGCTCGATGCGTTCGCGCAACGCCGGTGACAGGTGCGCGATCGCGGCGAGCTGCACTTCCGGATCAGCGCGTAACTCGTCCAGGATGGCCAGTACCGGCGCCAGCGCGTCGGGTACCGGGCCGCGATAAGCAGCCATCGCCGCCCGAACCGGAAGCACGGCCGCCGTTTCGGCATGGCGTGCGAGCCAGTCGGTCAGGACTTGCGCTTGTGGTTGCGCCAAAGTTGTCACGCAGCGATTGTCACGAGGGGTCCGTCACGAGGGGTTCGTCACGCGGGAATCCGCAGGAAATCTCGGCCCAAGTTAGCGGCTGCGTGTTGAGCGTACAAGTCGGGACGCTGGCTGGCATTCAGCGGCAACGGTGATCAGGACGGCGCCAGTTGCTCCAGCTGTCGGGCCAGTCGCTTGGGCGACACGGCGCGCCGGGTGCCCAGTTCCTGCGCGAACACCTGCACGCGCAGCTCCTCCAGATCGTGCTGGAAGGCGCGCCAGGCATCGGGCAAGGGGCCTTCGGCCTGGGCGCGCCGCAGCGCCTCGGCAAATGGCGCCAGTTCGAGCATCCGCGCCTGGTCGCGCACCGGGTCGGCCAGGGCGCGCTCCAGCCGCAGGGCCGCGGCTTTCAGGTAGCGCGGATACTCGCTGAGCAGGGCTGCCGGCGTATCGCGCAGGAAACCGGGCCGGACCAGGCTCGACAGATGCGCCCGGATGTCGCCGAGGTTGCCGCTGGCCCAGCCCAGCAGTTCCGATTCCAGCCGCGGCTTGGTCTGTGCGTAGGCGGCGAGGATGGCCTCGGCCAGCTGCAGGCGCTGCATGGATTGTGCGAACAAATCGCGCCGGATTTTCTCGCATAACCCAAGGAATCGCGCCCGGTCACGCACTGCATCGGTGCCCTCGTCCCCGAGTGCTGCATCGAAAGTCGCTGCAAGCGCGGCCTCCACGATGTCCTCGCGCAGCCGCTCGGAATTCTCGATCGCGGCATACAACAGGCCGAGCTTGGGCGACACCGGCAACTGCTTGCGCGCCTGCTTGATGGCATCGGCCAGCCCGATGCGCACCAGGCGGCGCACGCCGCGCGCATGTTGCTCGTGCGCCTGCGTGGCGTCGGCGAACACATCCAGCGCGACGCTATCCTCGCGATCGACCAGCGCCGGGTATGCCGGCACACCGGCAGCGCCATCGAGCACGCGCGAAATGGCTTGGTCGGGGAATTCACGCAGGCCCGACCGCGCCAGGCGCTCGCCGGCGCTTGCCGCGAAGGCGCGCTCGGCTTCGGCGCCAAAGCGCGACTGCAGCGCCGCCAGGTCGCGCGAGGTCGCCAGCAGCTTGCCGTCTCGCCGGGCCAGGCGCAGGTTCATGCGCAGGTGCGGCGCGAGCGCGGCTTCGTCGAAGTCGAGCGCTTGCACCGGCGCGCCGGTTGCCCTTGTGAGAAAGCGCGCCAGGGTCCCCGGCAAACTGTCGGCCTCGGGCTGCGGATGCGCCTGGGCGAAGGCGCGTGCGAAGTCCGGCGCCGGCACGTAATTGCGACGCAGGGCCTTGGGCAGGCCGCGGATCAGTTCGGTGGACTTTTCCTCGACCAGTCCGGGCACCAGCCAGCCAAGCCTCACTGGATCGAGTGCCTTCAGCAGGTGCAGGGGAACGTCGAGCGTGACGCCATCGTCCTCGCTGCCCGGTTCGAAGCGATAGTGCAGCGCCATCCGCACATCGCCGAGCGGGAAATATTTCGGGAAGCGGTCAGCCTCGCTGCCTTCGCCCGGCAACAGGTCGACCAGGCTCCATTCCAGTGCGCGGCGCTTGTCGGCCGGCAGCTTTCCGGTCCAGGCATCGAGCCCCTGCACCGAGTTGATGTCGGGGGGAATGCGATCGAGGTACCAGCGTGCCTGCCAATCCTCGTCGGCGATCAGTCCGGCGCGGCGCTGCTTGGCCTCTTCCTCGTTGGCCTTTTCCAGCGTGGCCAGGTTGCGCGCAACAAATGCCGATCGCGTGTTGATCTCGCCAGTCAGCAGCGCCTGGCGCACGAAGATCTCGCGCGCCTCGGCCGGATACAGGCCGCCGTAATGCACTGGCCGCTTTGGTGCCAGCACCAGCCCGAACAGGCTCACCTGTTCGGAACCGATCACCCGACCCTGCGCCCGCGACCAGTGCGGATCAAAATGCTTGCGCGCCAGCAGGTGCGGCAATTGCGCGATCACCCAGTCCGGCTCGATCCGCGCACCCATCAGGCCCCAGACGCGCTGGGTGTCGAGCATCGTCGCCACCATCAACCAGGCCGGCGGCTGCTTGCTCAATGGTGAGCCGGGGAAAATCTGGAAGCGACGCTGGCGCGGCGCTTCGTACAGGCCCTTTTCCATCTTGTGGCCAATCTGCGTGGGCAAGCCGGCGATCAGCGCGCGATGCAGGATCACTGCCTCCGCGGGCGCGTCGTTGAACGTCCAGTTCAACTCCTCGCAGACCAGCAGCAGTTGGCGATGCAATTCGCGCCATTCGCGCATGCGCAGGAAACCGAGGAAGTTCTTCTCGGTCCAGGCGCGCAGTTTCGATTGCGTCAGCTCCTCGTGCGCGACCCGATACGCGTCCCACAGCTTGAGCACGCCGGCAAACTCCGACGTGGGATCAGCGAACGCGGCGTGCGCGGCATCCGCAGCGCCACGCGCCTCCGGCGGCCGCTCGCGCGGGTCCTGGATGCCGAGGAAGGCGGCGATGATGCTGACTTCGCGCAGGCAGCCCAGGTCGTGCGCGGCCACCAGCATGCGCGCCAGCTTCACGTCCACCGGCAGGCGCGACATTTGTTTGCCGACCGGCAGCAGGTGGCGGTCCTTGTCGATCGCGCCAAGCTCGGTCAGCGTCTGCCAGCCATCGGCCACCGCGCGCGGATCGGGCGCATCGATGAAGGGGAAATCCTCCATCCTTCCGAGGCCAAGCGAGAGCATGCGCAGGATCACTCCGCCAAGCGAAGCGCGCAGGATTTCCGGATCGGTGTAGCGCGGGCGCGAGAGGAAATCGGCTTCCGAATACAGGCGATAGCAGATGCCGGCGGCGATGCGGCCGCAGCGGCCCTTGCGCTGGTCGGCACTGGCTTGCGAGATCGGCTCGATGTGCAGGCGATCGAGCTTCTGTCGCGGCGAATAGCGTTTTACGCGCGCCGCGCCGGGATCGACCACGTATCTGATGCGCGGCACGGTCAAAGAGGTTTCGGCCACGTTCGTCGCCAGCACGATGCGCCGCTGCGGCCCGGGCTGGAACACGCGGTCCTGGTCGCGCGCGGAAAGTCGCGCATATAGCGCGAGCACTTCGGTATGCCGGTACTTGCGATCAGCCAGTGCGCGATGCGCATCGCGGATCTCGCGCTCGCCCGGCAGGAACACCAGCACATCGCCGCGCGCGTCCTCGCGGGTAATCTCATCCACCGCTGCCACGATGGCGTCATTCATGGTGCGATCGCCGGCGTCCTCGCCCTCGCCTTCCTGCGGCCGGTAGCGGGTTTCCACCTGGTAGCTGCGCCCCTCGACCTGGATCACCGGCGCGCCGTCGAAATGCGCGGCGAAGCGTTCGGTATCAATCGTGGCCGAGGTGACGATCAGCTTCAGGTCGCGCCGCTTGCGCACCAACTGCTTGAGGTAGCCGAGCAGGAAGTCGATGTTGAGACTGCGCTCGTGCGCCTCGTCAACGATGATGGTGTCGTACTTGGACAGCCAACGGTCGGACTGGATTTCCGCAAGCAAAATGCCGTCGGTCATGAACTTGATCAGGCTGTGTTCGCCGACGTTGTCGGTGAAGCGCACCTGGTAGCCGACCACGCCGCCCATCGGCACCTGCAATTCCTCGGCGACCCGGCGCGCCACTGCGCGCGCGGCGATCCGGCGCGGCTGGGTGCAGCCGATCATGCCGGCGCGGCCGCGGCCAGCGACCAGGCACAGCTTGGGCAACTGGGTGGTCTTGCCGGAGCCGGTTTCGCCGGCGACGATCACCACCTGGTGCTTGGCCAGTGCGTCGAGGATGGCGTCGGCTTCGCGCGCAACCGGCAGTTCGTCGTCGAAGGTCGGCGTCGGCGCCAGCGCATCTCGGCGCGCACGTGCGGCGATCGAGGTCGCGAGCGCCTTCGCGTAGGCATCCTTGCGCGCGGCATCGTCGGGCGCTTCGCGGCTGCGGTCGCGCAGATTGCGCAAGCGCCGGCCGTCGCGGCTCAGGCCATCCTCTAGCACAGGACCGGCGGTCCGCTCGGGGGTCCGCCCAGCGGTCCCGCCATCGAGCCGTTCAATGGGCGCGATGGATACAATCGATTTCACGGGCGGCTCATTCCGGGGCATGCTCAATTATCGCCCAGGCAGGCAGGAGACCGGCATGAAGATCGACATCGGCATCAAGGCAGCGGACCGCAAGCAGATTGCAAATGGCCTGGCGCATCTGCTGGCCGACACCTACACGCTGTACCTGAAGACCCACAACTTCCACTGGAACGTCACCGGGCCGATGTTCAATGCCCTGCACGCGATGTTCATGGTCCAGTACAACGAGCTGTGGCTGTCGCTGGACGAGATCGCCGAGCGCATCCGTGCCCTGGACGAGTTCGCCCCCGGCTCGGGCAAGCAATACGCCAAGCTGAGCAAGATCCCGGAGGAATCCGGCGTCCCCGATTGGAAGGGCATGGTCACGCAGCTGGTCACCGGGCACGAAACCTGCGCCCGCACTGCCCGCGAGGCCTTCAAGCGCGCCGACGAGGCCAACGACCAGCCGACCGCGGATCTCGCCACCACACGCATGCAAGCACACGAAAAGACCGCCTGGATGCTCCGCTCCCTCCTCCAGTAGCCCGCCCCTGTGGGAGCGGCTTCAGCCGCGATCTGGATCAACCCTGTGGGAGCGGCTTCAGCCGCGATCTGGATCAACCCCGTGGGAGCGGCTTCAGCCGCGATCTGGATCAATCGCGGCTGAAGCCGCTCCCACAGTCTAGGTCGTTGACGGATATATCCATCATGGATATAGTTGGCGCGCAACCACGGAGCCGACATGCCCGCCAAATCAACCCAACCGGCCCAACTCACGCCGGCAATGCACCACATCCTGCTTGCCCTGCTACGAGCCGAGCTGCACGGCTACGCCATCATGCAGGCGATCGAAACGCTCACCGATGGCGGCATGCGCCTCGGGCCCGGGACGCTGTACACCTCGCTGCGCAAGCTGCTCGACGCCGGCCTGGTCGAGGAAAGCGGCGAGCGCCCGGACGATGACGACGAGCGACGCCGTTACTACCGCATCAGCAGCGCCGGCCGGGCGGCCGTTGTCGTCGAGACCCAGCGGCTAGCGCAGCTGGTGCGCTTCGCCAACAAGCACGCACGCGGGGTGTTGGCATGAGCGCACCCCGCGACCCGCCATGGATCGACAGAGCCGTGCGCGTCTACGGCGCCTGCCTGTGGCTCTATCCTCGCGCGGTCCGCGATGCGCATGGCGCGGACATGCGCCAGGCCTTCCGCGATCGTTGCCGCGAAGTCGCCCGCGGCAAGCGCAGCGCATGGCAATGGTTCGGCACGGAGCTCGCGCCCGACCTGGTCGCAAGCGCGACGCGGGCGCACCTTGAGCTTGGGTCACCGGCAAGCGACGCGCGCATCGTTCCCGGACTGGTTCTCCTGGCCCTGCTTGCCCTTGCCCTGGCGACGCAGTCGCGCTGGGCCGGGTCGGTCAATGATGGGATCAAAGCCATAGGGCGCTATGCGGATATCGTGCAAGACGCGCGCAAATTCCGGCACAGAGCGCAGTTCGTCCGCGACCTTTCCGCGACGTTGGCGACGAGCGGTGGCGCCGAATCGCTGGCAGTCGCCGCTCTCATGCACCGGGCCGAGTTCAACCAGCAGTACACATGGAACAGGCTGGCCGAGCAGTACCAGTACATCCCGTTGAGGCAATCGGAGGAAGGCGCCCGGGCGAGTGCGATGGCCGCACAAGTGTTTACGCATGAGGTATCGCTCGCTGCGCTGTCCATCTCGACCCAGGCCTGCGTCATGGAGGCCGGCTGCAACCAGGACATGGCCCTGCGCCTGCTGCTCGCTCGCGATCCGGAGAACGCGTTCAACTGGATGATGGAGTTCAAGCGCGCTGCGCAACGCAATGATATTGCGCGCATGCAAGCGGCCATGGAGGGCGTTCGGCAGGCGCGCTATGCCGAGTCACACATCGGCGTGGTGCATCGCGTGCTGTTTGGACCGGTCCTGGCGGATCACGCAGGCGATCTGAATGCGATGGAAGACGCAGCCGAACAGTTCAGGACGATGAAAGCTGCCGCGACCGACGATATCAGCAACGACCTGCGCGTCCAGTGCAGCCTGCGCGTGCTTCCAAGGCCGCTGGCGAACCCGCGCTGGGTCGACACTCACCCAGAATCACGGGCAACCTGCCTGCATTTGGCCGCGCTGCTGGCGGCATCAAGCGACGCGGACGGCGCCGCGTGGGGCTGGCGGCAACTGCGGCTGGCCGGTGCGCCGCTGACCCCGGAACGCACAGCGGCGATGCGAGATGCTGCGTGGTTGGCCCGGCAGTGGTGGAACTTTGGTTACCACACCGCGGCCGACCACAGCTGGACGCCGTGGACGCTCCAAGACTGGACGCGCTGGAATGCGGCGTGGGCAGTGGGGGATGGCGAGATTCCTGCAGTGAAACGTTGGCTGCGGGCAGACGGCAAGCCAGTGCATGCGCCGCCTGACTTCCAGGCCTGGAGTCCCGGAAGCTGACGCGTCGGGTCGAATTCCGACACCCCGCAGGGCAGTCAACGGACGTATCACCCCGGCCCACCGGGTAAAATCACCCGATGAACCCCGCCCGCGAAGTGCTCCAGCGCGTCTTCGGCCACCCCGACTTCCGGGGCCCGCAGGCCGAGGTCGTCGAGCAGCTGGTCTCGGGTGGCGACGCACTGGTACTGATGCCCACCGGCGGCGGCAAGTCGCTGTGCTACCAGGTCCCCGCCCTGCTCCGGCCCGGCACCGCAATCGTCGTCTCGCCGCTGATCGCGCTCATGCAGGACCAGGTCGAGGCCCTGCACCAACTCGGCGTGCGCGCGGCCTTCCTGAACTCCTCGCTGGGCGCAGGTGAGGCTGCGCAGATCGAGCGCGGATTGTTGGCGGGCAAGTACGATCTGCTCTACGTCGCACCCGAGCGCCTGCTCACCGAACGCTTCCTGTCCCTGCTCGACCGCAGCAGCATCGCCCTGTTCGCCATCGACGAGGCCCACTGCGTCTCGCAGTGGGGTCATGACTTCCGCCCCGAATACCGCGAGCTCAACCTGCTGCACGAGCGCTGGCCGCGCGTACCGCGCATCGCCCTCACCGCCACCGCCGATGCGCCAACGCGCGCGGAAATCGTCGAGCGGCTCGGTTTGCAGGACGCGCGCCAATTCATCAGTTCCTTCGACCGGCCGAACATCCGCTACCGGGTCGTGCAGAAGGAAAACCCGCGCCGGCAACTGCTCGATTTCGTCGCCGCGCACCGGGGCGAGGCCGGCATCGTCTATTGCCTGTCGCGACGCAAGGTAGAGGAGACCGCCGAGTTCCTCGCCCAGCAGGGCATCACTGCCCTTCCCTACCACGCGGGGATGGACGCAACAAAACGCGCCGCAAACCAGCGCCGTTTCCTGCGCGAGGACGGCGTTGTGATGTGCGCGACCATCGCCTTCGGCATGGGCATCGACAAACCCGACGTGCGCTTCGTCGCCCATCTCGACCTGCCCAAATCGCTGGAAGGCTACTACCAGGAAACCGGCCGCGCCGGCCGCGATGGCGAACCATCCGACGCCTGGCTCGCTTACGGGCTTGGCGATGTCGTGTTGCTACGGCGGATGATTGACGGCTCCGAGGCCGGCGAAGAACGCCGCTGGCTGGAGCGGCGCAAGCTCGACTCCCTGCTCGGCTACTGTGAATCCGCCCGCTGCCGGCGCCAGGCCTTGCTCGCCAACTTCGACGAGCTGCACGAAGGCAACTGCGGCAACTGCGACAACTGCCTGGAACCAGTGCGCACCTGGGACGCCACAGTCGCCGCGCAGAAGGCACTGAGCTGCGTTTATCGCACCGGCCAGCGCTTCGGCGCCGCACACTTGATTGACGTATTGCGCGGTGCCGGTACCGAGCGCATCCGCCAGTTCGGACATGACCGCGTCAGCACCTATGGCGTCGGCAGCGACCTGGATGCCAAACAATGGAAGAGCGTGTTCCGGCAACTCGTCGCCAACGGCATGCTGGAAGTCGACACCGCCGGACATGGCGGCATGCGCCTGGGCGAGGCGAGCCGCGGCCTGCTGCGCGGTGAGCAGACGCTCGTTCTCCGCCAGGACGAAGCGCCAAAAAAGGAGCGCGGCCCACGCGGTGGCCGCGTCGTCGTGATGGCCGACCTCGCCGCTGCGGATGCGCCACTTTTCGAGTCCTTGCGCGCCCTGCGCGCGGACCTGGCCCGCGAACAGAACCTGCCGGCCTACGTGATCTTCCACGACGCGACCCTGCGCGCCATGGCCACGCAGCGCCCGCGCACCCTCGATGAGCTCGGTACCATCAATGGCGTCGGCGTGAGCAAGCTCGAGCGCTATGGCGAGCGCATGCTGCAGGTGCTGCGCGAAGCGGCCTGAGGGGCTGGGCTGCATTGGGGCATCGCGTCCATCCGCGCCGCAAGTCGCGCTATTCTTGCGAGCCGCCCAGGGAGACGCAGGCTTGATTCGATCCGAACAATCGCTGCGCCAACCGCTGTTCGCGCTGCTGTTGGGATTGGCCGCCTTCGCGCTGTTCACCGGCGGCGGCATTCTCGACCCGCGCAACACCGGTTGGCTGATGTCCGGCGACCCGGCGCAGAGTTGGCTGGGCTGGCAATTCTTCCGCCACACGCCCCTGCTGCAGTGGCCGCTTGGCGCCAACCCGGGCTTTGGCATGGAGATCGGTAGTTCGATCGTGTTCTCCGACTCGGTCCCGCTGATGGCTTTCCTGTTCAAGCCCTTGTCGCCGTGGTTGCCGGCAGCGTTCCAGTATTTCGGTGCCTGGCTCGCCGCGTGCTTCATGCTGCAGGCGCTGTTCGCCTGGAAACTGCTGCGCCAGGCTGGGCTGGAGCCGGTGCTCGCACTGTTGGGCGCTGCATTCTTCGCAACCGCCCCGGCAATGACCTTCCGCTTGCACGGTCACTACGCACTGGTTGCGCAATGGCTGGTGCTGGCGGCGCTTTATCTGTACTTCCGGCCGAAGCCTCCGCCGGCCGCTGGATGCTGCTGCTCGGCACGGCGGTTCTTGTCCACGCCTACTTGCTGGTGATGGTGCTCGCGATCTTTGCGGCCGATCTGCTGCAGCGCATGTGGCGGCGGGAATGGAATGCAGGGCGCGCGCTGGCGACGCTGGCGGTCAGCCTGCTCCTGGTCGGGCTGCTGATGTGGGCCACCGGCTACTTCATGCTCGGCGGCGTGGAAGGCGTCCAGGTGGACCAGGCCGCATTCGGCACCTACCGCATGAACCTGCACGCGCTGATCGACACCGAAAACTTCTGGTCGCGCCTGCTGCCCGATCTCCCGGGTGGCGTCGGCGAGTACGAAGGCTTCGCCTTCCTTGGCCTGGGCATCCTGTTGCTCGGTGCCGTCGCCCTGCCCTTGCTGATCGAGGCCCGGCGACCCGGCGCATCGCGCGCGATCTGGGTACCGATCACTGCAGTTGCGGCAGGCATGGCGGCATTCGCGCTGTCGAACCACATCGCCCTCGGCAGCACCGACATTGTGCAATACAACGTTCCCGCCTTTGCCCAGCCCGTCACCGGCGCATTCCGCGTGGCCGGTCGTTTTTTCTGGCCTGCATACTACCTGCTGATCACCGGCCTGCTGGTGCTGATCGCCCGCGGCCTGCGGCCCGCCACGGCACGCATCACCATGGCGTTGATGCTGCTGGTGCAACTGGCCGACGGTGCCGGCGCATGGCAGCACTTCCAGAAAATACTCAGTGGCTCGACAGGCTGGCAATCGCCGATGCGCTCCAGCCTGTGGGAACCACTTGCAGCGCAGTACCGCACGCTTGCAGTTGCGCTCCCACGCAATATCCCGAAGGACTGGATCGCACTCGGCGAATTTGCCTCGCGGCATCACATGCCTACCGAGGCCGGTTCGTTCGCGCGCATCAACGAACTGGCTGCGGCGCACACCCGCGATGCCATGGCCGCGGCGCTGCGCGAAGGACGCGCCGATCCGTCCACGCTCTACGCCGTGGTAGATGACGATGTGTGGTCGGGGCTGGTGGCGTCACCGTCGCGTGCCGGCTTCCTTGGCGTTGTCGATGGCTTCCGGATTTTCGCGCCATCGGGCTGCGCACGCTGCGGCGGCTATGCGCTGCGCGTGGCCGATGCGCGCGCCGGCCATGCACCGCGGTCGGACGCCTGGCACTTCGAGCTCGGTTCGACTGACCTCGCAACGCTGGCATCGGGCTGGTCGTACCCGGAGTCTTGGGGCACCTGGTCCGAAGGCGATGCGGCCGAGCTGCGCCTCGACCTGGTTCCGGGCAGCGCAGACCTGGAATTCATCCTCACCGGCACCGCGTTCGTGTCACCCGAGCACCCGCGCCAGCGTGTACGCGTGCTGCTCAACGGCACACAATTGGGGCAGCTCACCTACTCGGACGGATCCGACAATCACGAGCGACGGATCCGCGTGCCGCGTGCGTTGGCCGCGAACGTGGGCGCCGGTGCACGACTTCGATTTGAATTCCTGGACGCGACCTCGCCTGCGGTGCTTGGGCAGAGCGTCGACCCACGCCGTCTCGCCTTTGGCATCGTGTCGCTGCGGATCGAGGACGTGCCCGCAACCCGATGAGCCTTCGGCCAGTCCGGCCTCGTTCACCGTTTTCACGCTGACCGAAGCAGCCCAACAGGTATATTCAACCGGCAAGGCACAACCCGCAGATCCAGCCACCCGTTGGTGCAAACAAGGAAGTTCGCGCATGCCGACGACCCGCCGCATCCATATCCAGCCCGCGGGTGATTTCAGCTTCGAGCAGGGCATCGGTGAGATCCAGCGCGAGCTCCAGCTGCCACTCGTGTTTCCGCCCGAGGTCGATGCCGCCGCAATGCGCGCCGCCGACAACCCGCGCATGCCCGGTCTCGATCGGACCGACATTGCGCTGGTCACCATCGATCCGCCCGGGTCGATGGACCTGGACCAGGCGATGTACCTCGAACGCAATGCCAGCGGCTACCGCGTGTACTACGCGATCGCCGATGTCGCGGCCTTCGTCACCGCAGGCGATTCGATCGACATCGAGGCGCATCGACGCGGCGCGACGCTGTATGGCGCCGACTCCAGGATTCCGCTGCATCCCGCCGTGTTGAGCGAGGGCGCCGCGTCCCTGCTTCCCGATCGCGAACGGCCGGCGCTGCTGTGGACGCTTGACCTCGGCACTGACGGCAACCTACTCGCGACTGATGTGCGGCGCGCTCGCATCCGCAGCCGCGCCAGGCTCGATTACGCCGGCATGCAGCAGCGCATCGATGCCGGCAGCGCCGATCCGATGTGGCGCGTCCTGCAGGAGGTGGGCGAGTTGCGTCAGAAACTCGAGCGCGCGCGCGGTGGTGTCAGCATTGCGCTGCCCGAACAGGAGATACGCAGGGTCGGTGGCCGCTGGGAGTTGGCGTATCGCATGAACCAGCCGGTGGAAGACTGGAATGCGCAGATCTCGCTGTTGACCGGCATGGCAGCCGCGCAACTGATGGTGCGGGCCAAAGTGGGCCTGCTGCGCACCTTGCCGCCGCCCGACCCGCGGGCAATCGTGCGACTTCGATGGACCGCGAAGGCACTCGGCATCGCCTGGCCGGACGCCGAGACCTATCCCGATTTCATCCGCACGCTCGACCCGGCGCAACCCAGGCACGTGGCGATGATGACGTCCTGCACGACCGTGCTGCGCGGCGCCGGCTATGCGGCATTCAATGGCGCGCTTCCCGAACAACCCATGCATTCGGCGCTCGCTGCGGAATATGCGCACGCAACGGCACCGTTGCGCCGCCTGGTGGACCGCTATGTGGGAGAGGTCTGCGTGGCCCTGTGTGCAAACCAGCCGGTGCCGGAGTGGGCGCTGGCGGCGCTACCCGGGCTGCCACCGACGATGCAGGCAGCGGACCATCGCGCGCGCCAGTACCAGCGCGCCGTGATTGATTTGACCGAAGCGGTGGTGCTGGCGCCGCGCATTGGCGAGACATTCGACGGGACGATCATTGATATCACGGCAACCGCTGCCGGCACGCGCGGAAATGTGCAGGATGCAGTGCACAGCGGCATCGTCATGGTGCGCGATCCGGCGATCGAAGCGCGCGTCACCGCAAATTCCGGCCTATTGCTGGGCGCGGGTGTCCGGATCAAACTGGTGGAAGCAGACCCTGACCGACGACTGGTCCATTTCGACATCGTCGATCAGATTTGATGGGGTTCGTGGTGTCCTGAGTCTCATCCGCTCTAGCCTTGCTGCGTAATTCCCGTTTTCAGGGAAAAATACAGGGCATTGGCGAGCAGCAACACCCATGCACAAGCCGCGTCGCTGGCCTGGGCGATCCATGCGATCGTTTGTCGGTCAAGTGAGGACTTCGAGGCCGTGCTTCTGTACGACGCCTAACAGCTTGAGGGCCATACCGCTCGGTTTTTTTGCGCCCGTCTCCCATTTTTCCACCGTGCTTTCGCTGGTGTTGAGATAGCGGGCGAACACCGGTTGGCTGACGTTGTTTTTCTCGCGAAGTTGTTTGATCTGCTTCGGTCGAAACGCTACCGGCACAGCGATGCACGCGTTATCAAAATCCCGCATGGTGGCCTTGGTGATCGCGCCAACCTGGAGCAGTGCCGAGGCCGAGGAATGAATGGCCGCAAATGCCTCGCTCTTATACTTGCGCTTGGTCGTCATGGCATATCTCCGTCAGTTTTCCGTTCTGTAGCAGTTGCGCGAGCTGCTGGCCGTCCAGCGTCGCGTAACTCTTGGCCAGTAGCCTGAAGGCGACCAACTCATCGTCTTCGATGTTGTCGCGGTCTTGCTTCGCGAACAAGTATTCGTACACCCAGTACCGCCCTGCTTTCGCGAGGATGATGGCGCGGTGCATGTTCTTGTTCAGGCGCTTCTTGAACACGCCCCCACCCAAGTCATCGCCCTGCCCTTGCACCACCTGCCTGATGACCGAACACAACTCGTCGTCCTTGATAAGTGCTCGCCTGGCCACCTTGGAAAACCAGGCGGTTTTGAAGACACGCCCCGTTTCACAAGCTGGCTTGATCATATTTGAAAGGTAGCACCAAGTGCTATCTATAGCAAGGACTCCAAATCGCCATGCCACTCAAAACAGGGGGGACGTCGGATTGTCGGAAAACGCCCTCTCTGCGACGAAAAAGACAGAGGGCAAGCCTTTCCTTTCTCGGGCCCATTCGCGGGGAATGCACGGAGAGAGCGCCGTGGCACTGACTGGATGGTGGGTCGTCCGAGACTCGAACTCGGGACCAAAAGATTAAAAGTCTTCTGCTCTACCAACTGAGCTAACGACCCATCCGGAAGCCCAGGTCGCGCAGTGGCGGCCGGGGCGGTGGCGATTTTAACGCATCGCGGCTAAAGCCGCTCCCACATTTGAGCTATCGCGGCTGAAGCCGCTCCCACAGAAGCCGCTCCCACAGAAGCTGCTCCGTCTAAGGCTGATAGCGGGTGGGGTCTGGCATGCCGGCCTCGGCAAAGCCCTGCGCGCGCAGCCGGCAGGCGTCGCAGCGGCCGCAGGCGCGACCGTCCGCGTCGGCCTGGTAGCAGCTGACCGTGCGCGAAAAGTCCACGCCGAGCCTTATGCCTTCACGGGCGATGTCGGCCTTGGACATGCGCATGAGCGGCGCGCGCACCGACAGCGGCCGGCCCTCAACGCCGGCCTTGGTGGCCAGGGTCGCCAGTGCTTCGAAGGCAGCGATGAATTCCGGGCGGCAGTCGGGGTAGCCCGAGTAGTCCACCGCATTCACCCCGCAGTGGATTTCCTGCGCGCCCAGCACTTCGGCCCAACCCAGCGCCACCGACAACATGATCGTGTTGCGCGCCGGCACGTAAGTCACCGGAATGCCCTCGCCCGCCTGCTCCGGCACATCGATGTCGGCGGTCAGGGCCGAGCCGCCGATACTGCGCAGGTCAACGACAACCACCTTGTGTTCGATCGCACCCTGCGACTGCGCCAGTTCGGCGGCGGCGGCAAGCTCGGCCGAATGCCGTTGCCCGTAACTCACCGACAGCGCATGGCAATCCAGCCCGCGCTCGCGCGCAAGCGCCAGCACCACGGCCGAATCCATCCCGCCCGATACCAGCACCACGGCCCGCGGCGGCGCACTCATCGGCGCGCACCCATCGGCGGCGCGTTCATCGACCGTGCTCCTCGCCCCACAACTGCTTGTGCAATTGCATCTGGAAGCGCACCGGCAGGCGATCAGCAATGATCCATTCGGCCAATTCGCGCGCCTCGACCTGGCCGTAGCTGGGCGAGAACAGCACCTCGCAGCGCGCGCCAATTGCATGTTCGGCCATCATCCCGCGCGCCCAGTCGTAGTCGGCGCGATCACACATGACAAACTTCACCTGGTCGCGCGCGCCGAGCAGAGGGATGTTCGAGAGCAGATTGCGCGACATTTCCTTCGAGCCCGGCGTCTTCAAGTCGACAACGCGCGACACGCGCGGATCCACCGCGCTGATGTCGATCGCGCCGGAAGTTTCCAGCGACACCTCGTAGCCGGCGTCGCACAGCCGTACCAGCAGGTCGTGGCAGCGCTTCTGCGCCAGCGGCTCGCCGCCGGTCACGCACACATGCTTCACGCCGTGCCGCGCGACTTCGGCCAGGATGGCATCCATTTCCCACCACTCGCCGCCATGGAAGGCATACGCCGTGTCGCAGTACTGGCAGCGCAACGGGCAACCAGTCAGGCGCACGAACACCGTCGGCCAGCCGACGCTGCGTGACTCCCCTTGCAGGGACAGGAAGATTTCGGTCAGGCGCAGCCGATCAGGTGTCGGTGCGGCGTCGATCGAGGGCATCGGGGCGGATTGTGCGGCGGGAAGGGGCGCTATTCTGCGCCCACTGTGCCGCTCAGCGCGACTGCAATTGCAGCGTGCGCAGCTTTCCGCCGGCCAGCCTGGCCGCATCGGTGCCCGGGAAGTCGCTGATCACGCGATTGAGCGTGGCCTGCCCGGGTCCGGTCTGGCCCATCTCGATCTGGGAAAAACCGCGCTTGAGCAGGGCATCCGGCGCCTTGCTCGAACCCGGGAACTGCTGCAGCAGGGTGTTGAAGCTCTGCAGCGCGATCGGGTAGTTCTGGGTGACGTAATAGCTTTCGCCCAGCCAGTACCAGGCATTGGGCGCCAGCGCGCCCTGCGGGAACGCGGTGAGGTAAGCCTGGAATCCGCGTGCGGAGGCAACGTAGTCACCTGCGCGCAGGGCCGCGAAGGCGCTGTCGTAGGCGGACCGCTCATCCCCGGGGTCACCGATCGGCGGCGCAGTCATGGGCGGCACCGGCACCCGGCTGACCAGGCCGCCGGACACTGGTGCGGGCGGCATGTTTCGGCCGCCAACAGCGGACGGCACCACGCCGACCGCCGGAGCAGCACCGCCTTCAATCCGCTGCAGGCGATCGTCCAGGTCCTTGTAACGGTTCTGGTTGCTGTCGCGAAGCTGCGCGTTTTCGTTCTGCAACTGCTCGAGCTGGTTGCGCAGCGCCTGCACCTCGGATTGCATCTGGGTCAGGCGATTGAGCAACTCCACGTTCGCCTGGCCGGCCGAATTGTTCTGCGTCGCCGACTGCCGTTCGAGTGCACTCACCCGATCGGCCAGGCTGACGCGTTCGGCCATGGCCGTGCCAGTGGCAGCCAGGGCGGCTACCACCAGCAGGCCGCGCACGGCGGAGGTCAGGCGTGCCATGGATCAGCGCGTGCTGTAGACGATCTCGACGCGGCGATTGCGCTGCCAGCAATCCTCGCTCGAGTCGGCGCAGGTCGGGCGCTCTTCACCGTAGCTGACGACGGACATCTGGCCGGCCGAACCGCCATTGCCCTGCACCGCAGACTGCACGGCGTTGCCACGACGCTCGCCGAGGCCAAGGTTGTACTCGCGGGTACCGCGCTCGTCGGCATTGCCCTCGAGGGTCATGCGCGACTGCGGCTGGTCACGCAGGTACTTGGCGTGGCAGGCGACGACAGCCTGGAACTCCGGACGCAGGGTGTCCTGGTCGAAGTCGAAATAGACCACCCGCTGGCGCAGGCAGGAATCGGTATCCAGGTCGCCCTGCGAGTAGCGGCCCGGCGTGGTGTCGGCGATCGGCGTGGTGTCGGCAGCTGGGGTCTGGGTACCGGTATCCGCCATCGGCGGGGCTTCCTTGACCTTCTTGTTGCAGGCCGCAAGCGCGATACAGGCAAGCGCGACAGTTGCGATTCGGATGCTGTTGTTCATGGGAATTCCTTTGCAGCGGAGGGGACGGTTCATCTAGTGTGCGTGTCGCTGGCTCACCGTTGCCTGAACGGGGACCACGCCGGTTCCCGGACATCACCATCGGCGGTGACCAGGCGCAGTCGGACGCGACCATCGGCGGACACGGCGTACAGCACGCCCCGACGCCCTTCCTTGGTCGCGTACAGCAACATCGACCCGTTCGGGGCGAAGCTGGGCGATTCGTCCAGGTTACCCGGGGACAGGGTCTGCCAGCGGCCATTGCCGCCATAACTGCGGTCCAGCAGGGCGATCCGATAGACATTGCCCGCACCCTGGGCCATGGCGACCTTCTTGCCGTCAAAGCTGATCGTTGACCTGGCGTTGGACTCGCCCTGGAAGCTGATCCGGCTTGCTTCACCGCCGCTCGCGGACACCGAATACACCTGCGGCTTGCCGGCGCGATCAGAGGTGAACAGCAGGTTGCGGCCGTCCGGGGTCCAGATCGCCTCGGTGTCGATGCCGTAGTGGTTGGTGATCTGGGACAGGGACTTGCTGCCCAGATCCATCACGTAGATCTCGGGATTGCCCGACTTCGACAGGGTCATGGCCATCCGGCTGCCATCGGGCGAAAAGGCCGGGGCGCCATTGATTCCCTTGAAGCTGGCGATCACCTGGCGGGCACCAGTGAGGATTTCCTGGATGTAGATGGTCGAATTGCCACGCTCGAAGCTGACGTAGGCCAGCTTTTTGCCATCCGGGCTCCAGGCCGGGGACAGCAGCGGCTCGCGCGAATGCACCACACTTTGCGGATTGAAGCCGTCCGAGTCGGCAATCATCAGCGAGTACTGCGTGTTCGGGCCAAGGCCGCTCGCGGTGACGTAGGCAATGCGGGTCCAGAACGCGCCACGCACGCCGAGGATCTTTTCGTAGATCTGGTCGGCGATCTGGTGCGCGACATCGCGCATGCCCTTGGCGCGTCCGCCGATCGCCAGGCCGAGCAGGCGCTGCTGCTTGGCGACGTCGTACAACTCGTACTCGACGCGATAACCGCCATCATCGGTATCGACGAGGCGGCCGACCACGATGAAGTCCTGCCGGCGCGCGCGCCATTCGCCGAAATCGATGTCGCTGCCGCGGCTGGGCTGGTTGCGGAAACCGGTGGTCGGATCGGAGCGGAACTGGCCGGAGCGGTTGAGGTCGTTGCGGATCACCGCGGCAACATCGGTATCCGGCGCGCCGGCGCGGCCCTGGTAGGGCATCGCCACCACCGCGATCGGCAAGGACCCCTCGTTGCCCGATACCAGTCCGATGTCGAGGCCCTGCGCCTGCACCAGCGCGGCGGGCAGCAACAAGACGAACAGCGCGAACAGTTTCTTCATTGAAGTGATTGGCTTCACGGAGTGCATACCTCTCTGGGATGGCAAAAGTCCAGCGTCACCTGGCGCGCGAACACCGTTTCGAATCCGGCGTAGGGCATCGGGCTCTTTCTCAGGGCGCGATCAACGGTCTCACGA
>JBBRZU010000047.1:0-18926 GCA_038236425.1 Lysobacterales bacterium
CGCCATGTGCAGCAGGCAGTCGAGTTTGCGCGACACGTGCTGGGCCGCGAATTCCCGGCCAATCATTTCGATGGCAAGGCCACGCGAGTGATCGCGGTCGGTGTGTCAAATGCCGGCGGCGCCGTGCTGCGCGCAGCCGAACTTCCGGGCAACTGGCTCGACGCGGTGGTGGCGGTCTCGCCAAACATCCAGTCGGGCGCGGGTGGACGTCCGATCTACGACTACGGCACCGAGGCAGCGTTGTACCTGCCCTGCGCGCTGGATGTGCCGATCTTCGACGACGCACCGCTGGCACGACCCGGCGGCAAGCATTCGCCGGGCGCTGCGCTGCGCTGTGCTTCACTGCAGTCCGCCGGCCTGCTGCCGGCCGGCACGCCTGACGACGCGGCACGCGCGGCGCTCGATCTCCTGCACGCACAGGGCTGGACCGACGCGGCCATCGGCGCCGGTGCGCTCGATATCGCCTTCGACCTGTGGCGCTCGATCGCGGTGACCTATGCATCGTCGTATACGCGCAGCGCCGCCGACGCGATGCCCTGCGGCTTCAGCTTCCACGCCGTGGACGCGGCGGGTGCGCCGCGCGCGCCGACCGGCGCCGAGCGCGCCGCCTGGTGGAGCGATGCCTCCGGCATTCCGCCCGGTGCGGGCGTGTCAGTGGTGGACCCGTCGCTGTCCGGTAGTGATCCGACATTCAAGGGATTGCAGTGCCTGCGCGCCTTGTGGTCCGACCCTGCGTCGCCGCAGCACGGCGCGCTGCACGCCGGCATTGAACAAACCCGTGCCGCGTTGCCGCGCGCCGGCCTGCCGGTGCTGGTGATCCACGGCGTGAGTGACGGCCTGGTCGTCGAGGCCTTCACCAGCGCGCCCTATGTCAGCTGGGCAAAGTCTGCGGGCCGTGACGTGCGCTACTGGCGCGTGGACAACGCTCAGCATTTCGATGCCTTCCTCGGCCTGCCGGCGATGGGTGCGAGCTACGTGCCGATGCTGGCCTATGCCTACCACGGCCTGGATCGCGTCTGGGCACACCTGGAAACGGGTGCGCCGATGCCGGGCGACGCGCAGATCGCCACCACGCCGCGCAAGCTGGTGGGCGGTGCGCTGGTGCCGTTGCGCAGCGAGGACCTCGGGATCATGCCGTAAGGCGCCGCGGCCTCGGCTTGCAGCGAGGCTGCTACTTCGTGGCGATGCCGCGGATGATGTCCGCGGCACGCTCGGCGATCATGATCGTCGGCGCGTTGGTATTGCCGCCGATCAGGCACGGCATCACCGAGGCATCCACCACTCGAAGTCCTTTGATGCCGCGCACCCGCAACTGCGGGTCGAGCACGGCCATCGCGTCATCGTCGCTGCCCATCTTGCAGGTGCCGACCGGGTGGTAGATCGACTCGGCCTTGCGCCGCACGTAGGCATCGATGTCGGCGGCATCGCGCACCTCCACGCCCGGGAACAGTTCTTCGCCGCGGAACGGCGCGAACGCATCCTGGGCGAAGATCCTGCGCGACAGCTTCACGCACTCGAGCATCATCGCGCGATCATGGCCTTCGGCATCGCTCAGGTAGCCGGCCTCGATCTGCACCTTGTCGGTGGGATTGGCGCTGGCCAGGCGCACCCGGCCACGGCTGCGCGGCCGCAGGTAGCAGGCATGCAAGGTGTAGCCATAGCCGGGCAACTGGTTGCGGCCATGGTCATCAAGTTGCGCCGGCACGAAATGGAACTGGATGTCCGGGCGCGCGTCCCCGGCCTGGTCCGAGCGCAGGAAGCCGCCGGTCTCGGCGATGTTGCTGGTGCCCGGGCCCTGCTTGAGCAGGTAGTACTGCAGCGCAATCAGCGCGTCATTGGTCTTGTCGTAGGTCACCGGCTGGGTGCAGCGCTGCATGGTGCAGATATCCAGATGGTCCTGCAGGTTTGCACCCACGCCCGGCAAGTCCACGCGGACGGCGATGCCGTGGCGCGCGAGTTCCTCGGCCGGGCCGATGCCGGACAGCATCAGCAACTGCGGCGAGTTCAGCGCACCACCGCACAGCAGTACTTCGCGCGCGGCGCCTTCGTTGTAGCTCTTGCCTTTGCGCGAATAAGTGACACCGTTGGCGCGACCGGCATCGTCGAATGTCACGCACGATGCCACTGCGCCGGTGAGCACCTTCAGGTTGCTTCGCGAGCGGATTGGCTTGAGGTAGGCATCAGCCGCCGAACTGCGCGAACCGCCACGGGTGGTGGTCTGGTACCAGCCGAAGCCGTCCTGGTCGACGCCATTGAAATCGTCGGTCATCGGGAAGCCGGCCTGCTGCGCCGCCTCCACGAACACCGACGACAGCGGATTCTGGTAGCGCGGATCGGACACGCCGAGCGGGCCATCGCCGCTGTGCAGGGCACTGTTGCCGCGGGTATTGCCTTCGGCGCGCCTGAAATAGGGCAGCACATTGTCCCAGTGCCAGCCGGTCGCGCCCAGGTCGTCCCACTGGTCGTAGTCGGCGCGGTTGCCGCGGATGTAGCACATCGCATTGATCGAGCTGGAGCCACCGAGCACGCGCCCACGCGGCCACCACAGCCGGCGGCCGAGCAGGCCCGGCTCCGGGGCGGTGTCGTAGTTCCAGTTCACGCCCTTGTTGCCGATCAGCTTGGCAATGCCCGCGGGCATGTGCACGAACGGATTCCAGTCCGTGGGGCCCGCCTCGAGCAGCAGGACGCGGATGGAGGAATCTTCGCTCAGCCGATTGGCGAGCACGCAACCGGCCGAGCCGGCACCGACGATGATGTAGTCGTACACGAACACCCTTCTTGCAGTGGCCGACCGAGGCTAGGCCCGGGGACTAGAGTAATTGCTCCGACCGGGGATTTCCGGCGGGTCTGGGCTAAGCTTGCGCTTGATTCCGTGATGGACCCGGCATGTCCGACACCGCCCAAGGCCAAGGCTCCCGCTCACTGTGGTCGGTCGTGACCGGCTCCGAGCCCGCCGAGCGCGCCGCGCTGGGCCTGAGCTTCCTGTTTTTCTTCTTCGTCCTGTCCTCGTACTACCTGCTGCGCCCGTTGCGCGACCAATTCAGTGCCGCAGTGGGTTCCACCAACTTGTGGCCGTTCTGGCTTGCCACGTTTGTCGTGACGCTGGCGCTGACGCCGGTATTCGGCGCGCTGGTCGCCCGGCACCCGCGCGAGCGCTTCATTCCCGTTGTGTACGGATTTTTCATCCTCGGCCTGATCGCCTTCGTGCCCGCGTTCCGCGCCCAGGACCAACTCGGTGCCCGCAACCTGGGCATCGTGTTCTATGTGTGGGTGAGCGTGTTCAACCTGTTTGCCGTGTCGCTGTTCTGGAGCTTCATGGCAGACCTGTTCGACAGCCTGCAATCGCGCCGGCTGTTCCCGGTGATCGCGCTGGGCGGGACGGTCGGGTCGATCGCCGGGCCGATCATCGCCGGCATCCTGCCGGTGGAGCAGTTGCTGTTCTGCTCGATGGCGATGCTGGTGGGTGCAATCGGTTGCGCGCTCTCGCTGTCGCGCTGGTCGCGCCAGAATCCCAATGCCGAGCGACGCCTGTCGGGCCAGGACGCGGTGATCGGCGGCGCCTGGTGGGCCGGATTGCGCCAGTTGGCGACATCGCCCTTCCTGCGCCAGATGGTGGCGCTGACCCTGCTCAGCGAGACAGTCGGCACCATCGCCTATGCACTCAATGCGGACTATGCCGGTGCCCATTTTCCCGACCGCGAATCACGCAAGACCTTCTACGCCCACGTCGACCTGATGACCAATTCGCTGGTGATCGCCCTGCAGGGCTTCGGCATTGCCCGCCTGGTGCTGACGCGTTTCGGCAGCGCCGCGGGGCTGGTGCTGCCATCGCTCATCAATACCTGCGTGCTGCTGGCGGTGGCCTTTGTCGGCGATTCGGCCGTGGTGGCGATGCTGGTGATCACCCGCGCCGGTGCCTATGGCCTGTACAAGCCGGCCTCCGACGCGATCTACACGCGCGTGGACCGCGAGGCGCGCTACAAGGGCAAGAACGCCATCGACACCGTGGTCTGGCGGCTTGGCGACGTGCTGGTGTCGGTATCGATGAAACTGCTCGCGCCGCTGGCGATCAGCGTGTCCGGCTACGCGCTGGTATCGGCCGGTTGCGCAGCACTATCGGGCTGGTTCGGCTGGCGCGCGCCGAAATCCGCTGACCTGGCGCCCGAAGAACGGGTTGGCGCGCCGGCCCGGTCATCCGCCTGAATCGGCCATGACGGCGATCGCCGGTCCGTTGTGTCGGGCTTCAGTCGCCACGCACTAACCTGCGCCCATGAAAACCCCACGGATTGTCCTCGCCATTGCAGCCGCGCTGTTTCTTCCCGTCTGTGCGTCCGCGCAACAGGCGCCGCCGCGCCCAGGCATCGTCGCCGTGCCGATGGTCGGCACTCCGACCATGCCGCGGCCGCCAATGAAGCCATCCTTCGCACCGCTGAGCGAACCGGTCAAGATCGAGGCGCTGATCATCTCGGTCGAGCAGCTACCCGGCGCGGTATTCATCCGCAATGGCAGCGAGTACAGCGCCGACAAGGCGGCAGACCACCTGCGCATGAAGCTCCGCTACGCCGGCAAGCGGATCAAGACGGCCGACGACTTCATCACCAACCTGGCGACGGGTTCCTCGATGAGCGGCCAGCCGTACCATATCCGCTTTGCCGACGGCCATACGGTGGAATCAGCGGTGTACTTCCGCGAGCAACTCAAGTGGATCGAGACTGGCCACCGCGCAGCTGCGGCGACCCAGCGCGCGGCGACGGCGACCCAGCGTCCCGCGACGGCGACGCGCTGATCCACATTGCGATGCGGGCGTCGAACACCACCTCGCCCGCCGCATCATGCACCTCGACCAGCACCGGCAGCTCGTAGGCGGTCTCGCTGGCGACCAGCGGGATCTGCGGGGTTGCCGTGCCAAGCAACGGTCCTTTTGCCTTCTTCAGGTAATTGACCTGCATCCCGCGCGGAATCCAGCGCATGCCCTTGGGCATGCTGGCATCGGTCATCACGCCGGCGCACAGTTCGGCCAGGTTGCATAGCGCAATGGCATGCACGGTGCCGAAATGGTTGTGCACCGCGCGTCGGTCACGGATGCGCGCTTCGCAGCGGCCTTCCTGCAGCAACGTGATGCGCGGCGCGATGCTGCCGAAGTAGGGCGCCTTCCAGCACACCGCACGCGAGAACAGCCACCCGCCCAGCGGCCAACGCTGCATGCGCTGCCACATCGCCAGCAGCGGCGTCACTTACGCCGCCCGTTCGCGTTGCCGCTCGCGCTGCCGGTACAACGAAGCTGACTCGAGGTCGGCGCTGTCGAAATCATCCACGCTGATGGCATCCCAGGTCAGCACGCGCAATTGCTCGAGCTGCACTTTTTCCTCGGCCGTGATCCAGCCTTCGCGCACGCCCTCAGCCAGTTGCTCGGGGAAGGTGAGTGCACTGATGTCGCTGTTCTTGAGCGCCTTGAGGAACTTGCGCTCCACCGGCTCGGCCAGGATCACCGCCGGCAGCGCCGCATTGACGCGGCCAGCCGGATTATTCTCGGTGGGTGTGAGGAAGATGCCGTCGGCCAGGCGGTCGCGCGCATCCGACGGACTCATCAGCAACGCAGCGGCGCGACGGCCGAGGCGGTCCGACGGCGGCTGCGCGCGGCGGCCGAGCGGGAACACCAGCAGCCACAACACCCAGGCCGCGGGGCGGATCGGGAAATTACGCAGCACGCCGGACATCGCCAGTTCGATCTTGTGCGCGGCATCGTGGAAGGCCCAGGCCAGCAGCGGCTGCTCCGTGGCCGGGCGGCCATCGTCCTCGTAGCGCTTGAGCATCGCGCTGGTGAGGTAGAGCTGGCTGAGCACATCACCCAGGCGGCCGGAGAGCTTTTCCTTGAACTTGAGCTTGCCGCCGAGCAGCAGCATGGACACGTCGGCCAGCAATGCCAGGTTGGCGGAATAGCGGTTGAGCCGGCGGAAGTAGCGGCGCGTGTAGGCATCGCCCGGTGCCTTGCCGATCTTGGCCGTGGTCAGGCCGAAGAACCAGCTGCGCACGGCATTGGAAAACGCAAAGCCGATGTGGCCGAACAGGTTGGTGTCGAAATCGCGCAAGCCCTGCGCGCGATCGGGATTCTTCGCCGCCTGCATTTCCTTGAGCACCCACGGATGGCAGCGGATCGCGCCCTGGCCGAAGATCATCAGCGAGCGGGTCATGATGTTGGCGCCCTCGACGGTGATCGAGATCGGCGCCGCCTGCCAGCCGCGACCCAGGTAATTGCGCGGCCCCAGGATCACGCCCTTGCCGCCGTGGATGTCCATCGCGTCAGCGGCGACCTGGCGGGCCATTTCGGTGCAGTGGTACTTGGCGATGGCCGAGGGCACCGCGGGTCGCTCGCCGCGATCGACCGCGGCGGCAGTGGCCTGCGACAGCGCGCTCATCGCGTAGGTATTGCCGGCGATCCGCGCCAGCGCTTCCTCGACGCCTTCGAAGCGGCCGATCGACAGGCCGAACTGCTTGCGGATGCGCGAGTACGCGCCGGTCACCACGGCCGCCAGCTTGGATGCGCCGCTTGACGTCGAAGGCAGCGTGATCGAGCGGCCGATCGACAGGCTCTCAACCAGCATGCGCCAGCCGTGGCCTGCGTAGTCTTCGCCACCGATCAGCTGCGACAGCGGGATGAATACGTCCTTGCCGTGGATCGGGCCGTTCTGGAACGGGCAGTTGAGCGCGAAATGCCGACGCCCGATCTCCATGCCCGGCGTGCCACGCGGCACCAGGGCCAGGGTGATGCCGATGTCCTGCTTGTCACCGAGCAGCCCGTCGGGGTCGTACATGCGGAAGGCAATGCCGATGATCGTCGCCACCGGCGCCAGGGTGATGTAGCGCTTGTCGAAATTCATCCGGATGCCGACCACGTGGGCGCCGTTCCATTCGCCCTGGCAGACGATGCCGTAGTCGGGGATGGAGGTTGCATCCGATCCTGCGGTCGGACCGGTCAGGCCGAAGCACGGAATCTCCCGGCCATCGGCCAGGCGCGGCAGGTAATGCGCCTTCTGTTCGTCGGTGCCGTAGTGCGCGAGCAGTTCGCCCGGGCCGAGTGAATTGGGCACGCCGACGGTGGACGACAGCGTCGCCGACACCGAGGCCAGCTTCATGATCACGCGCGAATGCGCGAACGCGGAGAAGCCCAGGCCACCGTATTCCTTGCCGATGACCATGCCGAAGAACTTGTTCTTCTTGAGGTAATCCCAGACTTCCGGCGCGAGATCGGCGCGGACATGGGTGGTTTCCCAGTCGTTGGTCATCTTGCAAACCTCTTCGCAGGGTCCGTCGATAAATGCCTGTTCCTCCGCCGTCAGCACCGGCTTGGGTTGCGACAGCAGCATGTCCCAGCGCGGCATGCCCGAAAACAGTTCGCCCTCGAAGCCCACCGTGCCGGCCTCGAGCGCGATCTGCTCGGTTTCCGACAGCGGCGGCAAAATCTTCGAATAAAACGACAGCAGCGGTGCGGTGACGAAGCGTTGGCGGATCGGCGTGATCAGCAGCGGCAGCACGATCAGTGCAAGCAGCACTGCGCAGGTGATCGTGGCCGTGGCATTGGCGCCGGCCAGCGCGGCCGCGACCAGGGCGGTGGCCGCGATGGCAGTGAACAGGGCCAGGGAGAATCGGTGGTAGGCGGCGACCAGGCCAACCAGCAGCACCGCAAGGAAGGGGGCAAGCGTGCTCATCGGGCGACTCCGGTGTTTGATCCGGTGGCGCCGGATCGGGTCTGTGGGGATTGTGCTCGCAAAAAATGCAGCAAGGCGTCGGCGAACGCATCGTTGTCGTCGCCGGCCAGCATGTGCGTGGCTTCGGGCAGGCGGACGTGCTGCGCCGCCGGCGCCAGTTCCAGGAAATGGGCGACGGTGTCGTCCGAGACCAGGTCGCTGCGTCCGCCGCTGAGCAGCAGGACCGGGACATCCAGCGCGCGCGCCGCCGCGTCCAGCGGCGCCTGCAGGCTGGCGCTGCCGGCCACGAAGCCGTGCAACAGGCGCGGGTCCCAGTGCCAGCGCAGCCTGCCGTCCGGGTCGGCCCGCAGCATCGCCTGCAGCTGCGCAGGTGTCTTGTGGGTGCGACGGTGCGGCAGGTAATCGGCGATCACCTGGGCCGCCTCGGTCGCGCTGGCGAAACCGTCCGGATGCGCACCCATGAAATGCTGGATCCGGGCCATGCCCTTGCTTTCCCAGCGCGGTGTCACGTCCACCAGCACCAGCGCCGAGAACAGGCCGTGTGCCGCCTGGGCGAGCATGCCGGTCAGCCCGCCCATCGACGCGCCGACCAGGATCGGTCGGCTACCCAGTCCGGCTGCTGCCACCTGCATGTCGGCGATGAAGTCGGCGACGGCATAGTCCCGGTCGGGTGGGTTCCAGTCGGAGCGGCCGTGGCCGCGCATGTCGAAGGCCAGACTGTCGAAGCCGGCCTCGGCGAGGCGGGTCTGGGTGCCAGCCCAGCTTTCCCGCGTCTGGCCAAAGCCATGCGCGAGCACGATTCCGGCGCCGGTCCCGTCCATCCCGAGCCGGCTGGCAGCCAGGCGGGTGCCATCGGCCGAGCGCAGGCTGAGCGGACCAGGGCGAGCTGGCGGCAGGGGTGCGCGGGCAAGGCAAGGTTCCATACGCAGTAGTATGGTCAGCAGGATGATCGGCTGTCAATACCGTTAAGTATGGTGCAAACTGAGAATGGTAGTTCAGGTAGCCAAACTTCCCGCATGCCAGCCACAGACGCAAAACTGGAAAAATCCCGGCTCAGCGCCGACGACTGGGCGCTTGCCGCCCTGGATGTGATCGCCGAACACGGCCTTGCCTCTGTTGCGGTCGAGCCGCTGGCGCGCCGGCTCGGCGTGACCAAGGGCAGCTTCTACTGGCACTTCCCGTCGCGCGAGGCGTTGCTGGTCGCAGCGCTCGAGCGCTGGGAAGAAACCGAACAGCAGACGGTGTTCGGCAAGATGGAAGCCGTGTCCGATCCGCGCCTGCGCTTGCGCGAGTTGTTCCAACTGGTGGCGCATGAGCCGCGCACCCACATCATCTATTCCGAATTGCTCAAGGCACTCGATCATCCAGTCGTGCAGCCGGTGCTTTCGCGGGTGTCCCAGCGCCGCCTGGACTACCTCACGGCCAGTTTCCGCCAGGCCGGCCTGGGCCGCCAGGATGCGCAAAATCGCGCAAGGCTCGCGTATGCGGCCTATGTAGGATTCCTACAACTTTCGCTGCAACTCGGCCAGCCGCGCATGCATCATGAGGAATTCGAAGCCTATGTGGAGCATGTCGCCACGACGCTGATTCCTGTTTGAGACGCACCGGCACGAAGGAAAATTACATTCGCGCGTGAGGGCCGGCGTTGGCTCGCGACATGGTTAGAATTCTTTTTGATGGCGCGATGCGCGCCCCCTAGCGCCAATCCAGCGGCCTGACGAGAGCCCACGATGTCGACGATGCCCGAGTCCTTCCGCACCACGCCGGGTTACCAGCCCGGCCGTGAGTCCGCCTCGCACACTACGCTCGACAGCCTGCGCGACTGGGTGCAGTCGGTCGCTGAACTGACCCAGCCCGGCGCCATCCATTGGTGCGACGGATCGGATGCGGAAAACACGCAACTGGTCGAACTGATGCTGGCCACCGGCGACCTGGTCCGGCTGAACCCGAACACCCACCCCAACTGCTTCCTGCATCGCTCGAGCCCGTCCGACGTTGCCCGCGTCGAGCACGTCACGTTCGTGTGCACGCCGGACGCCGACGAAGCCGGCCCGAACAACCACTGGATGGCGCCCATCGAGGCGCACGCCAAGATGGATGCGCTGTTTGCCGGCTGCATGCGCGGTCGCACGCTGTATGTGGTGCCGTATTGCATGGGTCCGATCGATTCCCCGCTGGCGCGCTGCGGCGTCGAAATCACCGACAGCCCGTACGTGGTCGCCAGCATGCGCATCATGACCCGCATGGGCGCCGATGCTCTGGCCCGCATCGAGCGCGAGGGCGTCGAGCGCGCGGACCGCGGCGAGCGGGAAGATACCTTCGTGCGTGGCCTGCACTCGATCGGCGAACTCGATCCCGAGCGTCGCTTCATCATGCATTTCCCGCATGAGCTGAGCATCAAGAGTTATGGCTCGGGCTACGGCGGCAACGCGCTGCTCGGCAAGAAGTGCCATGCACTGCGCATTGCCTCGTACCAGGCGCGGCGCGAAGGCTGGCTGGCCGAGCACATGCTGATCGTCGGCATCGAGAACCCCAAGGGCGAGACGCACTATGTCGCCGCCGCGTTCCCGAGTGCCTGCGGCAAGACCAACCTGGCGATGCTGATTCCACCGAAGGGCTACCGTCGCGAAGGCTGGAAAGTCTGGACGGTGGGCGATGACATCTGCTGGATGCGTCCGGGCAAGGACGGCCGGCTGTGGGCAATCAATCCCGAGGCCGGGTTCTTCGGCGTCGCGCCCGGCACCAGTGCCAAGACCAATTCGAACGCATTGGCCATGCTCGACCGCGATGCAATCTTCACCAATGTCGCGCTCACCGCCGACGGCCAGCCCTGGTGGGAAGGCCTGCCTGGCGAACCCGCAATCGACTGGCAAGGCCGGCCTTACGATCCGGCCAACGGCCCGGCCGCGCATCCGAACTCGCGCTTCACCGTGTCCGCGCACCGTTGCCCGAGCTTTTCGGCGCATGCCGAGGACGCGCAGGGCGTGCCGCTGTCGGCGATCGTCTTCGGTGGCCGGCGCGAGTCGCTGGTGCCGCTGGTGTTCGAGGCACGCGACTGGACCCATGGCGTGCTGGTCGGCGCCGGCATGGCCTCGGAAACGACGGCTGCCGCGACTGGCGCGGTGGGCGTGGTGCGTCGCGACCCGATGGCGATGAAACCCTTCGTTGGTTACAACTTCGGCGATTACTTCGCGCATTGGCTTGCGATGGGCAAGGCTGCGGCCAAGCCGCCGGCGATCTTCCACGTCAACTGGTTCCGCAAGGGATCCGATGGCAAGTTCCTGTGGCCCGGCTTCGGCGACAACCTGCGCGTGCTCGAGTGGATGCTGCGCCGCGTGGCCGGTGAAGTGGGTGCGGTCGAAACGCCAATCGGCAACTTGCCGGTCGCCGGCGACATCAATGCCGACGGCCTGGGCATCGATGCCGCGGCAATGCAGCAGTTGCTGCAGGTTGATCGCGCTGCCTGGCACGACGAGATGACCGCAGTCGGACAGTATCTAGCCGACTACGGCACCCATGCACCGGCGGCACTGCTCGCCGAGCAGCAGCGGATCGCGGCCCGGCTGGGCTGACGGCGCCCGCCTGAAAGCGTTCTATTGCGACCACTTCGAACTGCCCCTCCCCGAGGGGCATGCGTTTCCGATGTCCAAGTACCGCCTCCTGCACGAGCAGGTCGCCGCGCACGCAGCCCGATGGGGCATTGAATTGCTGGAGCCGCCTGCGGCCACGCTCGATGACCTGCTGCGCGTGCACGATCGCGGCTATGTCCAGTCCATGCTCGACGGCAGTGTTACCGCGGCGATGATGCGGCGCATCGGGTTCCCGTGGTCGGTGCGGATGGTCGAGCGCTCGCGACGATCGTCGGGCGGTACGATCATGGCCCTGCGCGCGGCGCTGGACGATGGCGTCGCCGTCAACCTCGCCGGCGGGACCCACCACGCAGGCCATGCGCGCGGAGGTGGCTACTGCGTGTTCAACGACGCGATCATCGCGGCGCGACATGTCCAGGCGCACGGCCTTGCGTCGCGCCTGCTGGTCGTTGACCTCGACGTGCACCACGGCGATGGCAGCGCCGAGCTGTGTGCTGGCGACGACAGCATTTTCACCTTCTCGATGCACGCGGCCAGGATCTATCCCGCCAACAAGCCGCCTTCCGATCTGGATGTCGGGCTGCAGGCGGGAAGCAGTGACGCCGATTACCTCGACCAGTTGGCCCGGCATCTTCCCCAGGCAATCTTGCGATCGCACGCCGATGCAGTGCTTTACCTGGCCGGCGCCGACCCCTGGGAGGGGGACCGGCTGGGCTCGCTGCGCTTAACAAAACCCGGTCTGGCGGAGCGTGACCGGCAGGTGTTCCAGGCCTGCCGCCAGGCCGGGTTGCCGGTGGCTACCGTCATGGCCGGAGGCTATGCCCCTGCCGTCCAGGACATCGTTGACATCCACCTGCGGACCGTCCACGAAGCCTCAAAATCGGTTGCAAGTAATTGATTTTAAATAAATACGTAGTCCGATTCGGTGGCGTCCCATGGCTCGCCCGCGACTGCCCCAACGGTATTGTTAAAGAATCGTTCCATGGTATATTCGGCCTGTCATGCCGTGTGCGTTGACGTCCTCTTTTCCGTTTCACAGTCCCCATACGAGGGTTAACAAATGGCTTCCACCATCATTTCCAAGGGTCTCAAGCGGACCGCGTTGAGCGCCGCGCTCGGCATGTGCTTCGCGGGCAGCGTTTACGCGCAGTCCAACTCGACCGGTTCCATCGCCGGCACCACCACCGCTGGCGCAACTGTCGTCATCGAGAATCCGGCAACCGGCTTCCGCCGCGAAGTCACCGCTGATGCCAATGGCGGCTACCGCGTTGGTTCGCTGTCGACCGGCACCTACAAGGTCACCACCGGCGGCCAGACGCGTGACGTCAATGTCACCATCGGCGGCACCGCGAATGCCACGTCTCTCGGCACCGTGACCGTCCAGGGCGGCACGATCAACGCGATCGACGTCGCTTCGGTTGAGTCCACCACCATCCTGACCGCCGAACAGATCGCCAAGATCCCGGTTCCGCGCGACATCACCTCGGTGGCCTTGCTGGCCCCGGGTACCGTCAAGGGCGACGCCGCGTTCGGCAACCTCGCTTCCTTCGGCGGCGGCGCGGTGTCTGAGAACCAGTACTTCGTCAACGGCTTCAACATCACCAACGCGTTCAAGAACCTCAACTTCGGCCAGGTGCCGTTCGAGGCGATCGCCGAGCAGCAGGTCAAGACCGGCGGCTACGGTGCTGAATTCGGTCGTGCGACCGGCGGCGTGATCAACATCGTCACCAAGCGCGGTTCCAACGAGTTCCACGCTGGCGGCAACATCTTCTGGACCCCGGATTCGATGCGCGGCCATAACCCGGATCTGTACTTCAACGATCCGCGCTACCCGGATGGCAAGCGCAGGGTGTCCGACAACAGCCAGGACAGCACCGGCACCGCGATCACCGCCTCGGCCTGGGCCAGCGGCGCGATCGTCAAGGACCGCCTGTTCTTCTACGCCCTCGGCCAGTACGGCAAGCAGGACAACTGGAACACCTACGGCAGCATCTTCGGCGCGAGCAACACCAGCAACGAGCAGCGCACGCCGACGTGGCTGGTCAAGTTGGACTGGAACATCAGCGACAGCCATATCCTCGAGCTGACCGCGTTCTCCGACAAGATCAACCAGCAAACCGATGTCTTCGCCAATCCGACCGCGGACCGTAGCGGCCGTTACTACATCACCCAGGCGGACGGCTTCGTCAACACCACGCCCGGCCCGCTGACCCCCGCTACCACCGACCTTCCGGCAGAAACCGCGCTTCAGCGTGGTGCCTACCTTGGCACGGACTTCAACCGCAGCGGCGGCACCAGCTATTCGCTGAAGTACACCGGCTATCTGACCGACAACTTCACCCTGTCGGCCCTGTACGGCCACGGTGAGTCGAGCCGCAGCAACTACGGCGTCTCGGCAACGGGTATTGTCTCCGAGTACTTCGGCGACGTGACCACGTCAGCCAGCGGTTGCCCGATCATCTCCGATCTCCGCAGCGGCGCCCAGCGCGTCGGCGTGATCCCGAGCTGCAACTTCACCACCCTGATCGGCAGCAAGAACGCCAAGGACCAGCGTGACCAGTTCCGCGTTGACGCTGACTGGCAGCTGGGCGACCACCTGATCCGCTTTGGCTATGACGCGGACCAGTTTACCTCGGTTGACGGTGAGACCTATTCGGGCGGCGCCGTGTGGCAGTACCGCAATTCGACCGTGCCGGGCGTGACCCGCGTGCGTAAGCAGGTGTTCCGCTCGGGCGCGACCGTCGAAGTCAACTCGAAGGCGTACTACGTTGAAGACCGCTGGCAGATCACCCCCAACTTCCTGGCCTACCTGGGCCTGCGTTGGGACAGCTTCGAGAACGTCAACGGTGCCGGCGGCAAGTTCGTCGAGATCAAGAACCAGCTCGGCCCGCGCCTCGGCTTCAGCTGGGACGTGAACGGCGACTCGTCGTTCAAGGTCTACGGCAACGCCGGTCGCTACGCGCTTCCGCTCACCGCGACGGTTGCGGTCCGCGGTGCCAGCGCCTCGCTGTTCACCCGCCAGTTCTTCAGCTACACCGGCATCGACCCAGTCACAGGCGCGCCGATCGGCGTGGTCCCGACCAGCTCGATCCAGTACATCAACAATGAATTCGGCTTGGGCAAGGACGAGCGGACCATCGCCGACCAGAACCTGAAGCCGATGTACCAGGACGAGTATATCCTGGGCTTCCAGGCCCAGCTGACCGACCACTTGACCGGCGGCATGCGCGGTATCTACCGTGACCTGAAGGCCGCGATCGACGACCAGTGCGACTATCGTCCGATCTACGCCTACGCCGTGGCCAATGGCCTGGACTTCAATCCGCAGAACACCGGCTTTGCTTACTGCCATCTGTACAACCCGGGCAAGGACGCGACCTTCCTGGTTGACGTGGACGGCAACGGCACGCTGGAAACCATCAACCTGAGCGCTGCGACGCTGGGTCCGGACGCGGTCCGTACCTACAAGGCTATGGAGTTCTTCCTCGAAGGCACCTGGGACAAGTTCTTCATGCAGGCGTCCTACACCTGGTCGAAGAGCCGCGGCAACACCGAGGGTGGCGTGAAGTCGGATATCGGCCAGGATGACACCGGCACGACCCAAGACTTCGATTACCCCGAACTGTCGGTTGGTTCGCTCGGCTACCTGCCGAACGATCGTCGCCACGCGTTCAAGGTGTTCGGCAACTATCAGATCACCGACGAGTGGTCCGTCGGCGCCAACCTGCTGGTCCAGTCGGGTCGTCCGCAGAACTGCTTCGGCTTCCTGGATGGCCGCGACTACTCCGCGTATGCCAACGGTTACTTCTCGTGCGACTCTGGTCCGGCGCAGCCTGCCTGCTTGGTCGTCCATGCATCGGGCACGGCGTGCCCGGCTGGCCAGTCCAACCCGCTGTATCACGGTGGCGGCAACAACGGCCACACGGTGGTTCCGCGTGGCACCGCGGGCCGTACGCCCTGGTCCCGCACGCTTGACCTGAATGTGGCCTACAAGCCCAATTGGGCCGACGGCCACCTGACCATGAAGGCTGACGTCTTCAACGTGTTCAACGAGCACGCTGCGACCGCGGTTAGCGAGACGGGTGAAAACTCCGCCGGTGATCCGCAGCCCGACAGCTACCTGACGCCGGTGTCGTACCAGACCCCGCGTTCGGTCCGCTTCATGGTTCAGTACGACTGGTAATACCTTGCTTCAGCTGTAAATTCGCGGCCGCCTTCGGGCGGCCGCTTTTTTTTGCGTGTTCCGGGCGCAGGCATGGTGTTTGCCGGCCAGAGTCACCAGAATCACGGCATGCCCATCGACACCTCCTTCGGCCTGCACCGGTTCTGGCAACAGGCCGAGGCGGCGCTTGCCGCCGGCCGCCTGGGCGCCGCGCGTGCGGCCTACCAGTCGATGCTTGCGCTGGACCCGGCCCATCCGGGCGCCTTGCTCCGGCTGTCCACGGTGGCGACCGGTGAGCGCCGCTATCGCGCGTCCATTTCTCCGTTGCTTGAACTGGCACGGGTCGGTACGCGGGAACCGGACCTGCTGGTCCTGCTGGCCGCAAGCCTGCATCGGCTCGGAGAGAGCGCGGCTGCCAGGCGTTGCCTGGGGTCTCCTGCACTGGCCTTGTCGCAAGATCGCGCGCTGTTGGAGCAAGCTGCCCAGGTCGCCAGTCAGTTGGAAGATCTGCCCCGCGCGAGCGCGCTGCTTGATGTTGCGGAGCGATTCGGCGGCGCAACGCCTTCGAGTACTTACCTGCGCGCCACCCTTGCCCTGTTCAACGGCGAGCTCGACGCATCCGGGCGTCTGCTTGAGAGCTGCATTGCGCAGGCCCCGGGATACGCCCAATCGCACTGGGCGCTGGCCCGGTTGCGTCGGCAGTCGGCCCAGGACAACCACGTCCGGCGGCTGCAGGAACGGCTGGCTGGTGCGGGGGATCCCTCGGCGCGAGCCTACTTCGCCTTTGCATTGTTCAAGGAACTCGACGACCTGGGCGAGACCGACAGCGCGTGGGCGGCGCTGATGGTCGGCTGCGAGGCGAAGCGTCGACTGCTTGCCGCGGTGCCCGCGGGACGTGCACCGCCGGACGAGGCGACTGCGTTCGAAGCGCTCCAATCCCTGTGGACACCCACGGAAGTTGCAACGGCAATGCCGGCGGCCGCGCCAGGATCGGACGCGGTCGCAACGCCTGTTTTCATTGTCGGCATGCCGCGCACGGGCACGACATTGCTGGAGCGCATCCTTGCCGGAACCGGTGTGGTCGCCGATGCTGGCGAGCTCGACGACCTGCCGCTGCAGCTGCGCTGGCAAGCCGACCGCTTTTCGCGATCCTTCCTCGATGCCGCCGTGATCCGCGGCGCGCATGCATCAGGTGAGCGCGATTCGCTCGGGCGCCGCTATCTGGCGCATGCCGCCTGGCGCGCCGGCGACAAGGCCTGGTTCACCGACAAGCTGCCGATGAACTTCGCCAACATCGGCTTCATCGCCGATGCGCTGCCGCAGGCGCCCATCCTGCACATGGTGCGCAATCCCATGGACACCTGCCTGTCCAACCTCAAGGAGCTGTTCACCGACGCGTATCCCTACAGCTATGCGCTCGACACACTCGCCGCGCACTACAGCCGTTACCGACGGCTGGTGGCGCACTGGCACCGCTGCTTCCCGGGCCGAATCCTGGACGTGCCCTATGAAGGCCTGGTCGCCGACCCGGAAGCCTGGGCCCGGCGCATCCTCGCGCACTGCGGCATCGCCTGGGATCCGCGTTGCCTGGATGTCACCGCGGCACGCTCTGCCGTCACCACCGCAAGCAGCGTGCAGGTCCGTGAGCCGATTCATGGCCGCGCCGTGCAGGCCTGGCGGCGCTATGCATTGCAACTCGAACCGCTGCGCCAGTTGCTGGTCCGCGACGGCTGGCTCGATCCCGAACCGAAACCCGAGTCGGCCGAATGAGCACCGATGCACTCGCCCGCATCGACGCGCTGCGCGCCGCCGGCGACAATGCCGCCGCGCTGGCGCTGGCGCAGGAACTGGTCGCCGCCGGATCCAGGCGATTGCCCGTGCACTTCCGACTTGCCTCGCTGCTGCTGCGCACCGGGCGCTATCGCGATGCGGACGCGGCCACTGTGCATGCCGCAGGCCTGGCGCTATCCACGCCAGCCGAACTGGTGGAGCTGGGCAAGCGCCTGGCCTACTTCAATCGCTCCGGAACAATGCGCGAGGTTGCCGCGGCACGCCTGGCCCTGCCGTCATGGAGCGCGGGTGCGGAAGCCGATTTCGCCGCGCTGCTGAGCATGGTCGGCGAACAGGAGCTGGCCGGCGCGCTGCTCGATCGCGCGGCGCGCAGCGGCGTGGACCCGTCCATGCTCTACAACCGCAGCCAGCTGCATCTCTACGCCGGACGCCTGGAGCAATCCGAACTGGACCTGCGGCACTGCCTGCGCCTGGCGCCAGCCACGGCCAAGGCGCACTGGGCGCTGAGCAAGCTGCCGGGGCCACGCATGGATGCCGCAGCGATCGCGCCGCTGCAGGCACTCGCCGCAGCGCCAGCGCAGGATGCAGACCGGCCCTACCTGGAATTCGCGTTGTTCAATCGACTCGACGCGCTGGATCGCGTGGACGACGCCTGGCAGGCACTGGCGCGCGGCTGCACGGCGAAGCGCCGGCTGCTGGCCTATGACCCGCGCGCCAGCGTCGCGCTGATGGATGCACTTGGTGGCCTGCCCGCGTACGCGCAGACGCACGTGCACACGCCCGCGCACCCGTCGCCGTCGCCGCGCGCCTCGTCGGCCCCCGGGTCCGCCGATGCCGTCACGCCGATCTTCATCGTCGGCATGCACCGCTCGGGCACGACGCTGGTGGAGCGCATGCTGGGCAACCACCCGCAGGTCAACGAGGGCGGCGAACTCTACGATTTCCCGGCTGGATTGCGGCTTGCGCTCGGCCGGCATTTCGCCGGTTCCAGCGATGTCGAAGCTGCGCAGCGCATCGGCGACATCGACTTTCCCTCGGTCGGTCGCGACTACCTCGAGCGCGTGCAGTGGCGGGCCGCGGGGCGGTCCTTCCTGGTGGACAAGCTGCCCTCGAACTTCCTCAACATCGGCTTCCTGCAACGCGCGCTGCCCGGCGCGCGGATCGTGCACATGCGTCGTGGCGCGATGGACACCTGCTTCTCCAACCTCAAGGAACTGTTCTCGGCCGCCTGCCCCTACAGCTACGACCAGGGCGAACTGGCCGACTGGTACCTGGGCTATCGCCAGCTGATGGATCACTGGCATGCAATCGCGCCCGACTACGTGCTGGACGTGGACTACGAAGCGCTGGCGCGCGATCCGGAAGCCGGGGCGCGCAGGATCCTGGACTTCTGCGGCCTGCCGTTTGATGCCGCCTGCCTCGACCCGGGCAGCAACCTGCGCCCGGTGAACACCGCCAGCAGCGCGCAGGTGCGCGAGCCCATCCACACCCGGGGCATCACCGCCTGGCGCCGCTATGAACGCTGGCTGGGCCCGCTGCAGGAACGGCTGGCGGGCCTTTAAACCCTCCGCCCGGTCCGGGCATCGGAGTGGTTATGCTCAGTCCTGCCATGGCCCCGGAATTGTCCAGCGTCCAGACGCCTGTCGAACCCGATGGCGACCACGCCCTGGCGCGCGC
>JBBRZU010000048.1:0-18888 GCA_038236425.1 Lysobacterales bacterium
AGATGCGCGGCAATCTCGACCTTGACCGGGTGCCGAAGATCCACGCCGAGACAGTAGCAAAGCAGAACAAGGGCCTGCTCAGCCTGGTGGACGACCTGATCGTTCCGCATGCGGGTGAACTGCAGGGCGCCGATCGCGAGCGTTTCGACGCCGCGGTGGTGACGCTGCGCCGCGCGGTGGAAGAGAACCAGCGCTGGCTGGATCGCACCCTCGTGCCGAACGCCAAGGGCGACTTCCGCATCGGCCAGGCGCTGTACGACCAGAAGCTGGCTTTTGCACTCGATTCACCGATGACCCGCGCCGACATCCGCAGCCGCGCCGAGGCCGAACTGACACGGGTGCGTGCGCAGATGTATGACGTGGCCCGTGGCGTGCTGACCGGCAAGCCGGACGCGCCGGAAATGCCCGCGGCACCCAGCCACGAGCAGCAGCAGGCCGTGATCCAGGCCGCGCTGGAACTTGCCTATGCCGATCGCCCGGCGCGCGACAAGGTCGTGGACACCGCCAAATCCACGCTGGCCGCCGCCACCGACTTCGTGCGCAAGCAGGATTTCATCACCCTGCCGGACGCGCCGGTGCAGGTCATCCTGATGCCCGAATTCCAGCGCGGCGTCACCGTGGCGTACTGCGATTCACCGGGCCCGCTCGACAAGTCGCTGGACACGTTCTACGCGGTATCGCCGATTCCCGATGACTGGGACGATGCCAAGGTGACTTCGTTCCTGCGCGAGTACAACACTCGCTCCATCGACGAGCTGAGCATCCACGAAGCCATGCCTGGCCACTACGTGCAGATCTGGCACTCGAACAAATACCCGTCGGTGCTGCGCGCGGTGTTGTCGTCTGGAAGTTTCGTCGAGGGCTGGGCGGTATACGCGGAAAAAGTGATGGCCGATTCCGGCTATCGCGACAACGATCCGCTGTATCGCCTGATCCAGTTGAAGTGGTACCTGCGCACGATTTCCAACGCGATCCTGGACCAGGCCATCCACGTGGACGGCATGAGCCGCGACGACGCAATGAAACTGATGACCCAGGAAACGTTCCAGGAAGAGCGCGAGGCCGCGGGCAAGTGGGTGCGTGCCCAGCTCAGCTCGACCCAGTTGCCGACCTACTTCGTCGGCGTGCAGGAGCACCTGGACATGCGCCACGCGGTCGAGGAAAAGCAAGGCAAGGCGTTCAACCTCAAGCAGTACCACGACAAGGTCCTGAGCTTCGGCTCGCCATCGGCCAAGTACGTGCGTGCGCTGATGCTCGACCAGCCGATCCCGTGACCTCGACATGAGCCTACTGACGAAACTGCGTGGATTCTTCGGTGCCTCGGCGACGGCCAAGGCAGCGACCCCGCCCTCGCCGACAGCATTGGTGACGGGCTCGAGCATCACGGCGGAGCCGACGGCGATTGCCGCGGCCGCTGCGGGCGAGCGACGCGTCCGCGAACGTCCGGGTCTGCGCCCCGGCCTGCGTATCCTGGTGATCGATGACTCGGCCACTATCGTCGCTCTGCTGCGGCGCATGTTGCGGCAGAACGGATTCGACGCACTGGAAGCCGGCGATGCCGAAACCGGAATTGCGCTCGCAACTGCCGATCCGCCGGACCTGATCTTCCTGGACATTGTCCTGCCGGGCATGAACGGTTTCGCGGCACTGCGGCATTTGCGTCGCGCTCCGGCCACGCAGCACGTCCCCATCATCATGATCAGCGGCAATGAGCAGGCGACCGAGGAGTTCTACCTGTACCGGATCGGCGCCGATGACTTCATGAAGAAGCCGTTTTCGCGGGCCGAGGTGTTCGCCCGGATCGAGCGCCTGGCAGATGCCGATGGCGTGCCGCGGCGGGTTGCTGCCGGCGAGGCGGCCGAACGGGCCGAGTCCCAGGGCGGCTGACACGCCTTTCCGGGGCCTGTGAGGCCGCCATAGCGGCCTTTCAGGCCAAATAACCGAATATTCATGGCCGCTTTGTTAAACTCCCTTCACTTAACGATTGGCACCCGCCCCCGACTGCCTCTCAGGCAGCTGGCGCCGGGTCGCACCCTCAGGAGGCCTCAATGAGCGAAAACGCCCACTACCTGCACGATCTCATCGATATCACCCGCGATGGCACCGAGTTCTATGAAGAAGCCGCCAAGGCCGTGCCGGACAAGAAGCTGAGCCGGGTGTTCACCGACCTCGCCAAAGCCAAGACCGCGCTGGCCGACAACATGACCCCCGAGCTGAAGCCTGACGGTCGTGGCAAGGCCAACCCCATGGAACTGCGGGATGAAGTCATGCAGACCTACGAGGGCGTCCGCGCCGGGTTCAAGTCTGTCGGTTCGGCGCAGATCACCGCGCTCGAGCAGACCGAAAGCCAGATTCAGGTGTCCTTGCAGAAGGTCGTCATGGACCGTGACCACAGCTTCGTGGTGCGGGTCCTGGCCAAGCAGTATGTGCACGCCGCCGAGGCCCTGAAGGCCGAGCTGCGTAGCCGCAAGCGGACCATGCAGGCCTGAAGCCTGCAGCTGAACGCCGACCCAATACGGGTCGGCGACCAGCGCATCTCTCGGCCCGTCCCGGGACTCTTTAGTGATGTAGGCAGCAACGGGTTCACCCTCCCTTGCCGCCGCATTCCCTAACCTGAGTCCATGGAAAACGAGCCGATGACACCCCCAACCCCCATCACCACCTCGGCCACCCCGGCCAATCCGGCCCGGCGACGCCTGCTTGGTGGCTCCGTGCTGGGCCTGGCCGGCCTGGCATTGGCCTGCTCGCGAAGCGCACCTGCGGCAGGCCAGCCGATGGCTGCGGCAGCGAAGGCGGCCCCACCGACCAAGGTCACCGTGGTCGAGTTCAAAAATGACGCCACCCGCGTCCAGTCGCTGGTTGTTTCCAAAGTCGTGCGCACGCAGGCCGAGTGGAAGGCGCTCCTGCCGCCGCGCAGCTTTTACGTCACACGGCACGAAGGCACCGAGTCGCCCTTCAGCGGCGAATACAACAAGCTGCATGATGTGCGCGGTGTATTCCGCTGCATCTGCTGTGGCACGGCGTTGTTCGATGCGCGCACAAAGTTTGATTCGGGTACCGGCTGGCCAAGCTTCTGGCAACCGATCGCCAAGGAAAACATCCAGGAGCTGCATGACTTCGCGCTCGGCATGGAGCGCACCGAAAACCGCTGCACGCGCTGCGATGCGCACCTGGGCCACGTCTTCAACGACGGCCCGCAGCCGACCGGCCTGCGCTATTGCATGAACTCGGTGGCGCTGAAGTTCTTCCCGGCCTGACCCCCCCAAATTCTCGGAGAAGCAGCATGGACAACAATCGACTCATCTCGCTCGCCGGCAAGGGCTTGCTCGGCGTCGCCGCCGGCATCGCGCTGGTCTTCGGCTTCAGCAATACCGGGATCGCCCGGCAGGCCGTCCCGGACCCCAAGGTCGACGCCAGCCCGGTGGCCGCATCCGGCAACAGGACCGCGGTCTTCGCTGGCGGCTGCTTCTGGGGCATCGAGGCAGTGTTCGAGCACACCCGCGGCGTGCTGGACGCGCGCTCGGGCTATGCAGGCGGCAGTGCCGTCACCGCCAATTACAACATCGTCAGCACCGGGACCACCGGCCATGCCGAGTCGGTCGAAGTGCGTTACGACCCGTCCAAGGTCACCTATGGCCAGTTGCTCAAGGTGTTCTTCTCGGTCGCCCACGATCCGACCCAGCTCAATCGCCAGGGCCCGGACCGAGGCACCCAGTACCGCTCGGCGATTTTCTACACTGATGCCGAACAGAAAAAGATCGCCAGCGCCTACATCGACCAGATGCGCCGCGCGCAGATCTTCGGCAAGGCGCCGATCGTCACCGAGGTGGTGCCGCTCAAGCAGTTCTTCGCGGCCGAGTCCTACCACCAGGACTATGCGCGACTGAATCCTGGCGACCCGTACATCGTCTACAACGACGCGCCAAAAGTGGCCCACCTCAAGGCGCGCCTGCCGCAGCTGTACCGCTGATCCTGGTATGCGACGCGCCCGCCGGTCGCGTCGCCCGGGACTCAGCCCATGCAGAACACGTTGAGCTTGTTGCCGTCGGGATCGCGGAAATAGCCGGCGTAGAATCCATCGCCCCGTGGGCCGGCGAGACCTTCGTCCTTTGCGCCCAGCGCTATCGCCTTGCTGTAGAGGCGATCGACCTTGTCCTTGCTGTCCACCACCAGGGCCACCATGGTCCCGTTGCCGACCGTGGCAGCGTTGCCATCGTGCGGCTTGGTAAGCCCGAGGCTGGGTGTGGTCATCGACACGCCCCAAGCAATGAACGCATCGGACTCCATCATTCGCTTGGCGCCGATCTCGCCCAGCAATACGTCGTAGAACGCCGCGGCGCGCGGCAAATCGTTGGTACCCAAGGTGACGTAGCCGATCATGTCGCGTTGCTCCCACGGTTGATTGGCGGATTCTAGACCCCGGGGAAAGCCCATGGCACGGGTCGTCGGGACCGCCGTGCATTAAACTGCCGGCATGGCCGACACCCTCACCCAGACCCTCACCCTGATCCGACCCGACGACTGGCACCTGCACCTGCGCGACGGTGATGCCCTGCGCACCGTGCTGCCCGATACCGCACGCCGCTTCGCACGCGCCATTGTCATGCCCAACCTGGTGCCGCCAGTACGGACACTGGATGACGCCCGCGCCTATCGCGAACGCATCTTGCGCACGTTGCCGGATGGCATGGCGTTCGAGCCGCTGATGACGCTGTACCTCACCGAGGCCACCACGGCGGCCGAGGTCATCGCCGCCAAGGCATCGGGCATCGTCCATGCGGTGAAGTACTACCCGGCGGGCGCCACCACCAATTCGCAATCCGGCGTCACCGACCTGGGGCGTTGCGATGCGGTGTTCGACGCCATGCAGGACGCTGGCCTGCCGCTGTTGCTGCATGGCGAGGTCACCGACCCTGCGGTGGACATCTTCGATCGCGAGGCGGTCTTCATCGAACGCCACGGCCGTGCCCTCGTCGAGCGCTTCCCGGGCCTGCGCGTCGTGTTCGAACACCTGACCACGCGCGATGGCGTCGAGTTCGTGCTGGCGGCGCGCGACGGCGTGGCCGCAACGCTGACCCCGCAGCACCTGCTGATGAGCCGCAACGCCCTGTTCGCAGGCGGCCTGCGCCCCCACGCCTACTGCCTGCCTGTGCTCAAGCGCGAGCTGCATCGCGAGGCGCTGGTCGCCGCGGCAACGTCCGGCAATCCGCGCTTCTTCCTGGGCACCGACAGCGCGCCGCATGCGCGCCATGCCAAGGAATCCGATTGCGGGTGCGCCGGGCTGTACAGCGCACATGCCGCGATCGAGCTGTACGCCGAAGTCTTTGATGCCGCCGGTGCCCTGGATCGGCTGGAGGGGTTCGCCAGCTTCCACGGCGCTGACTTCTATCGCCTGCCGCGCAACACCGACACCATCCAACTGCGTCGCGAGCCGGTCGCCATTCCGCCTGAGTTACCGTTCGGCGACACCACCCTGGTGCCAATGCGCGCCGGTGGCAGCGTGGCCTGGCGGCTGCTGTAGGGCGCTGGTGGAGTTGGCCGGGGCGTTCTAAGCTTGGCCCCAGGGACGCCGGCGCCGGGCCGGCTCCGTCGCCCAGGGGCCTGCCGATGAACCGTTCGAAATTCCTGCGCCATGCCATTGCCGGCGCCGTGCTGGCCGCGACTGCATGCTCGGCCCAGGCCAATGGCACAGTCGTCTTCCGCGATGACTTCAACGGCAGCCAGCTCAACGCGTCTGCGTGGGGCGTCGGCACCTGGAAGCTCGGCCGTACCCAATTGGGAAACGTGCCCGTTGTGTCCGGCGGCATCGCCCAACTGCGCTTCGATACCTACCGGCTCACTGGCGCCGAGATTTATTCGAAGTCGAACTACGACCTGCAAAATGGCGTCGAGTTCGAGGCCCGTGTGCGCATGAACCAGTTGCCGTCCGGCCTGGTCACTTCGCTGTTTACCTACAACACGCTCAATGCCAAGTCCGATGAACTCGACATCGAGGTGCTGAGCAAGCAGGTCAACCTGGCATCCGGTGGCGCGCCATTGCTGCTGACCACATGGAACGACTGGGACGAAGCAAGCCCGACCTATGGCGATGGCGTGCACCACGCCTCGCAGTCGGCCCTGGTCGCGGGCCTGGACGTCAACCAGTTCCACACCTACACCATCCGCTGGTTGCCGGGACGCACCGAGTGGTTGGTCGATGGCGTGCAGGTTGCTTCGTCCACCCTGGCGCAACCCGACCTTGCCACGCCGATCCGACTGAACTTCTGGGCGCCCGCATCCAGCTGGAGCGACGCCTACGACGCACGCCTGAAGTTGGTCAGCACGAAGCGGCAGAACAAGAGCTACTACTACGACATCGACTGGGTCGAGGTGCGGCGCCTCTGAGGTGCGATGCTTGCGAGGCGCGTGCCTCTGGGAGGCGCCGCGCAGCCGAGTCTCAGACGCGCCTGCCCTGCGCGAGCGCGACGCTGCCAAGGATCAGCACGCCGGCCACCAGCATGCGCCAGGTCGGCGTCTCGCCGAGCAGCCCCCAGGCCCAGAGCACCGCGAACAACGGCACCAGGTAGGCGACCATCACGGCACGATTGCCGCCGATGCGCTGGATCAGTCGGTAATACAGCGCATAGGCGATGCCGGAACAGACCACGCCCAGCGCCACGGCGGACGCCCATGACGCCGCGCTGATCGGACCCGACGGCCAGCTCGCGATGGCGAAAGGCAGCAACAGCAGGGCCGCACACGACAAGGTCGCGGCCGCCAGTGCAATCGGCGGCAAGCCGGCCAGCTTGTGCCTGATCAGGTTCACGCCGACCCCGTACAGGAACGCCGCCGAGGTACCGGCAAGCACTGCCATGCCCGTGCTTGCCCCTGCCACCTTTGCGCTCGCAAGGATCACCACGCCGGCAAATCCGGCGGCCAGCGCGGCCATATGCCGCCAGCCGATGCGCTCCCCGTAAAACGCGAAGGCAACCAGCGCGGTGAACATCACCGCCAGACTGTTGCTGATCGCGACCACGCCGGCCGGCGCACGCTGCGAAGCCCAGGCGAACAATGCAAACGGGACAGCGGAGTTGATCGCGCCGATCAAGGCCAGGGTCGGCCAGAGCCGAAGCGGGAAGGCGGCACGCTGCCGCCACAGGAACGGAAGCAACGCGAAAGCACCGAGCACCAGGCGCATCTCGCCGAGTGCGAGTGCGCCGAACTCGCCGGCCGCAACCCGTTGGAACATGAATGACGCGCCCCAGATCGCGGCGAGCGCGCACAGTTCGAGGGGCGTCAGCCATGCATTCGCGCGCGGCACCTGCTGCAGCCCGGAAACTTCGATTTGCGCGTCCCGGTTCAGGGTGGATTCCTGCTCAGTGTCTGGTGCATGGTTTGCGGAATTTCCGGCGCGCGGGCTAGGTGGCGCGACGGAACGTCACCACCAGCACATCGCGGAAGGCCGTCTGCGCGGCATCCTTCGCCCGCACCGGCGTCACGCCATGGTAAACGCGGTGATCGTCGAGCAGCGCGGCATCGAACGGCTGCGCCAGGGTGAAGCGATCCGCATCGCTGCCATCGGGAGCGCCGATGATCGTGGTACCGCGCGCGATGTTGCTCCTGCGTACCAGCAGCACCAGCACATAGTCCACGCCATCGCGATGCATGCCTTCGGGCGTCGGAAGCCCTTGCATTCCTGCACCTGCTTCGATGCGGAACTGGTGCAACTCGATATGCCAGGGCATCGCGCCGGCCAGGCCTTCGAACAGCCCGCGGCAGAAATCCAGGATGGTGCGCAGGCTCGCGCCGCTCGCGAACGCCGGCTCGACCGGTGCGAACCAGCGCGCGATGCCGCCATTGAGCGCGTTGTACTCCAGCGACTGGAAGTGCGGCTGCGGCGACGCCAGGACGATCCCGACGCCGGGACTGGCGGCGTAGACGGCATGCCGCCTGCGGCGGTAGCGGCCGTGGTCGGCCATGTATTCGTCAAGCTCGAGACGGTTCCAACTGTCGGTGAGCGCGTCCCAGTCGTCGAGCGGTCCTTGCAAGGCCAGCATGGCGCGCATCACCGCGCCTGGAACGAAGGCAAAACCCGGGCCGGCCAAGGCCAGGGACACGTCCTGTGGCGACGGCGCAGCGCGGTCGGCGGTGGGTGCGGGATGCATGCGTGAATGATACCGCCGCGCCCGCCGCGCCGGTTAAGCGCATCGTTGACGGCGCTAGAATCGACTTCCGACCACGGAACGGTGCCGCCATGCCACTGCCTCCCGCCACACCGCCTCTGACCCGCGCCGAATCCAGCGGCTACAGCGAAACCTCGCGCCACGCCGATGTCATGCGCTTCATCGCCGAATTGGCCGCCGAAGGTGACGCCCGCCTGCATGTCGGCGATTTCGGGGCCTCTCCGGAAGGCCGCGCGCTGCCGCTGCTGGTGTTGTCGTCGCAGGGGCATTTCACGCCCGAGGCGGCCCACGCCTGCGGCTTGCCGGTGGTGCTGGTGATCAACGGCATCCACGCCGGCGAAATCGAGGGCAAGGAAGGCTGCCTCATGCTGGTCCGCGACATCCTGCGCGGTGCGCACGGCAACCTGCTCGACAACCTGGTGCTGGTGGTGGTGCCCCTGTTCAATCCGGACGGCAACGACCGCATCGATCCGGACAACCGCAAGCTGGAACTGGACAAGTTCAGCGGGCAACTGGGGCCTGCCAGTGGCGTCGGCACGCGCGTCAACGCCGCAGGCATCAACCTCAACCGCGACTACATGCAGCAACAGGCCGAGGAAATGCGCCTGCTGCAAACGCGCGTTGCGCAGCCCTGGAACGCACACCTGACCATCGACTGCCACTCGACCAATGGTTCGATCCATCGCTTTGCGATGACCTACGACATCCCGCACGTGGTGGAAAGCGGGCGGCGCGAACCGATCGACTACATGCGCGAGCGACTGCTGCCGGTGGTCGGTGCGAAGGTGCGCGAGTCCGAAGGCATGGACAGTTTCTATTACGGGAATTTCCTGCGTGACGAGGGCGGCCAGGGTCTGGGCTGGATCACCTATACCCACCATCCGCGGTTCGGCGGCAACTACCGCGGCCTCACCAATCGAATGGACCTGCTGCTCGAGAGCTACTCCTACATTCCCTATGACGAGCGCGTCCGGGCGACCTACGCCTTCCTGCGTGAATCCCTGCACTACGTTGCCGGACACGGCAGCGAGATCGTCGCGCTGTTGGCCAGCTGCGAGATGCCGCCGGAATTCGTCGCGGTGCGCTATCGGCTGGAGTCATTCCCCGACCGCGAAGTGGACGTCCTCACTCGCGAGCCATACACGCTGGACGGCGCGCCGATCACCGTGCGCGTTCCATGGATCGGCCGATTCACCAGCGACCATACGGTGCCGCGTCCCCTCGCCTATGCCGTCGCGCCCGCGGTCGCTGCATTGCTCACCGGGCACGGACTGGCAGTGGAAACTCCGACCTCAGCACTGCAACTGGATGCCGAAGTCGCCACCGTGCGCGCGCGGGTCAGTTCCGCCGGCCGACAGATCCTGGAGGCCAACGCCTCCGAGTACCTGGAGGCCGATTACCGGCGCGGGCGGCAGACCCTTCCCGACGGCTGGTCGCTGGTGCGCACGGAACAACCACGAGGCGCCATCGCCGTCTATCTGTGCGAGGCGGAAAGCGACGATGGCCTGCTCGCTGCGGGTCTGGCCTCGGCCGAGCCGGGCGCGCCGTTTCCGGCCTGGCGCGTGCACGCCGTGGAATGAAAAAACGCCCGGCGCAAGGCCGGGCGTTCAAGTGCAGCAAGGCTGTCAGCCCATTGCTCAGTAGCGGTACGGCTGACCATACGAACTGCGGTATGGCTGCAGGTTGAGGATCACCGACAACACGTTCGACAAGATCGAGTCGCTGCCGTTGGAGTAGCGGCCATACTGCCGGCGACCGTAGTAACCATCCTCGTAGCCGCGGCGGAAACCTTGGCGGAAGTAGTAGTTGTACTCCGACTGGCGCACATACACGCCGCGGTAGCCGTAGTTGGCATCCTCGTAGGCGAAGCTGCTGCGGTAGTCGAAGCGCCAGCCATCGTTATCGTCAGCCCGGCCGGCACGGATGCCTTCCTGGTAGCCCAGATTGATCGCCTGGCGCAGCAGTCGCGCTGCATAGTCGTTCACCTGGTAGTAGCTGCCACTGCGGTAGTAACGGTAGCTCGGCGCGCTCGAATAGTACGGGTCGTTGTAGTAGTTGTAGTTTTGCCAATCGAAGCGCTGGTTCTGCTGGCGCAACAGGTCGTAGTAACGCTGCTGGTAGGCGTACTGTGAGTCGCGGTTCTGCTGGCGCAGGTACTGCGAACGCTGGCGCGCCTGGTAGTCGCGATTGGAGTAGTCGCGGTTGTAGCGCTGGGCCTGCAGGCGCTGCTGGGTGATCAGCGCCTGCTGCTGTTCGCGCGACAGGCGCTCGGAGTCACGCTCGCCCTGGCGCGCGCGCGCGGCTTCCGCATCAGTCAGGCGCCTGCCCTGCTGCTGGTCGGCGTAGTTGAGCTTGGCATCGCCATCGTGACCATCGCGGAGCTGGCGATCGCGGTTGCGGCCATCCTGCGCCTGACGGTCATCGGTCTGGTTGGTTGCACGCTGCGCGGCGTCCAGTTGCTGGCGCTGTTGCTGTTGCTCGCCGATACGACGCTGCTGGTCTGCCGTGCGTTCGCGATCGGCCTGCTGCTGCGCCTGTGCCTGCTGCTGCGCCTGTGCCTGCTGCTGCGCCTGGCTGGCATCAGCCTGTGCCTGCTGCATGTCCTGACGCTGGCGGGCATACTGCTGACGCTGGTCGGCCTGCTGCTGCGCCTGTGCCTGGCTGGCATCCGCCTGCGCCTGCGCCTGCTGCGCCTGCTGCTGCGCCTGCTGCTGCGCCTGCTGCTGCGCCTGCTGCTGCGCCTGCTGCTGCGCCTGCTGCTGCTGTGCCTGCTGCTGGCGTTGCATGTCCTGTTGCCGATCCGCGGCCTGCGCCTGGCCGGCATCAGCCTGCGCCTGCGCCTGGCCGGCATCGGCCTGCGCCTGCGCTGCACTGGCCTGCGCGGCTTCGGCTTGCCGTGCCTTCTGGCGGGCACGACGCTGCTCGCCCTTGTCGGAGGCGTCATCGTCCTTCTGTGCCTGGTTCTGCGCGCTCCCATCCTGCGCGCGCGCAGCGCCCGATCCGGTCAGTCCGAACACGAGTGTCGAACCGATGACGGTCGCCAGCAAAGTCCGGTGAAGGGTATTGACGTTCATTTCAATCCTCGCGAAGTCGGGGCAGGGAGATTCCTGCCACGGCGCCAGTACGAGGCATTGGCACTGAACGGAATCTGAGTGCAAAACGCACGATATGGATTGCATTCAGCAAGATTTCTCCGGGGTCGATTCCGGCGCCCCGCGCGTTGCCCGGCTCAGTGCCGAGTCAGCGTGCCCGACGCATTGTATGGACACAGCGCAGGACGCGCTGCGCCTCGACACGGAAAGGAAATCCGCATGCACCCAACCATTCCGGCACTTGCAGCGTTGATGCTTGGCGCGGCGCTGGGCCCGGCCAGTGCATTCGCACAACCCGGCATTACACCCGCTGCAGCGGTGCCAGCCGCAGGGATGCGAACCGCAGGGGCACCCGCCGCGAAATCAGCATCGTGGGCGGCGGCCAGCTCGGAGGCTGCTTCAGCAAGCGCCAACTCCAGCGCGGGCAAGGGCGACTGGTGGGCCGAAGCCGACAGCGACGGCGACAGCAGGTTGAGCCCCGCCGAAGCCAACGCGAATCCCGCAGTCGGAACCAACTTCGCCAGCATCGACACCGACCAGGATGGCTTCGTGACACAGGACGAGTACCGCGTGTACTTCACAGCCAACGCAAGCCAGTGCGAGGGCAAGGCGGCCGGCCATTCGGCTGTCGTGTCGCGGAATCTGTGGTTGGCCCTGGACACCGATTCCGACAGCAGGATCAGCATCGCCGAGGCCGCAAGCGATGCGGCGTTGAGCAGTGAATTCAGCGCGATTGATTCAAATTCCGATGGTTTCGTGGTGCAGGGCGAGTACACCCTTTACGCCAACGCGCACAGGTAGGGGTAACCAGGGCACGCGCCGCCGCGTCATCATCCACGAGGGTGACCGTTCCCGAGGCTTTACCCACGATTGCGCCAGTCACTGATGACAGCTGGACCTGGAATGTCTCGTCCGGCTCCGGCAAGACATCACCCAGTATTTCGATCGCCACGGTGGTCGTCGATCGTCCGGCATCCAGTATCCGTCCGACTTGCGTCATCGCCAGGTAATCCGTCCCGGCCGTCGCCGAACCGGAGCCCGCTGGTGTGGAGACGGTAAAGCCAACCGCGCTCGACATCGGCGTCGACAGGAAAATCGGCACGAATACGCTGCGCTTGCCGGCATCGCCCTCCTGCACCGTCGCGTCTCCGATCGAGAGCTGCGCAAGGTCATCATTGTTGATCGTGCCACTGGCCTGCCATTGCAGGCCGCCAGATGCCACCGGATCCGGCAGCGTCGCGCCGACCGGATTGGACAACGCCACGGCGAACTGTTCGTCCATTTCGACCGCGGTGTCGCCGGCGATCTGGACGGTGAAGGTGGCGCTGGTGGCGCCGGCGGGAATGGCCAACGCCGTCGTTGCCGCCGCCAGGTAATCGGATGGCGCGAAGGCGCTGCCATCGGCGGTCGCGACGTCGACCGTCACCGGAGATGCGGAAGCATGCGACAGGCTGATTGCGAAGCCCAGTCCCCTGGTTCCGGCGTTGCCCTCGCTGGTCGATGCATTGGCGATTGACACCACTGGCTGCGACACCGGATCGGGATTGCGAACACAGTTGTAGTCCTCGACGATCCGCGGACCGGTGTCGAGGACTGCAAAGTCCTGGATGCGCACCGGACTGCCAGCCACCTGCAGGTCGAAGGTGCGGGAATCAATGCCCAGTTCGCTCCATTTGTGCGCGGTGTACAGATCGGCCTCGGCGGTCAGTGCAATATTCCCGCCATCGGAAAGCACGATGCCGTAGTGCTGCATGGTGCGCACGATCACCTGCGCCGCAGGCGAGTACAGGTTGACCGGAAAATCGGCGCGAAGTCGCAGCCGCGAACCATAAGGCACGCTGCCGACCGGTCCGCTGGGTCCGCCGGCGTGGCTGGCGGGCCGCACGTAATACTTGGTGCCCGATTGCGACGCTATCCGCGCATTCGGCAGGATGAACCGGATCGCGTGGCCGAGGTCACCGCCTGACACTTGCGTGGCGGCGTAAACCTCGTCGGCGTTGAACAGCAGCGGCGCGATCGGGAAGCCCGCGGCATCGGCACTGGTGCAGTGGTCGCCGCGATTGCTCGCCGGGTACACCTGGTCCAGCTTCCACACCGCCAGGCATTGCGTCTGCAGTCCGCCGGTCCCGCTGGCATTGGCGCGATAGGCTTCGTACAGCGCGCTGCCCTGCACCACCAGCAGGTGGCAGTCATCGCTGGCGTTCGCACAACTCAGCCCGGTACTTGCCTCGATGGCGGAATTCGCCGGTACCGGCATCGGCGTGCCGACCGGCTCGCAATCGGGAGCGTAGTACTGGCCAACGCTTGGATAGCCGACGATGGTTCGCGTCGGCGCACCCTGCGGCGCCTGGACAATGCGCATGCCGAAATCGATCTGCATGCGCCCATAGCCGAAGCCGCCGAGCCCGACCAGCGTCGAGATCATCGACGCTGACTGCGCGTGGAGTGGTGCCTGGCTGATGTCCTGGTGCCACACCGCCTGGGCGGGGAAACGCGGCGGCGCATCCGCACGGGCCGGAGCAGTGCCGCCACAAAGCAGCACCGCGATCATCGTCAGTCCAGCCGCCAGGCGACCGGACATGCGCCCGGACCTAGCGCTGCGCGGAATGCCCCGCGGCATTGTCGCCGCGGGCGCAGGTGGGCAACTTGGGCTCCAGCCGGCCGCGTCGCTGACCAGCCGGGCGACAGGCCACCGCCTCGTCCACGATCGGCTTGCCGTCGAAGCCGAGCAGCACCGGCGAGACCAGCACGGACTGCGCACTCAACGTACCGCCGGCAACGAAGCCAGGGCCGTCGTCGTTGATGATCGTGCCCACTGCGGCACCATCCGCGAGCAGCGCACCGTTGACGTTGCTCACGGTGACGTTGATGGTCTCGTCCGGCTCGGCCGAAGCATCACCATTGACGATGACTTCGAATTGCACGCGCGAGCGCCCGGCATCCAGATAGCGGCCGGCCTGGCTGCGCGCGACATAGTCGCTGCCCGCAGTGGCGGTGCCATTCGAGGTGGCGATGTCGAAGGTCACCGGGCTGGGCATCGGCTGCGACAACACGACATCGAACACCAGCGTTGACAACCCGTTGTTGCCCTCGATGATCGAGGCATCGGCGATCCGCAGCTGCGCCTGGTCGTCGTTGATGATCCGCCCAAGCCCCTGCACGTTGCCGGCCAGTGCGCCGTTGATGTTGCTGGCGTCCACGGTGAAGGTCTCGTTGTCCTCGATTTCCGTGTCGCCGTTGATGGTGACGTTGAAGTTGGCCGAGGTCTGGCCGGCCGGGATCGACACGCCGACCGCACTGCTCGGCGCGTAGTCGACGCCCGGGATCGCCGTGCCCGGATAGGTGGCAAGGTCGAAGGTCACGGCATTGGCCGAAGCCGATGTCAGGTTGACCGTGAAGCCAAGCAGTTTGGTGCCGGCAGCGCCTTCGGTCACCGAGGCATCCGACACGCTCAGCGTCGGGGTCGCATCGGGCACATAGGTACCGACCAGGCTCACACCGGAAATCGCGGAGTAGGCGAGGACCACGACATAGTAGGTACCCGCCGCCGGCGAGTTGATCACGCAGTTCTCGGCAGTGGTGGCACCCTCGGATTTGCAATCCGCATTTGTCGAACTGGGGATCGCCCCGAGCTTGACGAACAAGTCCGCGTCGCCGGTCCCGCCGGAGGTGGTGAAGGTAACCGAGGTACGGCCAGCGGGTACTTCGAGCGAATAGATCAGGTAAGTGCCGACCGCGGAAGTGATGCCGTTTACCGCCACGCCATTGGCCAGCGCGGTTGCGTCGTCGTTGATGATCGTGCCGATCCCCTGCCCGTTGGCCACCAGGATGCCGGTCACGTTGCTGACATTGAAAGTGAAGGTCTCGTTCGGCTCCACCGTGGTGTCGCCGTTGATGGTGACGTTGAAGGTCTTGCTGGTGACGCCGGCGGCGATGCTCTGGGCATTGAGGGCCAGCGCGACATAGTCGCTGCCCGCGGTCGCACTGCCATTGGCCGTGGCGACATCGAAAGTGACGTCCGTCAGCATGGGCTTGGACAGGCTGACAGTGAAGGTCAGTGATTTCGTCCCGGTGTTTCCTTCGGTGGTGCTGACATCGGCGACAGTCAGTGCGCCGCTGCCAACCGCACCGACGGCGGACGACGCGTTGATGATCCCGGCACCGCAGCCCTCGGGGCAGGTCACCGGCAGCGCGCGTGCGGTTGACTTCAGGACCGCTTCGACATTGACCGGGCTGGTGACCGAGGTCGACTGCATCAGCGCCGCAACGCCCGCGACATGCGGGGTCGCCATCGAAGTGCCCTGGTAGCCGGCGTAGGCTTCGGTGGTCGGCACGGTCTTGCCGAGATTGAAGGTGGACCTGACATAGTTGCCGTCGCCGCCGCCCGGCGCCGCCACGTCCACTGCGCTGCCGAAGTTCGAATAGGACGAACGTGCACCTGCGCGCTGGGTGGCGCCGACCACGACCACGTTGTTGCAGTTGGCAGGCTCGTATGAGGAGGCGTCGGCGTTGTCGTTACCGGCGGCGACTACCACGACCACGCCCGCCGCGACCGCATAGTCGATCGCGGCCTGGGTCGAGGCGCTGCAGGACCCCGCGCCACCCAGGCTGAGGTTGATCACTTCGACCGGGTTGCTGTTGGTGGGCACGCCGACGATCGGGGAGCCGGCCACCCAATAGATCGCGTCGGAAATATCCGATGTCGAGCCGCCGCATTTACCGAGCACGCGAACCGGCATCACCTTGGCGTTGAAGGCAACACCGGCCACGCCCTTGGCGTTGTTGGTGACTGCCGCGATGGTGCCGGAGACATGCGTCCCGTGCCAGGTGGAATCTGCTGCTGCCTCGCCCACACCACACTCGTCGACGGCAACCCAGTCGCCAGGGTCACTGGGATCGGAATCGCGCCCGTTGCCGTCGTTGGCAGGAATAAGCCTGCGGATGAAATCGTAGCCGGCGACGATGTTTGCATCGAGGTCGCTATGCGCGGTGATGCCGGTGTCGAGCACAGCGACCACCACGCCAGCGCCAGTGGCCTGCGCCCACGCGGCGGGCATGTTGATGCCGCCGATCGCTTCGTAGTAATGCCACTGGTTCGGATAGTAGGTGTCGTTCGGAATGAAGCTTGGCTTCAGGATCCGGTCGATCTCGACGTACTGGACGTTCGGATTGCGGCGCAACCGGTTCATGAAGTCCTCGGCGCCACGAAAATCGAGCTTGCCGTTGAGGTGCACCACGTCGCCGCCCGCGGCGAGGCGGTATTCGCGCGTGGCTTGCACACCCTTGCCTTTGGCACCCGCGTCGAGCGCGCGCTGGCGGGCGCTGGCATTGCCATGTTCCGCACTGCCGGCCTTGAACTTGACGATGAACTGGTCAAACCCGGCCCGCGGATTTTTTGCCTCGCCACCTGCCTGCGCGATCGAGGGCAGCAAGGCCAGGCAGGCCAGCACGGCGAGCGCCGACAAACGAAGGGATCGAATCGACAAGGCAGCAACTCCAAAAGACCGGCAATCTGGCTGAAAGCTTAGCATTGCCCCGGTCAGAGTCAGTGACGGGGGCCTTACTTTGAACGCAACATCGGCAGGTCCAGGCCCTGCTCAGCCGCGCAGGCGATGGCCTCGGGGTAGCCGGCATCGGCGTGGCGCATCACTCCGGTGCCGGGATCGTTCCACAGTACCCGGCCCAACCTGGCTGCGGCGCCGGCGCTGCCGTCGGCGACGATGACCACGCCACTATGCTGGCTGTAGCCCATGCCGACGCCGCCGCCATGGTGCAGCGACACCCATGTCGCGCCGCCAGCGACGTTCAGCATCGCGTTCAGCAACGGCCAGTCAGAGACGGCATCGCTGCCGTCGCGCATGGCTTCGGTCTCGCGGTTTGGCGAGGCGACCGAACCTGAATCGAGGTGGTCGCGACCGATGACGATGGGTGCCGACAACTTGCCGCTGGCAACCATCTCGTTGAAGGCGAGCGCCAGACGATGCCGGTCACCCAGTCCGACCCAGCAGATGCGCGCCGGCAATCCCTGGAAGCTGATCCGCTCGCGCGCCATGTCCAGCCAGCGATGCAGATGCGGATCGTCGGGGATCAATTCCTTCACCTTGGCGTCGGTCTTGTAGATGTCCTCTGGGTCACCGCTCAACGCGACCCAGCGGAATGGGCCAACGCCGCGGCAGAACAACGGGCGCACGTAGGCCGGCACGAAACCCGGGAACGCGAACGCGCGCGTGCAGCCGGCGTCCTGGGCCATTTGCCGGATATTGTTGCCGTAATCGAAGGTCGGCACGCCCTGGTCGGCGAAGGCGAGCATCGCTTCGACATGGGTGCGCATGCTGTGCTTGGCGGCGGCAACCACGTCCGCTGGATCGGCCTGCTGCATCGCCAGCCACTTGTCGATGGTCCAGCCCGCGGGCAGGTAGCCGTGCAGCGGATCGTGCGCGGAGGTCTGGTCGGTGACGGCGTCCGGGCGAACGCCACGACGCAGTAATTCAGGCAGCACCTCGGCCGCGTTGCCGAGCAATGCGACCGATACCGCGCGGCCAGCCGCGCAATGCGCGGCGATGCGTGCCAAGGCATCATCAAGGTCGCTTGCCTGTTCATCTACGTAGCGGGTGCGCAGGCGCATGTCGATGCGGTCCTGGCGACATTCGATGTTCAGCGAACACGCACCGGCGAGCGATGCGGCCAGCGGCTGCGCGCCACCCATGCCACCCAGGCCGGCGGTAAGGATCCACTTGCCGGCGAGATTGCCACCGTAGTGCTGGCGCCCCATCTCGACAAAGGTTTCATAGGTGCCCTGGACGATGCCCTGCGAACCGATATAGATCCACGAGCCTGCAGTCATCTGGCCGTACATCATCAGGCCCTTGCGATCAAGCGCGTTGAAGTGCTCCCAGGTGGCCCAGTGCGGCACCAGGTTGGAATTTGCGATCAGCACGCGCGGCGCATCGACATGCGTGGGAAACACGCCGACCGGCTTTCCGGACTGCACCAGCAATGTCTGGTCATCGCGCAGCTCGCGCAACACCTCGAGGATGCGGTCGTAGCAGGCCCAGTCACGGGCCGCGCGGCCGATGCCTCCGTAGACGACAAGTTCCTGCGGGTTTTCCGCGACCTCGGCATCGAGGTTGTTCTGCAGCATCCGGAAGGCCGCTTCGGTTTGCCAACTGCGGCAGTTCAAGGTAGCTCCGCGCGGGGCGCGGATTCGGCGGGTCGGATCCTTGCGGCTGCCGACCTGGCCAGCTCCGGAGACGGCGTCCGGCATCGGGGGACTTGGCGGCTGGGTGGTCGACGGCATGGGCGGCTCCGGTGGCAGGCCTGGATTATAGACGGCCCCTTGACGGGACCCGGGCTTAATTATATCTTTCTATCGCGATGAACGTTATTAGATTTTGTCCGGGCGGCCCGCTGCGGCCTGTTCTTTATCCAGGAAACCACCATGTCCCTCTCCTCCTCCTTCGCCCTGGCTGCCGAGCCAGCCGCGCCGCCCGCGCCGGCCGCCCATCTCGCGGCGGTCGGGTCGGCCGGCCATTCCCGGGTTGTTTCGCGCACGCAGCACAGCCAGCCCCGGGTCGACCTGGTCATTGCAGGCGCCCGCGGCCAGGTCGGGTCGTCGCTGTGCAGGCTGCTGTCGG
>JBBRZU010000049.1:0-18690 GCA_038236425.1 Lysobacterales bacterium
GCCCGCTTTCGCGGGCCGCTCTTCGTTCGGGGGGAGGGGGGCAACGAAGATCAGTAAACGTTGACGGCGCTCCAGGCCCGGCCGACGGACGCCGCGACGGAGTCGCCATACAGGTCGGTGGCGGCTTGCACGGTAGCGACGCGCGCGGCGGCGTAATCGGTGTCGCTGGTGAAGTAGATACTCAGTGCGCGATACCAGATCTTCTCGGCCATTTCGTGGCCGATGCCGGCCAGCGCCGTGTTGCCGTTGCAGACCAGGGTGGACGCGGAATACGGATAGCCGGCTGGTGCCTTCGCGCCCTCGGCAAGCAGGTAGAAGAAGTGGTTCGCCACGCCGGAGCCGTAGTGCACGTCGCGTGTCGCGACGTTCGATGACCAGCAGTCCGAGGACGCGCCGTCGAGGCTCGGTCGGTACATGTAGCGCAGCGCCTTGCCACCACCCTGGAGGAAGATCTCCTCGCCGATCGTGTAATCCGGACGGTCCAGGGCATTGTTGGCATGCAGTTCCACCATCGCGCCGAAGATGTCCGAGGTCGCCTCGTTGAGCGCGCCCGACTCGCCGGAGTAGATCAGGCCCGCGGTGCGGCTGGTGATGCCGTGGCTGAGCTCATGGCCGGCGATATCGAGGTTGGCCATCGGGCCCCAGGTGCGGCCATCGCCGTCGCCGAAGCTCACGCAATAGCACTCCTCGGACCAGAAGGCGTTGACGTAATTCTGGCCGTAGTGGACGCGCGCCGTGGTACCGGTGCCCTTGCCATCCACGCCGAGCCGACCGTGCACCTGCGCGAAGTAGTCCCAGGTGCTGGCGACGCCGTAGTGGGCATCGGCGCCGGAGGCGACGGGATCATTGTTGCCCTTGCTGCGGCCCCAGACATTGTCAGCGTCGGTGAACAAGGCACCCGTACCGCTCGTACCGTTGCCCATGTTGGTGGTGGAGGCATTGCCGCGACTCGGGTCGCGCAGCTGGTACAGGCTGCTTCCGCACCGCGCAGTGACCAGGGTGACGTCGCCGGAATACAGGGCGTGACCCTTGCCAGCCTGGGGAAGATCGCCGATGCAGTTGGCAGGCGCGACCGGCTTGATGGTTTCCAGGCGGCTCCAGCGATCGAGCACGTGGCCGTTTCGGGCATCGACGATATAGGTCATCGCGACCGGATTGCCGAGGCCGTCGCCACCATCCATTCGCACTTCCCAGGCCAGGCGCGGCATGCCAGGGCCGCGGGCATAGACCACCTGGGACACGAATGGAACGCCCGTGAAGTTCGGACCAAACTCGGCGCCGGCTGCAACCACCGCGTCCGCATCGGACACGATGGCCTTGAGCGAAACCGAGGCCGCCTTCGACTGGGAGACGGAAACCGACTTGAACTGACCGCTACGCGAATGCACGACCAGGTCGCCGCCGATGACCGGCAGGCCGCCGAAGCTGCGGCTGAAGCGCACGTGCTCGGTACCGTCGCGGTCCACCACCACGTCGCGAACCTCGAAGCGGTCGGCCGATGACAGGCGCGCTGCGGCGGCGTGGGATTTGATCAGACCCTGGGCACGATCCGCCGACGCACCATTGCCCGGCGCGGCGAACCCGACGCTCGACCAGGCGAGGGCAACAGAGCAAGCAAGGGCGAAACGGCCGGCGGACATGTCGTAACTCCAGACAGGAGCGGCCGGGGGTCCGCGCTGTAATTAAACCAAAGTGTGATGGTGTTTGCAATACAAAACGGACGCAGTCCACAAAACAGGACAGAGTCAAGTCTCGCAGGACGCTGAGATTCACCCTTGGCGGCAACACGGGCCCGTGGCCAGCAGGCAATAAAAAACGGCCCGCTTTCGCGGGCCGTTCGGTTCCAGCGCGTTGCCTGGATCAGTTGACGCTGACGGCGCTCCACGCGGCTGCGACCGCGTTGTACTGCACCGAGCCGGCACCATACAGGTAAGTCGCGGCAGTGAGCGTCGCCGCGCGGGCGCCGGCATAGTTGGTGTTGGAGGTCATGTTTACCGTCAGCGCGCGGTACCAGATCTTCTCTGCGGCGGCGCGGCCGATGCCGGTCACCGTGGAGCCGTTGCAGGTCGGCGAGGTGTGGTCGACGCCGTTGAAGCTCTTCGCACCGCTGCCTTCGGCGAGCAGGTAGAAAAAGTGGTTCGACGGGCCAGACGAGAAATGCACGTCCAGCGAACCGACCGTGGACGAATAGCAGTCCACCGAGCGGCCCGCGCCTTCCAGGCTCGGGTGGTACATGTAGCGCAGGCCCTTGTTGCCGGCGGGGTAGTTGATAAACAGCTTCTCGCCGATCAGGTAATCACCCACGTCGCTGGCGTTGTTGGCATAAAACTCGACCATCGTGCCGAAGATATCGGAAGTCGATTCGTTCAGGCCACCGGACTCGCCGGAGTAAGCCAGGTTGGCGCTGCGGCTGGTGACACCGTGGGTCATCTCGTGGCCGGCAACGTCGAGGTCGACCAGCGGCGCGTAGGTGGTGCCATCGCCATCGCCGAAGCTCATGCAGAAGCAGGCATCGGACCAGAACGCGTTGACGTAGTTGCGGCCGTAGTGGACCTTGCTCAGGGCACCCTTGCCGTCATTGGCAATGCCATTGCGGAGGTGGACGTTCTTGTAATAGTCCCAGGTGGTGGCGATGCCGTAGTGGGCGTCGGCCGCGGCGGAGGCGCGGTCGGACACCGTGTTGTTGCCCCAACTGTTGTCGGCGTCGCTGAAGATGGTGCCGGTACCGCTGGTGCCGTTGTTGAGGTCGGTGGTGTAACCGCCGCCGCGGGTCGGGTCCTTCATCTGGAAGCTGGTGCCGCAATTGGTGGTGGTGATTGCCACGTTGCCCGAGAACAGCGTCTTGCCGGTGCCTGCGGCGGACGTGGTGCTGGTGCAGGTCGTGCCGCCGCCGCTGGGCTTGCCCGTCTCGATGTTGCTCCAGCGGTCGAGCACCTTGCCGCTCTTGGCATCGACGAGGTAGGTCATGTCGATCGGATTGTCATCCTGGTCGGCGCCCTGGAAGCCAACCTTGTACGCGAGCTTCGCGGCGCCATGGTCGCGCGCGTAGACCACCAGGGAGGTTTCCGGATTGCCAAGGAAGGTGCTGCCGAACTCGGCGCCGGCAGCGACGATCGCTTCGTCCGAATGCAAGTTGGGGCGCAGGTTGACCGACAACGGCGCTGCAAGGGTCAGCGAAGTCGAAGTCAGCTGGCCGCCGCGCGAATGCACGACGAAGTCGCCGCCGATGACCGGCAGGCCGCCGTAGGTGCGGTCGAAACGAACGTGCTCGGCGCCATCGGCGTCAACGATCACGTCACGGACCACGTACGCGTCAGCCGGCGAGGCCTTGACTGCTGCGCCGTGTGCCTTGATCAGCCCGAGGGCGCGATCTTGAGCCTGGGGGTTGCCAACGGCGGCGGCGGTGCCAGCCAGGGCCATCATCACGGCGAACGACAGGATCTTGGGAGTCGGGGACATTTGTAGGCAATTCCTTCTGGTGAGCAGGGAAGACGTCTTGTGTTTGCCGGTCAGCCGAACACTGGCGGCCGATGCGCGAATCCCGGGAGATGAAGCCCGGACACCAATCGACCCGGGCGCTCGCGAGCGTCCAGGCCGAAAAGTGACTTCCGGAAACTGCCTTGGATTTAGCCGGGCGTCATGTTGCAGCGCAGCCAAAATCAAGAATAGTGATGGAATCCACGCAATCTGAAGGTTTGAGAGCAAATTATCGCCAGTTTTGATGCGGCGCGACATGATATTGCGCGACCACCGTCTCGGAAACGCGACCGGCGATTCAAGTCGCGTACGTCTTCAAGCTCATTGTCCTGCAGCCCGCGTTCTTGACCTGGCGGCTTTTGCGCTTCCGTTACGGCCCGAGGCAGTGGCTGTGGCACCGTTGCCGAGATGGACCGAGCGCAGTGGGGTGTCGGGGTGGATAGAGACCTTTGACACATGCCCGTTCAGCCTTCGCGGGCGTCTAATGCGCCTGCGGTACCGGCCGGATGTCGACCTGTCCCGCGTTCAACGAGACACACGCGCACGGGGAGTGCGTCCAGCGAGCAATCGCGTCGGGCTGTCATCGCGACGTCAACAACAATGATTCCGGGGGAATCCATGCTCCAGCCAAGCCTTACCGATGCCGCGCCGAACATCGAACCAGTGAAGGCGGGCGAACGCATCCAGGCACTGGACGTGGTGCGCGGTTTCGCGCTGATCGGCATCTTCCTGATGAACATCGAGTTCTTCAATCGGCCGCTTTCAGATATTGGTGGCCTGCCCGCCGATGTCACCGGCATTGACCACTTGGCTGGCTGGTTCATCTACACCTTCGTGCAGGGCAAGTTCTGGACCATGTTCTCGCTGCTGTTCGGCATGGGTTTTGCGGTGATGCTGACCCGGGCCGAGCGCGCGGAACGGAATTTCCTCCGCCCATATGTACGCCGTATCGCCGCGCTTGCTGCATTCGGCGCGATGCACCACATCCTGATCTGGGGTGGCGACATCCTTTTCAGCTACGCGGTCGGTGCGACCGGCCTGCTGCTGCTGCTGTGGGGCAACTGGAAGTGGATCCTTGGCGCCCTGGTGCTGTGCATGGTTCTGTCGGCGCTGGGCATGGGCGATACCTTCGGGCCAATCATGTTCGGCCTGTCGATAGTCAGCCTGGCGGCATTGTTCATGCGTTGGGATAAATCCGTGCACTGGATGGGCGCCCAGACGCCGCTGCTGTCGGTCATCCTGCAGGTTGCCGGCGCGCTGGCTCTGGTGGCCGCAGTCGTGCTCTGGTTCACCGACTTGTCTGTGCAGTCGCGCTGGCCGACCACCATCATCGGGCTGGTCGTGCTCCTGCTGGGTGTCTTGTCGGCGCGTTACCGCGAGCCGCCGGAGCCGCGCGCACGTCGGCTCGGCGTGACCATGTACCTGCTGCCGTTCCTGCTGATGTTCCTGATCGGCCTTGGCATGGTGTATGCGCCGCAGCGCGCGACTGATGCCTCGATCCTTGCGGGGGCCCCGGCCAATGTCGTCGCCAACGCCACGGCAGCAGCGGAAGCGGCCAATGCGAAAGCGGAGGCGGAAAAGGACAAGCCCGCCGCCAAGCCTGCGGCCAAGCCGGCCGCCAAGTCGGCGGCCAAGGTCGCGGAGGTGAAGAAGACGCCTGTGGAGGAGGCCGCCCAGCGCAGCGTCGATCGCGCCAAGCGCACCCGCGAATTCAAACAGAAGGTGGAAGACGAGCGGGTCCTGCTGACAACCGGCAGCTATCTCGACAACATGCGCCTTCGGGCGTCGGAGTTCGCCAAGAACGCGCCGGGCGAAGCCGGATTCGGCGTGATTATCATCGGTATGTTCCTGCTGGGCAGCTGGTTCGTGCGCTCGGGCATCATGGAAAACACAGGCGCGCATCTACCCCTGTTCCGCAAGCTGGCGCTGTTTGCCTTGCCCCTGGGCGTGGCGATGGGTCTGCTTGGCCACCTGTTCGGGACAGCGCCGATGCCGGGAACCGAGCGCGATCCGTTCCAGATCGGCATGGGCCTGACCATGATGGGCAACCTGCCGGCTTGCCTGGGCTATGTGAGCGTGCTGGTGTTGATGCTGCACAGCGGCACCGTACTGGCGCGCGTCAGCGTGCTGGCGCCACTGGGCCGGATGGCACTGACCAACTACCTCACGCATTCGCTGCTGGGGACCTGGTACTTCTATCACTACGGGCTTGGCTACTACGGCATGGGCCGGGCAATGCAGGTCGTTTTCGTGTTCGTCGTGATCGCGCTGCAGGTGGTGTTCTCGACCTGGTGGTTGTCGGTGTTCCGCTATGGCCCGATGGAATGGGTGTGGCGCGCGATCACCTACTGGACCATCCCGCCGATGCGGCGTGAGCGGTCCCTGCCCATGGCCGGCAGCGCCGCTGCCTGAAGCCAGTCGCCGCGCGCCCCGGCGCGCGGCGAGGTTGCGGCGGCCACTACAATGGCCGCATGGAGCAACGCCCGGATGTGCTGGTGCTTGGCGGCGGGGTCATCGGACTCAGCTGCGCCTATTTCCTGTTGCGCGCAGGGCGATCCGTGCGCGTGCTCGAGCGTGGCAGCGTCGGTGCGGCGACCTCGCACGGCAATTGCGGCACGATCACACCCAGCCACGCACCGCCGCTGGCCGCGCCTGGCGTGCTGTCCAAGGCCGCCCGGTGGATGCTGCAGCCTGATGCGCCGCTGTACGTTCGCCCGCGGCTGGATCCGGCTCTCGCAGGCTGGCTGCTGCGATTTGCCGGTCGCTGCAACCGCCGCGACTGGTGGGCGAGTGCGCGGGCGAAGGGTGAACTGCTGACCCAATCACGGCGCCTGATCGAATCCATCATTCGCGACGAAGCCATGGATTGCGGTTTCGAGGCCAGTGGATTGAGCTACGTGTATCGCGATCCGCGTGCGTTCGATGCCGATCGCCTCGGCTTGCCGGATCTCGCCAGCCTCGGCATCGAGGCTGAGGTGCTGGACGGGGCCGCGCTGGCAGCGCGCGAGCCGGCATTGCTGCCGGGGCTTGCCGGTGCGATCCATTTCCCGGGCGATGCCCAGCTCCGGCCCGATCGCTACACCTCGGAGCTGGCGCGTTGCGTGCGCGCGCTCGGCGGAGTGATCGAGGAGAGCGTCGGCGTGACCGGCTTGTGGCACGAAGGTGGGAGCATCGTCGGAGTCGATACCTCGCATGGTGTGCGCCGCGCAGGGGATATCGTCGTCGCGATGGGCCCGTGGTCTGCACCGTTCCTGCAGCCGCTCGGACTGAAGCTGCCGATCCAGCCCGGCAAGGGCTATTCGATGACCTACTCGCGCCCAGTGCTGGCGCCACGCGCACCGATGGTGCTGCGCGAGCACAGCGTCTGCGTCACGGCCTGGGCCGATGGCTTCCGCCTCGGCAGCACGATGGAGTTTTCCGGTTACGACGACACGCTCAACCGCCGGCGCCTGGATGCGATCACCCGTGCTGCGCGCGGCTACCTGCGTGAGCCGGTCGGCCTTGTGTTGCAGGAAGAGTGGTTTGGCTGGCGGCCGATGACGGTGGATGACCTGCCGTTGCTTGGCGCCGTTCCCGGTCGGCCGGGACTGTGGCTGGCCACGGGCCACGGCATGATGGGCATGGGCATGAGCGCGATCAGTGGACTTCTGGTTGCCGACCTGCTGTGCGGCCGCACGCCAAGCATTGATCCCGTGTCGGTGCGACCGTCGCGCGTCCTGTAGGTATCGGGCCGCACGCTGATCGCATTGGAACCTGCATGGCGGCAGCGGCCGCGCCTGCGCCGCCTGCGCCGCCTGGGCCGCCTGGGCCGCCTGGGCTTAAACTGCCGGTATGTATATCGCCACCCTGCATCGCGGCACGCTGCCGCTGCTGATCAGCCTGCCGCATGACGGCAGCCACGTTCCCGATGATTTCGCGGCCCGCATGCAGCCCGAAGCGCGCGGCGCGCCCGATACCGACTGGCACGTCAGCCGGCTGTACGCGTTCGCCGCGGACATGGGCGCGTCGTTGTTGGTGCCGACGCACTCGCGCTATGTCGTCGATCTCAATCGCCCGCCGGATGATGTCTCGCTGTATCCCGGCCAGAACAGCACCGGGCTGTGTCCGGCACTGCGTTTCAGTGGTGATCCGGTTTATCTGTCCGGACACGAGCCTTCCGCGGCCGACGTCGATCAACGCGTTGAGCTGTACTGGAAGCCATACCACGCGTTGCTGGCCGGAGAGATCGAGCGGATGCTGTCAGAGCATGGACGCGCTTTGCTTTGGGAGGGCCATTCGATCCGCTCGCGCGTGCCGTTCCTGTTCGAGGGCCGGCTGCCTGATCTCAACCTGGGCACCGCCGGCGGAAATAGTTGCCGCCCGGAAACGCAGACGCGGCTCGAAGCCGTACTGCGCGTGCAATACGACTACACTTGGATTGCCAACGGCCGCTTCAAGGGTGGCTACATCACCCGCCAATACGGCCAGCCGGAGCGCGGCGTGCAGGCGGTGCAACTCGAGCTGGCGCAATGCAACTACATGGACGAAGACAGCTTCGCCTACGACGAGACACGCGCCGCGCGCCTGCAGCCGATGTTGCGTGCGTTGTTGCAATCGTTCCTGGATTGATCGCGGATAAACGAAGCCCCGCACGGGGCGGGGCTTCGTTTATCCGTTCGACGATGGGCTGTCAATTGGGCGGGTTGTACTTGAACAAGAAGTCCTTCATCCGGTTGTAGGCTTCTTCCTGGTTGGCCACCTTGTAGAACCCGTGGCCCTCGCTCGGCTTGACCAGGCTTTCGAAGGACTTGTTTGCATGGCTTAGAGCTGCTTCGGCCGAGCGGTACTGCGAGAACGGCGCAATCTGGTCCGACGTGCCATGGATCAGCAGCATGGGCACGTCGAGCTTGACCACATGGGTCGCCGGCGACTGCGCGGCGAGTTCTGCCGCATCGTCCCCGACCTCGCGGCCGAAGCCGGCACGCCGTTGCTTGTTGAAGTCTTCATCGTCCTTCAGCTTGACCAGGTCGTACACGCCCGAATAGCCGATGGCGCACTTGTACATCCCCGGGTTGCGGATCGGATTCATCATCGCCGAGTAGCCGCCGAAGCTGACGCCGTAGATGCAGATCTTCGCCGGGTCCGCCATGCCCTGCGCAATCACGTTTTTCACGGCATCGGTAATGTCGTCCTGGATCCCGGTGCCCCACTGGCGATGCGCATCGGTCTCGAAGCTGTCGCCGCGACCGCCAGAACCGCGGTAGTTCACCTGCAACACGGCATAGCCGAGGCTGGCGAGGAACTGCACGTCGGGGTCATAGCCCCAGGTGTCCTTGACGCCGTATGGGCCGCCGTGTGGCATCACCACCAGTGGATGCTTGCCCGGGCGGCCCTGTGGCGCAGTGTAGAACGCGTAGATCGTCTCGCCGGTCCGATTCTTGAACTCGATCGGGGTCATCGGGGACATCTTGTTCGGATCGATCCATTCCGCGGTTTCAAACAGCAGCTGCGGCGTATTGGTCGTGCGGTCGAAGACGTAGTAGGCGCCGGGGTGGCGATCGCTGTAGACGAAGAACAGGAGTTTCTTCTCGTCGCGGGTCAGGTTGACGAATTGGACCATCTGGCCCGGGAACGCCTTCATCAGGCCGGCGTGCAATTTCGACCACTCCGAGGTCTTGTCGATGTAGTCGACCTTCGGCCGCGCGCCCGAGTAGGTCACCACGACCGGTGGGCCGAGGCGTCCGGCGCGCTCGTAGTCGGACACGTCCAGGGTCGGGTTGCTGGCGATCTTCTCGCGGCTGCCAGTTGACGTGGTGATCCTGTAAAGCGCGGATGGCTCGCCGGTTTCGCTGATCTGCGCGTAGGCGTGGTCGTTGTCTGCCTCGAAGAACCAGACGTAAAAACTTCGTCCGATCAGCGCCTTCGGCGCAGGTTCCCAGTCACTGGTCGCAGTACGGCGGTAGGTGACTACCTGACGGCCGGCCAAGTCCTGGCCGAAGGTAAATCGGGGCGTGCCGGTGGTGTCGGCAGCAACGCCCACGGCATCGGCGAAGCTCGCCAATTCCCGACGCGTGCCCGCGTGGGTGTCAACCCGGTACACGGAGGTGACGAACTTCGAGTTTCCCTCGACCCAGGGTTGGTAATAGAACAGCGCGTCGCCATCCAGTGCGGGCAGCATTTCCATGAACGACGGCGAGCCGCGGTCCTTGAGCTTGGCGCGGTGGCCGTTGGTATCGGACAGGTAGCCGAAAAACTGGTTGAGGTTCTTGCCGTTGGCATCGACTGCGTACCAGTCGCCGGTTGCATAGACGCTACCGAAGCGACCGTAGTCCTTGGACTTGCCGACGATCAACCGGTCATCATCCGACCAGACCTGGCCATAGGGAATTTCCTTGGCGTCGAACTTCATCGCGCTGCGGGTGAAGTCACCCGACAACTTGATGATCGACAGCGCCCTGCGATCCTCGAAGGGCGTGGAGACCGCAACGTAGGCGCCAGTGGGCGAAAGCTGGGCGCCGCTGTATTCAGCGCGCTTGGCGAACAGCTTGGCCGGGTCGGCAACCTGCGCGCGCGCAGCCGCAGTCGTGAAAAGTGCCACGGCCACTGCGGCCAGGATGGATGTGCGTGGAAGCATTCGATATTTCCCCTGTTGAATTTCCGTGCGGTGTTGCCAGTTCGGGTGCTCAGGCCTCCAGCGAGGCCAGGTCGCCTTTGTTTTCAAGCCATGCCTTGCGGTCCGAGGCACGCTTCTTCGACAGCAGCATGTCCATCAGCATCCGCGTTTCCCCGACGTCGTCCATGGTCAGCTGCACCAGCCGCCGGGTATCGGGGTGGATGGTGGATTCGCGCAACTGCGGCGGATTCATCTCGCCCAGGCCCTTGAATCGCGTGACGTGCACAGTGCCGCGGATCTTTTCGTTCTCGATGCGCTCGAGCAGGATGCGTTTTTCCTCCTCGTCGAGCGCGTAGAACACCTGCTTGCCCACGTCCACGCGGAACAGCGGCGGCATCGCGACGAAGATGTGGCCGGCGCGGACCAGCGCCGGGAAATGGCGCAGGAACAGCGCAGCCAGCAGCGTGGCGATATGCAGGCCGTCGGAATCGGCATCGGCCAGGATGATCACCTTGCCGTAGCGCAGGCCGTCGATCGCCTCGACACCGGGGTCGCAACCAATCGCCACTGCGAGGTCATGCACTTCGGTGGAGGCGAGCACGCCGCTGCTTTCGACTTCCCAGGTATTCAGAATCTTGCCGCGCAGCGGCAGGATCGCCTGGAAATCCTTGTCCCGTGCCTGGCGCGCGCTGCCGCCGGCGGAATCGCCCTCGACCAGGAAGATCTCGGTGCGACCAAGGTCCTGCGAGCTGCAATCGGCCAGCTTACCGGGCAGGGCAGGGCCCTGGGCGATCTTCTTGCGGACGACCTGCTTTTCCGTCTTCAGCCGCGCGGTCGCGCGGTCGATCGCCAGTTGCGCGATCTGCGTGCCGACCTCGACGTGCTGGTTCAGCCACAACGAGAACGCATCATGCGTCGCGCCTTCGACGAAAGCAGCGGCTTGCCGCGAGCTCAGCCTCTCTTTGGTCTGGCCGCTGAACTGCGGGTCGGTCATCTTGATCGACAGCACGTAGGAGATGCGGTCCCAGACATCTTCCGGTGCGAGCTTGACGCCGCGCGGCAGCAGGCTGCGGAAATCACAGAACTCGCGCAGCGCGTCGGTGAGTCCCGAGCGCAGCCCATTCACATGCGTGCCGCCCTGCGCAGTGGGAATCAGGTTGACGTAGCTTTCCTGCACCAGGTCGCCTTCCGGCGCCCACGCCAACGCCCAGTCGGCGATCTCGTTTTCCTTGGACAGGTTGCCCGTGAACAGCAACTGTGGCAGCAGCGGGCGATCGCCAAGTTCGCCGGCGAGGTAGTCGCGCAGCCCATTCTCGTAGAACCATTCGTTGCGCTCGCCGCTCACCTCGTCAAACAGGGTCACCCGCAAGCCCGGGCACAGCACGGCTTTCGCACGCAGCAGGTGGCGCAGGGGCCGCAGCGCGAATTTCGGCGTGTCGAAGTAGCTGGGGTCGGGCCAGAAGCGCAAGCGCGTGCCGGTGTTGCGCTTGCCGACCTGGCCGACCACTTCCAGCACGGACGAACGGAAACCATCGCGGAATTCCATTCGCTGCTCGACGCCGTCGCGCTTGATGAAGACCTCGACCCGCTTGGACAGGGCATTGACCACGCTGACGCCGACGCCATGCAGGCCGCCGGAGAAGGTGTAGTTGCGATTGTTGAACTTACCGCCCGCATGCAGCCGGGTCATGATCAGTTCGATGCCGGGGATTTTTTCCTCGGGGTGGATGTCCACCGGCATGCCGCGGCCATCGTCGGACACTTCGCAACTGCCGTCGGCGTGCAGAATGACTTCTATTTCGCGTGCGTGGCCACCGAGGGCCTCGTCAACGGAGTTGTCCACCACTTCCTGTGCGAGGTGGTTTGGACGGCTGGTGTCGGTGTACATGCCGGGTCGGCGCTTGACCGGGTCCAGGCCCGAGAGCACTTCGATGTCGGATGCGTTATAGCGACTGCTCAATGGACACCGGTGCGGAAATAGGAGCCCAAGGATGGCCGCGCTGGCGCCGCATGGTCAAGCCGCGAGATCGCTTGACAATTGTCGGATTGGTGCGGGACTGGGTGTGAGATTTTTACTTGCTTCCGGTGGGTTGGCGGCCTTGGCCGTCCTGTTCCTCTCGCGGCTCCGGCGCAGGCCGCGTGGGTACCCGCCCGGAGGACCGGGCGCGGGTTCCAGGCCCTGGATCGGCCGGGCCCGCCGTGAAGGGCCGGCGCGGGGCGGGCTTTTCCGCATCCGCGACCCGATTTTCGCGCAGCGCTCGCCCTGACCGCCCCAAGCCGGTAAAATGAGGCTTTCCAGCGGCAGGGTTTCGCCATGACGCGTTTGATCTTCGTGACCGGCGGCGTGGTGTCCTCGCTAGGCAAGGGCATCGCCGCCGCTTCGCTGGGCGCCATCCTCGAGGCCCGCGGCCTGCGGGTGACGATGATGAAGCTCGATCCCTACATCAACGTGGATCCGGGCACGATGTCGCCATTCCAGCATGGCGAGGTGTACGTCACCGACGACGGCGCCGAGACCGACCTGGACCTGGGCCACTACGAGCGCTTCGTCCACACCCGGCTGACCCGGAAGAATTCGGTGTCCACCGGCCGCATCTACGAGAACGTGATCCGCCGCGAGCGCCGCGGTGATTACCTTGGCGGCACCGTGCAGGTGATCCCGCACATCACCGACGAAATCAAGCGTTGCATCGCAGAGGCCACCGACGGCTACGACGTGGCCCTGGTCGAGATCGGCGGCACCGTCGGCGACATCGAGTCGCTGCCCTTCCTCGAGGCGATCCGCCAGATCCGCACCGAGCGTGGCCCGGGCCAGGCGATCTTCATGCACCTGACCCTGGTGCCGTATATCGCGGCCGCCGGCGAACTCAAGACCAAGCCGACCCAGCACTCGGTGAAGGAACTGCGCTCCATCGGCATCCAGCCCGACATCCTGCTGTGCCGCAGCGAACAGCCACTGCCGGACAGCGAGCGGCGCAAGATCGCGCTGTTCACCAACGTGCACGAACCGGCGGTGATCAGCTGCGTGGACGTGGACAACATCTACAGCTTGCCGCTCTGGCTGCATTCCCAGGGCCTGGACGATATCGTCGTGAACTACCTGCAACTCGGGGACATGGTCGGACCTGCGGACCTGTCAGAGTGGGAAGCGGTGGTGGACGCCAGTCAGCATCCGGTGGACGAAGTTACCGTGGCGGTGGTTGGCAAGTACGTGGATCACCAGGACGCCTACAAGTCCCTGTCCGAAGCGCTCCGGCACGGCGGCATCCGGCAGCGCACGCGGGTGCGACTGAAGTGGATGGAATCCGAACAGGTGCAGGAGCAAGGTGTGTCGGCGCTCGATGGCGTTGATGCGATCCTGGTCCCCGGCGGGTTCGGTGATCGTGGCTTCGAGGGCAAGGTGATGGCCGCGCAGCATGCGCGCGAACAAGGCATTCCCTATTTCGGCATCTGCTATGGCATGCAGGCGGCCGTGGTCGACGTCGCGCGCAACCTGGCCGGGCTCCCCGGCGCCAATACCACTGAAAACGAGCGCAATTGCAGCGATCCCGTGATCGGCCTGATCACCGAGTGGCGCACCGCCACCGGCGAAGTCCAGCGGCGCGATGAGCATTCCGATCTCGGCGGCACCATGCGGCTGGGATTGCAGGAATGCCGGCTCAAGCCGGGCACCAAGGCGCGCGAGATGTACGGCAAGGACGTGGTCGCCGAGCGCCATCGCCATCGCTATGAATTCAACAACCGCTACCGCACGCAACTCGAGGACGCCGGCCTGGTGATTTCCGCCAAGTCGATGGACGATCTGCTGGTGGAGATGATCGAGTTGCCGAACCATCCCTGGTTCGTGGCCTGCCAGGCGCATCCCGAATTCCTGTCCACGCCGCGCGAAGGGCATCCGCTGTTCATCGGCTTCATCGGTGCCGCGCGCGAATACAAGGCCTCCAGTGGGAGCGGCACAGTCAGTGGGAGCGGCTTCAGCCGCGATATCCCGCGCATTGGAATCGCGGCTGAAGCCGCTCCCACGATCGCGGCTGAAGCCGCTCCCACAGGGATGGCGGGATGAAGCTTTGTGGATTTGAGGTTGGGCTGGACAAGCCATTTTTCCTGATCGCCGGGCCCTGCGTGATCGAGTCGATGCAGTTGCAGCTCGACGTCGCGGGCCAGCTCAAGGAAATCACGCAATCGCTTGGCATTCCCTTCATCTTCAAGTCGAGCTTCGACAAGGCCAACCGCACCTCCGGCACAAGCTTCCGTGGCCCGGGCCTGGAAGAAGGCCTGAAGGTGCTGGCCGAAGTAAAGCGCCAGCTTGGCGTGCCAGTGCTGACCGACGTGCACGAATACACGCCGATGGACGAAGTCGCCTCGGTGGTGGACGTTCTGCAGACGCCCGCGTTCCTGTGCCGGCAGACCGATTTCATCCGCAAGGTCGCCAGCGCCGGCAAGCCGGTCAATATCAAGAAGGGCCAGTTCCTGTCGCCCTGGGAAATGAAGCACGTCACCAACAAGGCCAAGGAAAGCGGCAACGAGCAGATCATGGTCTGCGAGCGCGGCGTGTCCTTTGGCTACAACAACCTGGTCTCGGACATGCGCTCGCTCAGCGTGATGCGCGATACCGGTTGCCCGGTGGTGTTCGACGCGACGCATTCGGTGCAATTGCCCGGAGGAATGGACGGCAAGTCCGGCGGCCAGCGCGAGTTTGTGCCGGTGCTCTCGCGCGCGGCCATGGCGGTCGGCATCGCCGGCATCTTCATGGAAACCCACCCCGATCCCGACAAGGCCCTGTCCGACGGGCCCAACGCCTGGCCGTTGCAAAAGATGCGCGCGCTGCTCGAGACATTGATGGCACTCGACCAAGTCACCAAGCGCAACGGCTTCCTCGAATCCGCCTGACCCTGCGAGCCCCATGACTACCATCCGTTCGATCCACGCCCGAGAAATCCTCGACAGCCGCGGCAATCCCACGCTCGAAGCCGAAGTCACCCTCAGCGGCGGCCAGGTCGGCCGCGCTGCAGTTCCCTCGGGCGCCTCCACTGGCTCGAAGGAGGCAGTGGAGCTGCGTGATGGCGACAAGAGCCGCTACATGGGCAAGGGTGTCAGGAAGGCCGTGGCCAACGTCAATGGCCCGATCGCCGAGGCGCTGCGCGGCTTCGACGCCGCCGACCAGAAGGGCCTCGACGCGCGGTTGATCAACCTCGACGGCACGGACAACAAGGGCCGCCTCGGCGCGAACGCCTTGCTTGGTGTGTCGCTGGCCAATGCCCACGCAGTTGCCATGTCCAAGGGCATGCCCTTGTGGGCGCACCTGGCGGGCGATGGGTCGCCTTCGTTGCCGCTGCCGATGATGAACATCATCAATGGCGGCGCGCATGCCGACAACAACGTGGACATCCAGGAGTTCATGGTGCTGCCCGTGGGCTTCACCAGCTTTGCCGAAGCGCTGCGCGCGGGCACGGAGATATTCCATTCGCTCAAGTCCGTGCTGAAGGGCCGTGGCCTGGGGACATCGGTCGGTGACGAAGGTGGCTTCGCGCCAGACCTGCGCTCGAACGAAGAAGCGCTGGAAACCATCCTGGAGGCCGTCGGCAAGGCCGGTTACTCCGCGGGCGAAGACATCCTGCTCGGGCTTGATGTCGCCAGCACCGAGTTCTACGAGAACGGCAAGTACAACCTGGTCGGCGAGGGCAAGCGCCTTACCTCCGAGCAGTTCGTCGATTTCCTGGCCGACTGGGCGCGCCAGTATCCGATCATCACCATCGAGGACGGCATGGCCGAGGATGACTGGGCAGGTTGGGCATCGCTGACCCAGCGCTTGGGAACGAACGTGCAGCTGGTCGGCGACGACCTGTTCGTGACCAACCCGAAGATCTTCCGCCAGGGCATCGACCAGGGCGTCGCCAATGCGATCCTGATCAAGGTCAACCAGATTGGCACGCTCAGCGAGACGCTCGAAGCGATCGCGATGGCCGACGCGGCGAAGTATGCGGCGATTGTTTCGCATCGCTCCGGCGAAACCGAAGACACCACCATCGCCGACATCGCGGTGGCAACCACCGCCACCCAGATCAAGACCGGCTCGCTGTGCCGCAGCGATCGTGTCGCCAAGTACAACCAACTGCTGCGCATCGAGGAAGCCCTCGGCACGCGGGCACGTTACGCCGGTCGCGACGCCTTCATCAGCCTGCGCCGCTGACGGTGGCAGGCTTCGTGCGCCGCTGGTGGCCGCTGCTGGCACTGGCGCTGCTGCTCGCCGCATTGCAGGCCAAGCTGTGGTGGGGCGCGGGCGGCTGGCGCGAAGCGCAGGCGCTGCAGGAAACCGTGCTTCAGCAGCGCCAGGAAAATTCCCGTCTGCAACAGCGCAACGACGCGCTCAGCGCCGAAGTCGAAGACCTGAAATCAGGCGAGACGGCGGTCGAGGAACGCGCACGCAGCGAGCTGGGCATGGTCAAGCCTGGCGAAACCTTCTATCGGGTCGTCGAGCCGAGCGCCACCGCGCAGGCCGAGGCCGACGCGGCCGCCGCGAAGGCGGCGGAGACCGCGGCCCTGCCCGCGCCCCATGCGCCCGACGCGCCCGACGCGCCTGACGCAGGCGCCACGACGCCGCCGGAAACACCGGCCCTGCCCGCGCCCGATGCAACGCCGCCGTGACCTGGGCCATCGTTCCTGCGGCGGGTCGCGGGCTGCGCTTCGGTGGCGGCACGCCAAAGCAGTACCAGACCGTCGCCGGTCTGACCCTGATCGAGCACAGCCTGAAGGCGCTGCTCGGCCACCCCGACGTGGACGGCGCGATGGTTGCGCTGTCGCCGGATGATCCGTTCTGGGCCGGTTGGCGCGAGATGGCCGGCAAGCCGATCTACACCTGCATTGGTGGCGCCGAGCGCGCCGACTCGGTGCTCGCCGCGCTGCAGGCATTGCCGGACACCGTGGATGAAGACCAGTTCGTACTGGTGCACGATGCGGCGCGACCGTGCCTGCGCGGCGTGGACCTGAGCCGGTTGATTGCGATCGGGCGTGCTGATCCGATCGGCGCCATCCTGGCAGCGCCGGTGCGCGACACCATCAAGCGTGCCAATGCTGACGGACGCTGCGCGATGACCGAACCGCGCGAGGGGCTCTGGCGCGCGCTAACGCCGCAGATGTTCCGCCGCGGTGGCCTGACCCGCGCACTGCAGGCGGCGCTTCGGGTCGGCGCGAAGATCACCGACGAGGCGATGGCGATGGAGCGGCTTGGCCTGAAGCCGATGCTGGTCGAGGGATCCGAAGACAATATCAAGGTGACCACGCCAGCTGACCTGGCGCTGGCCGAATCCATCCTGCGGCGGATGCTCTAGGAATACCGAATGCGAATTGGCAGCGGCTTCGACGTACACGCGTTCGGCGACGGCGACCATCTGGTGCTGGGCGGCGTGCGCATAGCTTTCGACAAGGGCATCGTCGCGCACTCCGATGGCGATGTGGTGATCCACGCCCTGTGCGATGCCCTGCTCGGTGCGTTGGCGGTGGGCGACATTGGCACGCATTTCCCACCGAGCGATCCGCAATGGAAAGATGCCGACAGCCGCCGATTCCTGCGACATTGCGCGCTGTTGCTGGACCAACATGGCTGGACGCTGTCCAATGCCGACGTCACGGTGATCTGCGAGCGGCCCAGGATCGGCCCGCATACCGAGGCAATGCGCGCGAATCTGGCCGCCGACCTTGGTGCGTCCATTGCGCAAGTCAGCATCAAGGCCACGACAACCGAATCGCTCGGCTTTACCGGCCGCGGCGAAGGCATTGCCGCCCAGGCGGTCGTCCTGCTGGCGCGCGCATGAGCAAACCGCAGGCGGAGCTGTCAACCGCGTCGCTGCCCCGCGCCCACGGCGAGGCCGTACTGTCGGCACGCTTTCGCGTTATTCCCGAAGATTTCGTCGTCGAGGAACTGCCGGCATTCGAGGCGAGCGGCGAGGGCGAGCACCTGCTGCTGGAGATCGAAAAGACCGGTATGAACACCGCCTTCGCTGCGAAGGCGCTGGCCGCCTGGGCGGGCATCGCTGAGATGGGTGTGGGTTACGCCGGGCTGAAGGATCGCCACGCGGTGACGCGCCAGCGCATGTCCCTGCACCTTCCCAGGCGCGTCGCGCCGGACAGCGCCAGCCTCGACGTACCCGGCCTGCGCATCGTGTCCACGCACTGGCACCAGCGAAAACTGCCGCGCGGGGCGCTCGCCGGAAACCGTTTCACGCTGCGGCTGCGCGATGTCGATGGTGACGCGGCGGCGATTGATACGCGCCTGCGCGCGATCCAGGCGGGTGGTATTGCCAATTATTTCGGCGAGCAGCGATTCGGCCATGGCGGCCGCAATGTCGAGATGGCGCGACGCATGTTCGGCGGCGCGCGCGTTGGCCGCGAGCACAGATCGATCTACCTGTCGGCGGCGCGTTCGGCGCTGTTCAACGCGGTACTCGGCGCGCGCATCGACGCTGGCGACTGGGGCACGGGCCGCGAGGGCGAGATCTGGATGCTCGATGGGACCCAGAGCGTATTCGGTCCCGAGCCGGCGACGGACGATTTGCGTGCCCGTGCCGACACACAGGACATCCACCCGACCGGGCCGATGTGGGGCACGGGTGAACTGCGCAGCA
>JBBRZU010000050.1:0-18671 GCA_038236425.1 Lysobacterales bacterium
GACAGCGTGTTCGTGCCGTTCTTCGGGCGCCTGGCCTGGAGCCTCACGTCCACGCACCAGATGGCGCGATTGTCCGGGGCGCGGGTGCTACCGCTATTCCACGTCCGGCTGCCGGATGGGCGCTATCGGGTCGAGATCGGCGAGCCACTGGAAGATTTCCCGACCCGCGATCCGGTCGCCGACACCACGCGGGTGATGGCCATCCTCGAGGCCACCATCCGGCGCGCGCCCGAGCAGTACCTGTGGATGCACAAGCGCTTCAAGACCCAGCCGGATGCTGCCCCATCACCGTACGGGTAATGGCACAGCGGCTATCCGTAGGGTGAGGGCTCGCCGTCCGGCCGGGTCTTGAACCGGCGATGCACCCACAGATACTGGTCCGGATGCTGGCGCACGTACGCCTCAAGCGCATCCATGTAGATCGCAGCCGCGTTCGCGCGATCGCCCTCCATCCAATCCGGCCAGGCCGGCGCGATGGTGATGCGATAGTGTCCGCCGGCATCGCGGTGGAAGAAGAAACTCAGCATCGTGGCGTTGCCACGGCGTACCAATTCCGGCGCAGTCACCAGCGTGGACGCGGGCACGCCGAAAAACGGCACGAAGGCATTGTGGTAGCTGAAGTCCTGGTCGGCCGAGTACGCCATCGCCCGGCCTGCGCGCAGTTCGCGCAACAGTCCGCGCAGGTCCTTCTTTTCGATCGTCGTGCCGAAAACGCGCCCGCGCGCCCGGGCGAACTCCTGCTCCAGGCAGGGCGAATTGTTGTGCCGGATCACGCCACCAATCGGCGCGCCCAGCGCGCGCGACAACAAGCGCACGGCAAGTTCGGTGTGGGTGAAATGACCGGTCATCAGCAGGACCCCGTGCCCCGATGCCAGCGCATCGCGCAAGTGTGGAAGCCCGTCCACGCTGCCCATGCCATCGAGCAATGCATCGGGGGCGTACCAGGCCCGCAGCAGTTCCAGCGCACCCTGGACCGTGGCACGCTGGTTGGCGCGCAGCAGCGCGCGCCGGGTGCGCGCGTCGAGTTCGGGATAACACAGCGCCAGGTTGATGGCGGCAATGCGCCGACGGCGCCCGAGCAATGGCCACAACAGCACCGACAACGCGCTGCCCAGTGCGAGCAAGGCCGGCTGGGGCAAACGCGCCACCGCACGTGCCAATGCAACCAGCGGCGACAGGAACCAGCAGCGCATCAGCCGTCCGCCTCCTGTCGTTGCGCCTCCAGCACCTTGGCGTATTTCAGGAATGCATAGAAGGCCATGCTGCGGGCGGCCAGGTAGCCAGCCCAGCCATTGAGGAAATAGCGCTGGCCAACATAGAACCGCACGAACGCCAGAGACGGATAGAACACCAACCGCAAGCCGAGCAACTTCGGTGACGAGGCGCGCTTGTGCGCGACCATGCCACTCGAGTAACGGTTGATCTTGTCCACCCGCACCGCCAGCGACGCCTCGCCATGGTGCAGGAATTCCGCGTCGAGACTGCGCACGCGACCGTTCACTTCCGGCGCCGCATGCACCGGCACATCGTTGAGTCGGCCACGGCTGCGACGGAACAGGCGCAGGTGCCAGTTTGGCCGCGTGGCAGGATGCGGCCAGCGCCAGAACAGCCATTCGCGCCGTGCCAGCCGATAGCCGTCCGCATCGGGCGGATCGAGCGCGTGTTCGATGCGCGCGCGGCAACCCGGCGCCAATTCCTCATCGGCATCAAGCAGCAGCACCCAATCGTTGCTTGCCTTGTCGATGGCGCTTTGCTTTTGTGCGCCATAGCCCTTGAAGGGCTCGACAAACCAGCGCGCATGATGCACTCGGGCAATGTCCTCGGTGCCGTCGCGCGATCCGGAATCAAGTACGACCAACTCATCGCAGAACGACAGGCTCGCCAGGCAGGCGTCGAGCGTTGCGGCATTGTCGAGCGTGGTGACGACGGCGGTCAGCGGTGGGCGCGCCATGGCGATCGCCTCAGGACGCCAAGGGCGCCGGGACGGCGGGCAGCGCCGGCACATCATCGTCTTCCAGCGCGAACAGGGCGCCGGCGAAAAGCGCCAGCAGCAGCAGGAACACGCCGCCCCAGAACGTGGAATAGAACGCCAGGCTGGTATTGAGCGGGAATGCAGTCACCACCAAAGCCAGCGCCGGCACGCGCGCGCGTCGTCGCGCCGCTGGCATGGACCAGCGCCAGGCGCGCAGGGCCAGGGCCAGGCCCATGCACCACAGCAACAACCCGACCAGGCCGGTTTCGCTGAGGATCTCCAGCACGATCTGGTGTGCATGCAGGGCACCCTGCTGTCCGTGCGCAAGCCAGAAATCATCCTTGCCCGCGAATTGCGGGTAGGCATCGCGGAAACCACGGATGCCCACGCCATTGACCGGATGCGCGTCGATCATGCCGAGCGCCGCGCGCCAGATGCTCAGTCGCCCCGACAGCGCCTGGTCCAGGCCTGCGCTGTCGCCGTCGAACACCGCCAGGCTGCGCTCGATCCGGCTCTGGAATTGTGGTGAAAAGCCCAGGGCGAGCACCGAGCCGGCCAGCGCACCGACGATCATCAACGCAGCCAGTCGCTTGCGGCCAATCCGCCGCCATCCACTGAGCAGCAACACCAGGCCATACATCACCCAGGAGCCGCGCGATCCCGCGAGCAGGATGACCACGCCGAACACGGCGGCCGCAAGCATCCAGCCCGCGGCATGGAAACGCTCGCCGGCGGCCTCGAGGGCGAAGGGCGCCAGTGCCGCAAGTACCAGCCCGAGTTTGAGGTTGCCAGCGCCGAAGATGCCGCTCAGACGATCCGATGAATTCGCGCCGCCCAAGCTCCAGCCGGTCATCGCCTGGATGGCGGCGTCCAGTGCCCAGAACAGCGCGATCACGCCCAGCCCGATGAACACGATCCGGCGTCCGCGCAGTGGCGCCACCGCCATCGCCGCCAGCCACAGGAAGGGCAGGTAGCGCAGGTCCAGCAGCACCTCGCGCCAGGCACGGGCGGTATCGATGGCATCGAAGGCGGAAATCAGTTCCGGCAGCCAATAGCAGAAAAACAGCGCCGTGATCAGCGCCCAGGCTTCCCGGCTGAGCAGTTGGGTGCCACCGTTGAACCGGCGCACGGCAAGCGCCACCAGGCTGGCGATCGCGCCCAGGCTGAGCACGGCTTCCGCAGGGCCAACCGTCGGCCACAACGCCACGAAGGCGAGCACGACCCAGGGCGTCCAGCGGAATCCAGATTCAACCTGCAACTGATTCATAGACCTCCAATGTCCCGCGTTGCGCATCGGCCAAGGTCCGGGCCCGCAGCGGTCCGGGCCGCGTGCCCTCGGACAGCAGGCGCAGTGTAGTGTCCAGCAACGCAGCCGGGTTGAACGGGCTGACACGGCCAGCCGGGAAATGCCGCGCCAGTAGTTCGCCGACGCCGCCCTGGTCCCAACCAATCACTGGCGTGCCTACGGACAAGGCCTCCAGCACAGTGCGTCCGAACGACTCGTGCTTGTTGGACAGCTGCAGGACCAGGTCGCTGTCGCGGTAGGCCTCGGCGATGGCAGTCACCGGCCGCTCGATGTACAGGCGATCGTGCACGCCCAGGGCATCGGCTTGCCGCTCCAGTTCGGCCAGGTAGTCTTCCCGCCCCGGCTCGCGTGCGCCCAGCAGTCGCAGTTCGGCATCCACTCCGGCGCCGACCAGGTCGCCGAGCAAGGTCACCGCAGCGGCGTGGCCCTTGAGTCGCGTGCCGCGACCGGGAAGCAGCAGGCGCACATGCCGTTTGCCGGCGGTGGTTTTGGGCGCAACTGCAGGGGCGATGCCTGTGTCGGGCATCGCGCCAGCACCGGGTACCGACCCAACGACCGCCAGCCGCGGAAACTGCGCCGGATCAATGCCGTTTTCCACCAGCCGCAGCCGCGGCTCGGCGTCCGGCCAGTGCGCCAGCACATGGCGCCGCACGGTATCGGACACGCAAATCACGCGTTCGCCACGGGTCAGGATGCGCGAATAGTGGCCGGGCGAATTCAGGCCGTGCACGCTGGTGATGAAGTGCGGCCCCGGGCGCGGCAGGCTGCGCAGCGCCAGCCACGCCAGCCAAGCTGGAAGCCGCGAGCGCGCATGGACGATGTCGGGCCGTTCGCGTGCAAACAACGCCCGCAGCGAGCCGACATGGCGCAGTGTCGCCAATGATTTACGGCCAATGTCGAGGGTCACGTGGGTGCTTCCGCCGTGCTCGAGCGGCGCGACGAGGCGGCCGCCGGCGGACACGACGATCGAACGATGGCCGGCCGCGACCAGCGCGTCGGCGGTCTCGAGCGTGCCGCGCTCCACGCCACCACCGGCGAGGGCCGGCAGCAACTGGATCACGGTCAGTCGGCGCATGGGCCTGGCGACGTGGGCACCAATCGGGGATCAGTCAACGAGGACGTACAGCGCGCCGCAATAGGGGCACGCCGCCGAGCCGGTCACTTCGATCGGCAGGTAGACGCGCGGATGCGAGTTCCATACCGCCATCGCCGACGTCGGGCAACTCAGCGGCAGCTCGGCGCGGGTGACGTTATAGCGGCGCTCGGTATTGGCCGGGATTTGCTCGGTGGCGGACATGGGCGGTCCCAGGAAGGCGAGCGGGCATTTTAGCGCCAATCCGGCTGCATCCCGACCCCTTCGATGCCGGGGGACCGGGGGCCGCGCCGGGCAAGGCGCGGACCGCGGCGGATCGCTCAACCTTTGGCGGCGGGCTCGGCGGGCTTGGCAGCCGGAGCATCCGGCGCCGCGGCGGGCGGCACGCCGGCTTCCATGCTGATCGCCAGCTGCACCTCGTCGCCGACGCCGGGCAGCATGAAGGTCACGCCGAAGTCCGAACGCTTGATGGTCGCATGCGCGTCAAAGCCCGCAGCCGGGGTCTTGCGCATCGGGTGCGGCGCGGTGCTGTTGACCTGGACATCGAACACCACCGGCTTGGTGACCCCGTGGATGGTGAGTTCGCCGGCAACGCTCAGGTGCGCCTTGCCCAGGACAACCACCTTGCTGCTCTTGAAGGTGGCAGTCGGGAATTGCCCGGCATCGAGCATGGCGGCGCTGGCGATGTGCGTGTCCAGTTTCGGCACGCCGGTGCTGAGCGAGGAGATCGGCAGGCTCACTTCGATCGATGACTTGGCCGGATTGGCCGGATCAAAATCAAAGGTGCCGGTCACCTCGTTGAAGCGCGCGGTCATGTGCGAGTAACCGAAGTGATCGTAGGTGAGCACCACCTGGGTGTGCCTGCCGTCAATGGCGTAACTCGCGGCCGAGGCCGGGCCTGCGATGGCCAGGGACAGCAGGATGGAAAGGAACAAGGACTTCATGATCAGTCTCCGATGGTTTCGATTGGCGTGCTCCGGACTGGGACGGCACGCGGAGGCAGGAGGTTCCGCGGCCGGCAGGTCCGTCTTTTGCGGCCTGGCGCCCCTGCAGTGTAGACGGCGCGGGCATCCATGCCAGCATCGCCGTGGCAACGGTTCGTTGCGTACCGCACAGCTGCTAATCTGGAGGAGCCTTCCTCCCGGCACGATCACGATGCCCGCATCTGCCACGCTCGCGAGTTGGGTCCTGCACGACGGCGCCGCCGGCAATCGTCGCCAGGCGCTTGCGCTCGCCGATGCCCTCGACCTGCCCGGGCGCGAGACGCCGCTGGATGGCAATCGCCTCGCACGCCTGCTCGCACCGCATGTCTTCCCCGGCGCCGCCGGCATGCTTGGCGCCGACTTCGAGCAACGACTGCGCGCCGATGGCGAGCAACTGGCGATTGGCTGTGGCCGACTTGCCGCCCTGGCGACGCGGTTGGCGCGCAGCGCGGGGCATCGCGCGGTGCAGATCCTCGACCCACGCCTGGATCCCGCACATTGGGACCTGGTGCTTGCTCCGGAGCACGACCAGTTGCGCGGCGACAACGTGATCGAACTGGTCGGCAGCCTGCATCCGGTGGATGCGGACTGGCTTGAGGGCATGCGCGCGCATTTTTCCCCGATCGGCGATTTTCCGGGTCCGCGCATCGCCGTCCTGCTTGGTGGCCCGACCCGCGCCACGCAGTTCAATCGCGGCGCGCTCGAGGTGCTGCTGGCAAAACTCGAATACCAACTGGCGCGCGACGGTGGCAGCCTGCTGGTCTGCGGTTCGCGGCGCACGCCGCCAGCCTGGGCGCCGATGCTCCGCGCCCGCTACGCCACCGAAGGACATCGGGTCTGGTTCGATGCCTCCGATGGCGAGAACCCGTACGCAGGCGCGCTCGCCTGGGCCGATCGCATCATCGTGTCGCCGGATTCGGTGAACATGGTGTCCGAGGCCTGCGCCACCGAGGCGCCAGTGTTCGTGGCCGAACCTGGCCGCGCGACCGGTCGGGTGCGACGCTTCCTGCAGGGCCTGGAGTCACGCGGTCGGATCGCAGCGCAAACGCGCGACAACACAGATTTCCCGGTGACGCCTTTGCGCGAGACCGCGCGCGTCGCCGCACTGGTGCGGGAGCGGCTCGGCCTGGCCTGAGCTGCGCGGCCAGCCGGCAGCACCTCAGCGAGTGTCGAAGTCCAGCCCGTGCGCGATGCAGGCCGAGCTCACTACAGCGCGCGCCGCTTCGACGTCGGGATCGGGCGGCACCATGCGCGGGCGGCGATCGAGCGTGCAATCCAGGCCGCGCCCCAGCAACAGTCCATGCGCGGCGAGCAGGCCATCGACCTGGGCGGCATCCATCGCACCCGACTGCACCAGCGCGCGCAGCAACGACGAGGTATCGCGTGGCATGCAGAGCGCAGGATGCGCGGTCGCGCCCATGAGCACCTGCGCCTGGACCAGGAACTCGAGATCGACCAGGCCGCCTGCACCCTGCTTGAGGTCGAAGCGGGCCGCATTGCTGCGGTCGAGTTCATCGCGCATGCGCCGGCGCATCGCGGTGACGTCTTCGCGCACTTTTTCCGGATCGCGCGGCAGCGCCAGCACCTCGGCGCGCACGGCCTCGAATGCGCCGCACACTGCAGCGTCTCCAGCCACCGCGCGGGCGCGCACCAGCGCCTGCTGCTCCCAGGTCCATGCGCGCTCGCGCTGGTAGGTGGCAAAACTCGCCAGGCTTGCAACCAGCACGCCATTGGCACCGTCCGGGCGCAGGCGCACGTCCACCTCGTACAGGCGGCCGGCGGCAGTGAGTGTGCCCAGCAGGGCGGTGAGCTTCTGCGCCATGCGCGCCAGGTAACGCGGCGCATCCATCGGCCGCGCACCGTCGGATATTTCATCACCGCGCGCGTCGTGCAGGAACACCAGGTCCAGGTCGGAATCAAAACCCAATTCACGCCCACCGACGCTTCCGTAGGCGATTGCCGCGAAGCCAACGCCAGGCAGCACGCCATGCGCGCGCTGCAATTCTGCTTGCACCAGCGCGAGCACCGATCGCAGCACCGCATCGGCAAGCGCCGCAAGCTGCGATGCGCTGTCGAGTGCCAGTTGGTTCTGCGCCAACGTGGCCAGGGCAATCCGGAAGGCCATGCCCTGGCGCAATTCATTGAGCGCAAGCAGGGCCGCTTCGGTGTCCATCACCGCCAGGCCCGCGTCCAGTTCGTGGAACGCGCTGGCAATGCTGCCGGGATCGGGGCCGCCGTCCACCGCGCGCGCGTCGAGCAGTTCGTCCAGCAGCAATGGATGCGCGGCCAGGCGCTCGGAGAGCAACGCGCTGTGGGTGATGACATCGATCAGCCGGGCCAGCGCCGCGGGCTGCTCGTCGAGCAGCGCCAGGTAGCTGGTACGACGCATGATCGCCTGCAGCAGGGCCATGCCCCGCGCGAGAGCCGCGTCGGGCGCGCCACCTCCCGCGCTGGCCTCAAGCAGCACCGGCAAGACATGTTCCAGCCGTTGCCGCGCACGATCCGACAAGCCGCGCACCGACGGCGACCTGGCGAATTCCACCAGCCGGGCATGCTGCCCCTCGGCATCGGCAAAACCGGCATCGCGAAGCACGCTCGCATCGCCGGCATCGGGCAGCGCATGCCAGTAGGTCTGCAACACGCTGCCCGTGGCACGCTTCCGGCGTGCCTGCAGCAGGCTTTCGAACTCGCCGGAAACCACATTGCGATGAGCTTCTAGCGCCACTTCCAGCGACGCTGCATCCGCATAGCCCAGTCCGCGCGCAACGCGCAGCCGTGCCAACGGTGTATCCGGCAGTGCATGCACCTGTTGATCGCCGAGCATCTGCACGCGATTTTCCAGCCGGCGCAGGAACCGGTAGGCAGCGCCCAACGCCTGCACCGTATCGGCTGACAGGTGGCCCGCATCGCGCAGTGCATCCAGCGCGCGCAGCAGGGAGCGCTGACGCAGCGCCGGCTCCCGGCCACCATGGATCAGTTGCAGCGCCTGCGCCAGGAACTCGATCTCGCGGATACCGCCGGGCCCGAGCTTGAGGTTGTCGGCCAGCTCGCGGCGGCCCACCTCGGCATCGATCAGCGCTTTCATCTCGCGCAATCCGTCCAACGCGTTGTAGTCCAGGTAACGGCGATAGACGAACGGCCGCAGCGATTCCGCCAGCCGCTCACCCGCGGCGATGTCGCCCGCGACCGGATGCGCCTTGATCCAGGCATAGCGTTCCCAGTCGCGACCTTCGCGCTGGTAGTACTGCTCCATCGCGCTGAAGCTGAGCGCAAGGCGTCCGGACGCGCCGAACGGTCGCAGGCGCAAGTCCACGCGATGGCTGAAGCCGTCGGCGGTCAGTTCGCCCAGTAGTGAGGCCAGGCGCTGGCCGATACGGGTGAAATAATCTTCCGCGGCAAGCGGTCGTGACCCGTTGCTGTGCCCGTGCGCGGAGAACGCATAGATCAGGTCGATGTCGGAACTGAAGTTGAGCTCGCCGCCACCCAGTTTGCCCAGGCCAAACACCACCAGTGATTGCGGCTTGCCGTCATCCCCGGGCAGTTCGCCATGGCGTTGCGCGACCCAGGCGCGCGCGGCATCCAGGCCGGCGGCCAAAGCCTGCTCGGCAATATGCGTGCTGCCGGCAAGTGTGTCGTCGACGGTGTCGGTGCCGCTCAGGTCACGCCAGACCAGGCGCGTGGATTCCGCGGCGCGCCACTGGCGAATCAGCGCCGGCGCAGCCGATTCACCTGCAGCACGCAAATCCGGCGCGGGTTGTGGCGGGCCATCGAGTGTCGCCAGCAGCGCGGGTTGCCGCTGCAGCGTGTCGATTGCGAAGTCCGACGCGATGGCAAGCTCAGCAACGCGGGCGCGCAACACGGGATTGGCGAGTACGTCCGGAGCGAGCGGCTGCAGCCGCGCCAGGGCGCGTTCCACCAGGATCGGCAATGCCGCCGCAGGATCAGCCATGGTGAGCGCCGGAGGGCCGGAAAAAGGGCAGCCGGAAAAAGGGTAGCCGGACAAAGGAAAGCCGGACAAAGGAAAGCCGGACAAAGGAAAGCCCGCAGCGCATAGCGACTGCGGGCTGACCCGCCCTCCCCCTCAGAAGCGGCGTGTGCATCGTGGACGGGCCGTGCGGACAACGCACGTTGCGACGCAGCATTTCACAGGATGAATGCCGTGACCAGCGCCAGGAAGGTGCCCATGCTCACCACATCCGTGATGGTGGTCAGGAAAATGCTCGATGCGGTGGCCGGATCGGCGCCAAAGCGGCGCAGGAGCAAGGGAATCGCGGTTCCACTCACGCCAGCCACCACGCAGGCCGCCGCCATCGCCAGCATGGTGATCAGCGCCAGCTCCATGGGCGATCCGTTCTCGGGATGGCGCCCGGCGACGATGTACATCGCCACGCCGGCCAACGCACCGGTCACGACGCCGTTCATGAGGCCAAGCGTCGCTTCCTTGGCGATGAGATGCGCAATCTTCATCCCGCGCAATTCGCCCAGCGTCATGCCGCGCAAGACCACCGCCAGGGACTGGCAACCGAGGTTGCCACTCTGCCCACCGAGCACGGGCAGGAACATCGCCAGCACCACGATCTTGTCGATGGTGCCCTGGAACATGCCGACCACGGCCGCGCTGATGAATACAGTGAGCAGGTTGATCTGCAACCACGGATGGCGGTACTTGAAGCTGCGCATCAATGGCGTGGCGAGGCGTTCTTCGCGCTCGACGCCGACCATCGCACCGGCTTGCGCCGAAATTTCGAACGCCTGCTGCTCGAACAGGGTTTGCCCGCGCACCTGGCCAACCAGCGTGCCGTTCTCCTCGCACACCGGATACACGGGATAATGGCGGGTGACCACTTCTCGCATCGCATGCACCAGGGTCATCTCCGGGCGCAGGAAAAATGGCGCACGCAGCATCACCTGGTCCAGGGTCTGGCTGCGGTCGGCATAGAGCAATTCGCGGAACGCGCACACGCCGATCAGCCGATTGAGGGAATCGACCACGAACAGGTACACCACCATGCGATGCCGGATCGTCTCGCGCAGCACGTCGATCGCGGTCGCCACGCTGGTGCCGACCCGGAACACCGCCGGCGGCTCTTCGAGCAGCCGGCCAACCGTGCCTTCCGGATAGCGCAGCGCATCGATCCAGCTGCCGGACGGCGCCGCCTCGAGGATGCGGTCCCGGCTTTCCTCCGACATGGCCGACAGGATTGCGTTGGCGCGCCCAGGCGGCATCGCTGCCAGCAGCTTTGCCGCAGTCCCCGCATCATGGCGCTGCAGCCACTCGATCGCCGACTGCGGGTCGAGTCGGGCAATCTGGCCCAGCAACGGGTTCGAGTCGGGCGACATGGTCAGGCTGCGATCCGTCGGACGGGAGGGACGCACCTAGGGTAGCCCAATGGCGCTGCGCTGGCGTGTCGGCGCCGACGTGTTGGCGCTGGCGATACCCTGAACCAGCCCCCCCGACGCGTGAGCACGGGAGTCGAAGCACCCGCCACGTCCCGGCGCAGCCGCGCCGATGCCCTTTCTTGCCTTCCTCAGGCAGCGCTGGCCACCAGCCGCCAGAACAACCAGTAGGTGGCAAGCATCGCGATCGCCAGTGAGGCCAGCGGCATTGCCCAGCGCGCATACCAGTGCTTGCGACGCAGCACGAACAGCACCGGCAGCAGCAAGGCCACGACAGTCAGCTGGCCCAATTCGACGCCGACGTTGAAGCCAACCAGGGCAGCCAGTCGGGCGCCGCGCGGCAGTCCCAACTCCAGCAACGCGCCGGCGAATCCGAAGCCATGCACGAGGCCGAAGCCGAAGGCGACCATCCACAGGCGGCGACTCATCACCGGGCGAATATTGTTGAGGGCGGCCAGCAGCACGCTGGCGGCGATGGCTACCTCCACCCAGCGCGAGGCCGGTCGTACCCAGCCAAGTGCTGCCAGGCTCAGCGTGATCGAATGCGCAAGGGTGAATGCGGTGATGATGCCCAGCACATGACCCAGGCTGGCCCGGAACGATGGCGACGGCTGCCAGGTGCGGCCGCGCAGCAGCAGTGCCGCCGGCAGCAGCAATGAAATCAGGAAGGCCAAGTGGTCGTAGCCGATCAGGATGTGGTGGATACCCTCGCGGACGAAATCCGCAAACGGGTGGCCGGTTCCCGGCGCGATCTCGACCCGCGTGACGTCGGCGCGGGCAATGCCCGTGGTAACCGTGTCGCCGCGACGCACGGTGATGAGTGCGCGATGCTGCGGATCCTGCGCCAGGAACAGGTTGTAATCGACCCGCAACTTCCGCGCGCGCGGGCAGTTGGCGTTGAGTACCAAAGTTGCATAGGTCCCGTCATCGTAGCGGCGCAGGGCCAAGCGGGTCACGGCCAAGGCACAGGGGCCTGCATCCGTGGATAGTGCAAATCCGGCGTGCACCATGGCCTCAATCGGCGCGCGCATCGCCAGCACCTCGCCCCAGGTCACGCGCTCGTCGTGGTCTGCATCCAGCGGCAATGTCAGGGCGATGTCGCGCAGCGCCAGGTCCAGCTCGACGGTTGAATGCTTTCCGTCTTCAGCGACCTGGATGTCCACGTGCGACACCGACAGCGTGTGCGCCATGGCAGCCGATGGTAATAACACCATCAACAGGGCCAGCAGGGCGATGCGGGGCGAGCGCATCACGGCGGCGCTACCGCCGGCGGAACTGGCAGCGCGAGATGTTGCGATGCGGCCCATTTCCGTGCGTCCGCCAAGGCTTCCGGATGGCCTGATGCAGCCGCGGCGCGCACCAGCACGTCCACGTCTTCGGCATCGCGTTGTTGGGCAAAATTTTCCAGCGCCAGTGCCAGCGCCTGGTCCGGCTGGCCCTGCACTGTGAGCTCGAATTCGGCTTCCTCGCGGATCTCCGGGCTGCTGCCCAATGCATGCGCCAATGCGTAGCGGCGCGCCATGCCTGCGGCCAGTGCATCGGCATCCGGTCGCTTGAGCTGGCGTGCCGCCAGCACCCGTTCCAGTTGCAGGCTGTCGGTGCCGGGTGCGCCGTCCAGCAAGCGCCATTCGTCGGCGGCGCGTCCACTCGCGCGCAGGTGGCGTGCATACGCCGCCAGGGTGCGTACGTCATCTGGCGCCAGCGCGAGCGCCTGGTCAAACCAGCGGGAAGCGTCGACATCCTTCGCCCGCGAGGCAATCTCTCCGCGCATCACCAGCACGTAGCGTCGGGAGGGATCGTCGGTCGGCGACTGTTGCAACCATTTGTCGGCCGTTTCGGCAGCTCGCGCCTGGTCGCCCTGCCGCAGCGACAGTGCCGCGATGCAGAGCAGGCCGCGGCCGGAATCGATGCCCAGCGCGAGCGCCACGCAATCACCGCGAGCCTGGTCCAGGCGGCCCTGTACCAGTTGCACCTGCGCGCGCGACAAACGCGCATCGCCGTCGCGCGGCCAGCGCGCGATCATCGCATCCAGGATGGCCAGCGCGCCCTTGAAATCGTGGCGATGCTGGGCGAGGAAGGCGCGCACGCGCATTGGCGTGGCGGCATCGGCAGTGACGGGCACATGCGCGAGCAAGGCTTCAGCGCGCGCGGCGAGACGGGCGTCACCCGAACGCGAGGCAGTCTCTACGAGCTTCTCGACCTCCAACAGTGTCGGTGCTGGACTGGCGATGCCGAGCGCGGCAGGCTCGAGTGCTGCATAGCCGTGCGGAAGCCGTTCGACCACCGTAGCGGTGGATGCCGGCACGAAAATCGCCGGACGGCCGGAGAGGTCACTGGTTGCCCATGCGACTGCACTGGTCAGCAGCAGCAGGGCGAAGATATTGGGTGTGCGAAGTTTCATGGCTTTCGCGAAGGGAAATGCAGCGACGGCGCCCGAAGGCGCCGCCGCTGCGTTCCGGCTACGTGGAGCATCCTGCTCAGAACGTCGCGCCGGGGATCGGCGTGTTGAGGTACGGGAAGGTGTTGCGGAAATCGGTCGCCTTCACAGTTGCGCCATCTGTATACGGAAGCTGGCCCGACGGTGCATCGGCGGTCGACAGCAGTACACCCATCGCCACACGCAGCTCGATATCTACCACGTCGTCACCGGGGCGGCGGCCGTTCGGGAAGCCCGCGGTGTCACCGGTGAGCGCGCCCAGGTTGGACTGATTGGCTGCGACCTTCGGTGCGATCGAGGTGTTCAGGCGCAGCATCTCGGAGGGCACCACATTGGCCGGCTTGTTCAGGCCATCCAGGCCGGTGAGGAAGGCGGCAATCAGATCGGTACGCGGAAACAGGTTCGGCGCCTGGACCACCGGGAACAGGATCTGCAGGAGTTCCGGCAGGGTCGGGTTGGTGACGTAGGTCGCGAACTGGCCGTCATCCTTGGGCTGCGAGGCGTTGAACTTGTCCTTGTCGCCGAGGCCGATCACGACTTCGTTCACCAGCGGGGCACCGAGGCGGGACAACTGCGTGGTCACGCCGTTGGTGGTCTTCCGCGCAGTGGTCCATGCGCCGATGATCGGGCTGCCGCCGGTGGTCAGGCAGGCGATTGGAATCTCGATCGCGAACGAGGTCACGTTCTTGTCGGCCAGTTCGTTCGGATTGCCATCCACCGGACCGACCGGGTTGAGGTTCACCAGGTCGAAGATCTTGCCGAGCGCAACGGCAAAGCCATCCTTGCGCTGGCCAACGAACACGCGCGCATCCGAGGCGCAGGTGCGGAAGCGCACCGTCTGGATGTGGCTGTCGGCGTAGGCGGCGTAGTTGGGAATGGACTTTTGGCCGATGTTGTCGAATGGCTTGCGCAGGTTGCGACCGCCGTCGCCGATTCCGGGGATCTGCTTGCCTTCGCGCGCAAGCGTAACGGTGTAGGTCTCGATCACGTTCTTGCCGGCATCGCCGGCGGTGGGCGTGGTGCCAAACTGGCCGATGTTGCTCAGCGGAACCTTCACGTCGACGCCGTTGACCGGCACGGTGAGGTTCTGGATCGCATTGGTAGCGCGGAATTCGAAGCTCAGGTCAGCAATGGCGTCGCCATTGTTGTCGATGTTGATCGCATACACGGCGTTCGGATCGAGTGCGAAATAATTCGGGCCGCCGTACGCGTCCTGCAGCGGAACATAGTTCGCGATGAATGTGACGTAGCCCTCGCGGCCGGCTTCATAACTGCGGAACATGTAGAAGTCGGTGCCGTCGACCTTGGGTGTTTCGGTGATCAGCGGTGCTTCGCGGTGGCTGGACGCAATGGCTGCGCTGGAAAGGCCCAGGAGCAGGCCTGTGATGATGGTGGATAGGACTGTGCGTTGCATGTTTGTCATTCCTTCGACTGGACGGATGCATCGGGAGGGCCGCGACTGCGGTGCAATCGAAAACCCGATCGTGCTCGTGCCCGGCGACAGGACGCATGGCGACTAGCGGTCCTACTGTAGGCATCACAGGCGTGTCGGCCGCGTGATGAAGGCCTGCAGGTTTTTTCATGCAACGTACACAAATGATGGCGCATAAACCCGAAGCGGGTGTGCGGACAGGAACGCCGAATCCCGCGAGTCGGGGCGCATTGCGCCTCTTATTCGCAAATACACAACAGGGATAGTTTCCATGACCACGCTACGCCTAACGGCGCTTGCCGCCGCAATCCTCATCACCACGGGCCTGTGCGCCCCCCGGGCATCTGCCCAGTCAACCGACGGTTACCACTCGATCCAGGTGTTCCCCGTCGTCGTCGAGAGCGCATCCTTCGCGCAGCGATTTACCTTCCGCAATCCCGACACAGCCCAGGCGCTTTCCATTTCCCCGCGTTTCTTTCCTGGCACGGGGATCACGCCAACGACTTCTCTGGCTTGCCCGACGTTCAGCGTGGCCGCCGACAGCGACCGGGTCTTCAACAGCCTGACCGACCTCTGCCCCGGCATCCCCGCAGGCAACGTGTACGGTTACGTCTATACAGCCGAGGCGAGCGCTCAAAACCTGCCCTATGCAGGTTTTTCGCGTGTCACCAACCCGCTGGGCAATGGTTTCACCGTCGAAGCGTTCCCGGCGCACACCTTCACGTCCGCCGATTCGACCGTCACCGGCCTGCGCAGGATCAGTGCTTCCGGCAGCTCGCCGGCATTCCAGACCAACTGCTTCATCGGCAATCTGAATGACGTGACCCCACCGACGACGCCAGTCAACACGCAGGTGTTCTACACGCTGTACACCAGCACCGGCACCCAGATCGGAGCGACCACCACGGTCAACCTGGTTCCCGGCACGCTGACACGCCTGCTCGACGTGTTCGCGGCGGTGGGCGCTGTCGGCGACTATGACAACGTGCGCGCCGAATTCGAGGAAGTCGGGTCCGGCGAGCCAGGACTGATGACCTACTGCACAGTCCAGGACAACTCCAGCTTCGGCGCGGATTTCCGGATCGGCAAGCAGGAAGAAGGCTTCAGCTCGCAGTATTCCAGCATCGGTGCGCAGGACGACCAGGTCAGCCGCGATTCGGTGGCTTCCGAAGACGTGCTGTTCTCGGGCCTGGTCACGCCGCGTCAGTTTGACCTCCCGGGCGGCCTGTTCAGCAATACGCACGTGATCTACTTCCGCCATCCCGATCGCATCCAGTGTGAATTGGTCGACCCGAATACTTCGGTGCGGCTGACGGCCGATGATTCGATGGAAATGCGCGTGCTGGATGCGGCCGGCAACCTCGTTGCCGGCGGCGATGGCGTGATCGGCTTCGCCGAGGTCTACCTGGGCGACAAGACCGATCGCAACTTCGGCGCCAACGGCCGCTACACGATCGAGGTCGAGGGAACCGGCACCGGCCTGCGCAGCAACATGCAGCGGGCGTACGGCATCCACTGCCAGAGCGGCAGCGGCCATACCGTGGCGGACATGGTTCGCTACCACGACGCCGTCACCCGTTTCTGATCTTCGGCTGCAATCAGGAAAAGCCCCGCTTCGGCGGGGCTTTTTTTTTGCGACCGGCGGCGTGCGCCAACGCGAAAGTCCGCGCCGCTGCGACGCTCAGAATCCGGGAGGCGCCTCGCCCGCGACGTTTGCCCTGCGCTCCAGCGCCAGGCCGACGCGCGCGATGGTGCCTTCATCAAACAGGCGCCCGATCAAGGTCACGCCGTGCGGCACGCGACGCGGCGGATCGAAGGTCGGCAGGGGATTGGCAGGATCTGGCGCCCAGTCGCTGCGCGCCTGGCTGACTTCGACAAAGCCGGTGCGCAGGGTCAGCGACGGGTGGCCGGTGAAATTGGAAATCGTCAGCATCTCGCCGCGCAGCGATGGCACCAGCAGCAGGTCCACCTCCGACATCAGGCGTGCCATTTCCATCGCCACCTTGCGGCGCAGGCGATCGGCCTGCACGTAGTCCACCGCCGAGAGGAAGCGCGACTGCCGGAACAGGTTGGGCCATGCGTCGGGTACCTGCACCTTGAGCTGGTCATCTGCACCCGATGCGGTGAGGTCCTCGAACGCGGCGGCAGCCTCGGCGAACAGCAGCAGGTTCATCGAGTCGTATGGCCAGTCCGGCAAGGACACCTCGGTGATGCCAAGACCGAGCGTACGCAGTGACTCGAGCGCTGCACGATCAACATCGGTTGCAGGTGCCTCGCGCATCCATTGCGGGAAGACGCCAACGCGCAGGGCGCGTACCGGTGCATCGGCATCGAAGGCAAGGCCGGCAGGCACGCTGCCGACGTCGCCCGGATCGGCACCACTGATGGCGCGCAACACCAGCATCGCGTCCTCGACCGCGCGGGTCATCGGGCCGAGCTTGTCCATCGACCAGCACAGCGTCATGGCACCGGTGCGCGGGACGCGCCCGTAGGTCGGGCGCAGGCCGGTGACGCCGCAACGCATACTTGGCGCAATGATGCTGCCCTCGGTTTCGCTGCCGATGGCGAATGCCACCAGTGCTGCCGAAACCGACGCGCCGGGTCCCGCGCTCGAACCCGATGCGCCCTCTTCCAGCAGCCATGGATTCATCGTCTGTCCGCCGAACCAGATGTCGTTGAGCGCAAGTGCGCCCAGGCTGAGCTTGGCAATCAACACCGCGCCCGCCGTTTTCAGGCGCGCAATCACCACCGCGTCCCGCGTCGGCACGTTGTCGCGGAACGGTTCGGCGCCCCAGGTCGTGGCGACGCCGGCGCTGTCGAGCAGGTCCTTCACACCGAACGGGATGCCGTGCAGTGGCCCGCGGTATTTTCCAGCGGCGATTTCGGCATCGGCCGCGCGGGCTGCGGCCAGCGCCTGTTCGCGCGGAACCAACGTGATCACTGCGCGAAGTTTCGGGTCCAGTCGCGCGATGCGCTCGTAGTAGATCGATGCCAGTCGTTCGGCGCTGAGCTTGCGCGCCTGGACCCACTGCGCCAGCCGCCACACCGGCGCATGGGCGATCGCTGCATCGTCGGCAGGCAAGGGACCGGCATCGGCCTTGCTGGCGACGAAGACATCGTCGGTCGTGGCTGGCGCCATGCCGGGAAGGATCGGATTCCATTGTCCCGCCGGCGCGATGCCCGGTTCCAGCGCCAGCTTGCGCGGTCCAGTGCGGCGCTCGTAAACCGACGCAAGGGTGCGCCGCCAGCTGCCAGCCGCCATCTCGCGTTCGGCGGGCGTCATTGCCACCTGCATCAGCTTCTCGGCCTCGGCGAAGGTCGTCGGCGTGACGTCCGGTCCGACCTGCGGGGCGGTGCCAAAGGCCGGCGGTGCACCGGGTGTCGTCGTGGTGGGTTGCGTGGCAGGTCGCGTCCCGGTTGGTGTGTCGGCGGCTGCGGCCAGGGCCGGAGTCACGAGCACGCTGGCCCCCAGGACGCTCAGCGGAGCGGTCAGCAGGAACTCTCGTCGCGTGTTCATTGGGCGGTCCTCGGTCAGATCGGTCGAGTATATGGCCGGCCCCGGGTCGGCCGATCACAGGATTGGTGGCCGTTCGCCCTTGGTCCTCGCGTTGGCGGCGGTACGGGCTGTCGTTCCGCGCCCCCCGGGGAGACACCAGATGGATCGACCGCCAATGGCTGGCCTGGCGCCTACGCGCCCGGCCGCGCGCGTCGCGGTGCTGTGCCTGAGCCTTGTGTTGCTCGCGTCAGGCAGCGCGGGTGCCCGCCAGGTCGACGGGCAGGAACACCTGGGCACGGTACGTCAGCCCCTCGTCGGCGGCGCGCCGGTGGACGAGGCGACGCAGGAGAGTTTCGGCCTGCTCTCGCTCAATGGCAATTGCAGTGCCTCGCTGCTGCGCAACGAGTGGGCGATCACCGCAGCCCACTGCGTGGACAGCGCAGACGACCGCGCGCCGAACGGATTCCGCACCAATGCCGACGACAGCGCCGACCTGCACGCCGAATGGGGCGGCGGCCAGGACCGCCGGTCACTGCGCATCATCAGCTTCCGGCC
>JBBRZU010000051.1:0-18574 GCA_038236425.1 Lysobacterales bacterium
CCGCCGACCGTGACCTCGGCCACGACGAGTTCGGGATACTCGCGCACCTCGAAATTGCCTTCGCGCACGATGGATGAGAATTTCGGTTCTTCAGTGGCCATGGCTGGCGCTCCGGGAATCAACAGGACGAGGACCAGCACCGCTCTGAACCGGCGAAGGAAGGACTTGGAGGACGTGTTCATGGCGACAGGAGACCACGGGCCGCGCCACCGCCACGTGAACGGGCAGACAGCCGGATCAGCCGCCGCTTTCTCATGGGTCCTTGTGGAACTGGGGTCCAGGGTTTCGGCTGGTTGGGAATTCCGGGTGGTCGGGAATTTCGCCCGGGGCCATGGCCAGGTTCTTGCTGGACTGGCATCGGCGGGCATGCCAATCTGAACCACAGAGGCTTGGAAACAAGCCCGCACAATGAGAGATGCTTCGGAGAAGCACATGGTCGACAACGCCAATTTACTGCAACGTCGTCACGCCGCCGTGCCGCGCGGCGTGGGTACGGCCCTGTCCATCTTCGCCAGTCGTGCCGAGAATTCCGAGCTGTGGGATGTGGAAGGACACCGTTACGTCGATTTCGTCGGCGGCATTGCCGTATTGAATGTCGGCCATCGACACCCGCGCGTCATGGAAGCGGTTCGCGCGCAGCTGGAGCTGTACACCCATACCGCGTTCCAGGTGGTGGCCTACGAACCCTACATCGCGTTGGCCGAGCGCCTGAATGCCCTGGCTCCGATCAACGGACCGGCGAAGACAATCCTGTTTTCGACCGGTGCGGAAGCGGTGGAAAATGCGGTAAAGATTGCGCGCGCTGCAACCAAGCGCTCGGCCGTCATTGCCTTCACTGGCGGATTCCATGGCCGCAGCTTCATGGCGATGGCCCTGACCGGCAAGACGGCTCCGTACAAGCGTGGCTTCGGCCCCTTGCCTGGCGAGGTGTATCACCTGCCATTTCCAGCCGAGCATGTCGGGGTCAGCGTCGAGGACAGCCTGGCTGCGCTGCAGCGCCTGTTCAAATCCGACGTCGCTGCCGATGAAGTCGCGGCGATCATCATCGAGCCGGTGCAGGGCGAAGGCGGCTTTTTCGTTGCCCCTGACGAGCTGCTGCGCAGCTTGCGCGAAATCGCCGATCGCTACGGCATCCTGCTGGTCGCTGACGAGGTGCAGTCTGGCTTTGGCCGCACTGGCCGAATGTTCTGCATCGAGCACTCCGGCATCCAGCCCGACCTGATCACCGTGGCGAAATCCCTTGGCGGCGGCTTCCCGCTGGCCGGTGTGATTGGTCGCGCGGAGATCATGGATGCCGTGGAGACCGGCGGCCTGGGTGGTACCTATGCCGGCTCGCCCGTGGCCTGCGCCGCGGCACTGGCCGTGCTGGATGTGATTGCCGACGAGAAACTGCTGGATCGCGCCGATACCCTCGGTGCGCAGGTTGTTGCCCGCCTGCATGCGCTTGCGGCGCGCAAGGACCTGCGGCCGATCGGACATATCCGTGGGCTGGGGGCGATGATCGCCTTCGACCTGCTCGCAGCGCACGGCAGCAACGACGTGGATCCAGCCGCGACCCAGGCCGTAGTCAAGCGTGCACACGCGCTTGGCTTGATCCTGCTTGGCTGCGGTACCCAGGGCGAAGCGATCCGTCTGCTGTTCCCACTCACCATCCCCGAGCCGATCCTGCGCGAAGGATTGGATCTGCTGGAAGCCGCGCTACACCTGCCATGAAAACCCGGGTCAGAGTCGACTTTTATCTCTGCGCAACTCAAGTCCCAGCGCAACAAGAAAAAGTCGACTCTGACCCGGGTTTTCACGGGTTTTCATAGCCGCGCCGATTTGTGTTTCGCCTCCCCTTTCTCAGAGTAGACACGCCATGCAATCGATAGGTAGCCCGTTGTTGTGGAGTGTATTCGCCGCGGTCGTCATCGTCGCCTTGCTCGTCGACCTGGTGCTGATGCGCCACGGCGGGCCGCACAAGGTCACCTTCAAGGAGGCCGTCGGCTGGAGCGTCGGCTGGATCGCGCTTGCGTTGGCATTCAATGCCGGCCTGTGGTGGTGGATGACCCAGCAAGCCGGCGCGGTTGTCGGAGACCGCATCGGCCTTGAATTCTTGACTGGCTATCTGGTCGAGAAGTCGCTCGCGGTCGACAACATCTTCGTGTTCCTGATGATCTTCGCCTACTTCGCGGTGCCCGAAGTGCAGCGGCAAAAGGTGTTGATCCTGGGCGTGCTCGGCGCGATCGTGCTGCGCGCAATCATGATCTTCGTCGGCGGCATGCTGCTGGCAAAGTTCCACTGGATCCTCTACCTGTTCGGCGCGTTCCTGTTGCTGACTGGCATCAAGATGCTGTTGGCCGCGGGCAAGGAGCCCAATCTCGAGGACAACCCCGCGCTCAAGTGGATGCGCAACCACCTACCATTGACGCCGGACTATCACGGCAACCGGTTCGTGGTAACGCTCGATGGCGTGCGCCGCTATACGCCACTGTTCGTGGTGATCATGCTGATCGCGGTGACCGACGTGATCTTCGCGGTGGATTCGATTCCGGCTATCTTTGCCATCACCTACGACCCGTTCATCGTGCTGACCTCGAACGTGTTCGCGGTGCTCGGCCTGCGCGCGATGTTCTTCCTGCTCGCAGGCATGGCCGATCGCTTCCACCTGCTGCCGTACGGGTTGGCGGCGGTGCTGATGTTCATCGGCGCCAAGATGCTGCTGGTGGATTTCTACAAGATCCCGGTGCTGTGGTCGCTGGCAGTGGTGGCCGTCACGATCGCCTTGACCGTGATACTGAGCCTGCTGCTCCCTGCCAAGGACGAGGCTGGCGCCGAGCGACGATGATCGGCGTCGAGGCCTGCCTCAACCGGCTTTGACGTAGGGCCGCACGGCACTGAACCCGCCATCCAGATGGATCACTTGGCCGGTGATCCAGGCCGACTCGTCCGACAGCAACCAGGCCGCGGCACTGGCACCTTCATCGGCATCGCCGAATCGTCCGAGCGGATATTGGGCGGCAATCTGTTTTTCCACCGCCTCGTTGCCCAGCATGCGCGTGGTCATCGGCGAGCGCATCAGGCCGGGAGCAACGGCGTTGATGCGGATCCCGGCGCCGGAATAATCGGCGGCGAGCGAGCGCACCAACGCTTCCAGCCCGCCCTTCGCAGCTGCGATCGCGGCGTGATTGGCCACGCCCATGCCGGCGACGACCGAGCTGAAAACCACCACCGAACCCGTCTGTTTCGAGGCGGTGAGCGCGCCCAGGAATGCCTGCAGGGTGAAGAATGCCGAATCCAGGTTGGTCGCCATCACCTCGCGGTATTGCGCTTCGCGCACGCGCGACAGCGGCGCAATCAAGGTGCTGCCAACGCAATGGGCCAGGTATGCCGGCGCCGTGCCGAAGTGAGTCTGCGCTTGCGCGACAGCATCCGCGGCGCCGGCAACGGTAGATACATCGGCCGTGATCACGTGGTCGCCATCAACCGCGGCAAGCTTGTCCGGATCACGCGTCACCAGGGCCAGCCGCCAATCGTTCGCACGCAAGCGCGCCGCCAAGGCCTGCGCCACGCCACCGCTGGCGCCGGTAATCAATACGCTGCGATCCATGACGCCCGCCTATTTAAGAACAGGCCTGCACCTTAGCCGATGCGAGCGTCTCCAACGCGTGAAAACCAGGGAAAACCCGGGTCAGAGTCGACTTTTCCCCGGCTGTGGCGGGACTTGCGTTGCCCCTCCGGAAAAGTCGACTCTGACCCGGGTTTTCCCTGGTTTTCACGTGGCGACGACGGACCGTACACATGGGCTACACCCCGGCGGGAGTCAACTACTGCGGCTTGAAGGGAAGCGAGCGGATATCTCTGCCACATGACCGTTGACTGCCGCGTTCGATGCGGGTGTCCAGCGGCCCGGTGGCACCGGTATCGACAACGGGAATCGTAGCCGGGTTTATCCGCACCCTGTTGCGTTGGTCATACCTGCATTCATCACATGCCCGGCAGGGCGCAAAAACCACCACCAGCCGCCATCGGCAATGGGAGTCATGACATGGAATCTTTGTCCGCTGACCAGTTCTCTCTGGTCTACAACGCGTTTTCGTTCGGCATCGCCACATTTGCAGCCGCTACGCTTTTCTTCTGGTTCGGGCGTTCGCAAGTCTCGCACTACTACAAGACTGCGCTCACAGTTACCGGTCTGGTTACGTTCATTGCGTTCTATCACTACTGGCGAATCTTCAATAGTTGGGGCGAGGCCTATCAAGTCGTCAACGGCGCCGTTGCCGCAACGGGCGTCGAGTTCAACCACGCGTACCGCTACGTGGACTGGCTGCTGACAGTGCCGCTGCTGTTGGTCGAACTGATCCTGGTCATGCGGCTTTCGCAGGCCGAGACAGTGTCCAAGTCGTTGACGTTGGGTGGCGCCGCCGCATTGATGATCCTGCTGGGCTACCCGGGCGAGGTTTCCGGTGGAATCGACTCGACCCGGATGATCTTCGGCGTGCTGTCGATGCTGCCCTTCCTGTACATCGTCTTTACGCTCTACAGCAGCCTGGGCGAATCCATTGATCGCCAGCCCGAGGGTGTTCGAGGCCTTATCAGGCTCGCACGCAACCTGGTTGTGGTGTCCTGGTTCTTCTACCCGATCGTCTACTTCTTGCCGTTCGTGGTGAGCATGAGCGGCGGCACCTCCGAGGCCGTGATCCAGGTGGGCTACACCATCGCCGACATCACTGCCAAGGCGGTCTTCGGCCTGGTGATCTATGCCATCGCGGTTCGCAAGTCCGAGGCTGAGACTGGCAAGGCCTGATGGCCGTGCGCAGTTGAAACGTGGGGCGGGGCCGCCGTCGAGTGGCCCCGCTCCGTCATTGAGCGGAGTCTTCGTGCGAGGCTGCCATGACTAGCGATCACGCAAGAACCAGGCTGGACCGGGTCGAGAGATTGATGCTCGAACTTGTGCTGCAGGGTACGGGAGCGGCCGGCGCGGCGGCGGCCCAGCACCTTTCCGCAGGCGGTGCTCGGGTGCGGGCGCGACTTGCACTGCATGCAGGGCGTGCACTGGGTCGGCCCGATCCGGAGTCGATTTCCGTTGCCGCAGCGTGCGAATTGCTGCACAACGCTTCCCTCGTCCACGACGACATGCAGGACCGGGACGAACAGCGTCGCGGCCAGGTCGCAGTGTGGCGACGCTACGGCGATGCCGTTGCTATTTGCGTCGGCGATCTGTTGCTGTCCGCGGCCTACGGAGCGCTGGGCGCGGTTGGCACCAACGCCGCGGGGCTGTCGGTCAGGATGCATCGCCGCATCAGCGAGGTCATCCACGGCCAATGCGCCGATCTCGCGCTGCAGGGTGGCGTCAAGACCACCTTGGAAAACTACGAACGGGTGGCGAGCGCAAAATCGTCTCCGCTGCTGGTGCTTCCGCTGGAGATGGCCCTGACGCTCGCCGGCCGCGAGGATGCCGTGGCATCCGCCGCTGCAGCAGGCTCCCTGTTTGCCATCGGCTACCAGATTGCCGACGACCTGGAAGACGCAAGCCAGGATGTCATGCATCAAGAGCTGAACATCGTTTCCGTGCTGGCCGCATCCGGCGACGTTGCGCCGCATCAGCGCGCGCGCGAGCTGGCGATTCGCCGATTCCGGCAAGCCCATGCGGCCGCCGCCATGCTGCCTTCGGGTTCGGGCGAACTGCTGGCTGCCCAGGCATCGGAGCGGGTTGATCAGCTCACCCTTGTATTGGAGCCGGCATGAGCCGGGTTGTCGTCATTGGCGGCGGCTTTGGCGGTATCGCCTCGGCCCTGCGCGCGCGCGCCAAAGGCCATGAGGTCACGCTGGTTGACCGGTGCCCCCGCCTCGGTGGGCGGGCACAGGTGTTCGAGAAAGAGGGCTTCCGGCATGACGCGGGCCCGACGGTACTGACTGCCCCATTCCTTTTCGAAGAGCTATTTGCGCTGTTTGACAAGCGCATTTCCGACTATGTGGACATCGTGCCGCTACCGCTTTGGTACCGTTTCCATTTTCCCGACGGTGACACATTCGACTACGGCGGCAACCTCGACAAGACGCTCGCCGAGATCACCCGGATCCATCCACCGGATGCCGATGGCTATCGCGCGCTGCTCGAGCAGTCGCGCCGTATCTACGACGTTGGTTTCACGGCGCTGGCCGATGCACCGTTCCATCGCTTCAGCTTCATGCTCAAGCAGATCCCGCACCTGATCCGGCTTGGCGCCTACCGCACGGTCTGGCAGATGGTGGCGCGCCACCTGCAACACGACAAGATCCGCCAGGCGTTCTCGATCCAGCCACTGCTGGTCGGCGGAAATCCGTTTGATACCACCAGCATCTACGGCCTGATTCACTTCCTCGAGCGCGCACACGGTGTCCATTTCGCCATGGGCGGCACCGGCGCCCTCGTCGATGCGCTGGCGCGCCTCATGGCCGAGCAGGGCATCGTGGTCAAGCTCAACACCACCGTTGCTTCCATTGAGGTTGCATCCGCTGAAGTTGCGGCCGGCAATGTCGCCGCCGGTGACGTCAGCGCGGTGATCACCGAATCCGGTGAACGCATCGAAGCCGATCACCTGGTGTCCAACACCGACCCGGTGCATCTGTACGAGAAACTGCTGCCGAAGTCTGCCAGCAAGCGCTCGGCGAAGATCAAAGCCAGGCATAGCAAGCAGTCCATGGGCTTGTTCGTGCTGTATTTCGGCACCAGCCAGCAGTACCCCGATGTCGCCCACCACACGATCTGGCTTGGGCCGCGCTACCGCGAACTGCTTGATGACATCTTCCATCGCAAGGTGCTGGCCGAGGATTTTTCGATTTACCTGCACCGGCCGACGGCGACCGACCCCAGCTTTGCACCGGACGGTTGCGACAGCTTCTATGCGCTTGTGCCCGTGCCCAACCTGACGGCCGATATCGACTGGACGACGCAAGCGCCCCGCCTGCGTGATCGGATTATCGCGGCGCTGGGCGCCACGCTGCTGCCTGGATTGGAAGACACAATCCGTGCCGATTTCTTCATGACCCCCGAGGACTTCGAAACGCGCTACCTGTCGCCCGCCGGCGCGGGGTTTTCGATCGCACCGGTTTTCACGCAGTCTGCCTGGTTCCGATTCCACAACCGGGGTGAAGGTCCGCGCAATCTGTATCTGGTCGGCGCCGGCAGCCATCCGGGTGCCGGCCTCCCAGGTGTGCTTTGTTCTGCGAAAGTCGTCGATCGCCTGCTTCCGGCAGCAACCGAGCCGCTTGCCCGGCGCGCGCTTGACCTGGCCCTTGCGTGAGCGTCATCGCGCTGGACCGGGCTATGCAATCCGGCGCCGTGGATGCCGCTCGGTCGGTGCTGCGCAGGCACGGGAAGACCTTCCATCTGGCCAGCCAGCTACTCGGCCCCAGGCACGCCAAACGCGCGGCGGTGCTGTATGGCTTCTGCCGCCACGTCGATAACCTGGCCGATGATGCTTGCGATTCAAAGGCCGCAATGGCGGCGCTTGATGCGGTACGCCAATCCCTTACCAGTGGCCACGCGCAAGATTCCTGGACCGCGGCGATGCTGGCGCTGCACGCCAGCACGGACATGTCGCTCGCGCCGGCCATCGCCCTGCTGGACGGCGTCCAGGGCGATCTTGCAAACGTTCGGGTTGCCGACGAAAACGCGTTGCTTCGTTACGCTTACCAGGTCGCCGGAACCGTGGGCCTGATGATGTGCGCGGTGCTGGATGTCAGCGATCCGCGCGCGCGACCTTTTGCCATTGATCTTGGCATCGCCATGCAGCTCACCAACATCGCCAGGGACGTTGGCGAGGACGCGAGGATGGGACGCCGCTATCTGCCTGCGAGCTGGATTGGCGACGTGGCTGCCGCCGAGATTGCAGCGCCTGGCCCGGCGCTGCAGCGCGAACTGCGCGGCGCGACACGGCGCATGCTTGCCCTTGCCGATCGCTACTACGCCAGCGGAGAAGTCGGACTGGCATTCCTTCCGCTGCGTGCGCGGCTGGCAATCCTGGCGGCCGCGCGCATGTATCGTGCGATTGGTGCAAGGATTGCTGCAGCCGACTACCGGAGCTGGGACAGGCGGGCCATGGTTGGGCCGGTTGGCAAGGCAGGCCACACGGCGCAAGCGCTTCTGATTTTCGCCGTCTCGCCGCGGCTGCATCGGCGCAATGCAGTGCATGACGCCAGCCTGCAGCACGCGCTGGCCGCATTGGCCGGCAGCGATGGATGACCGGGTTGACCTGATTGTCATAGGCGGTGGCCTGGCGGGTCTGTCGCTGGCGGGGCGACTTGCGCGCGGCGGTTACCAGGGCCGCGTTGTCATCCTCGAGCCTCGCGAAGACTACGTTGATGATCGCAGCTGGGCGTTCTGGACTCCCACCGGGAATGCCCTGCCCACCACTGCGGCCCGCCGCTGGAGCCGTTGGCAATTTTCCCGACAGGGTGGCGAGCCGTTGACCTGCAGTGCCGCGGGCTGGAGCTACGCCTACGTCAGGTCACTGGATGTCTATCGCGCCGCCTTGAAGCGCATCGCGTTGAACGCCAATTTCAAGCTGGTCCTTGGCACGGGGGCGAGCGCCATTGAAAGGAACGGTGATCATCTTTTGGTTGCCACCAGCGCGGGTTCGCTTTCAGCGCGATCTGTCGTCGACACCCGGCCCGCGCCCATGGACCGATTCTCCCGCTCGATGATGTTCCAGTGTTTTGCCGGGCGCGAACTGATGTTCGACCAACCCCGTTTCGATGACAGTCGGGTTGAGTTGATGACCGACATGCGATCGGATGCGCTCGGTTTCGTTTTTTCGTATGTGCTTCCGCTTTCGCCCAACCATGCCCTGGTGGAGGCCACGCGTTTTTCGACGCGCGTGTTGGATCAGGCCTTGCTTTCTGCCGACCTTGACCATGTGCTCGCGTCGCGCGGCTGGTCGCAGGCCGATGTGCTGCGCACCGAGACGGCGGTGCTTCCCATGGGCCTGCCCACGCCGGACCCTACTGCGCCAATCCCCGGCCTGGTCCGGGCCGGAATCGGGGCAGGGGCCCTGCGTGCCGCGTCGGGGTTTGGTTTCCTGCGCATCCAGGCATGGGCGGATCGCTGCGCCCGCGCGGTGTTGCAGGGCCAACTCCCCGTCGGGCACCCGACCGAACCAAAAGTCCGGGGCTGGATGGATCAGATTTTCCTGCGCGCACTGGCCAGGCATCCGGAGCGGTCACCGGAGTTTTTTCTTCGGCTCGCCGCGTCTGTTCCAGGCAAGGCATTCGTCCGCTTCATGTCCGATCAGGGTGGCTGGCTGGATCACGCGCGCATCGTCGCCGCATTGCCACCAGGACCGTTTCTTCAAGCCATTCGCAGCCGCCCGCTTCCTGCGAGGCCATCGGCATGACATGGCGCTTCAACGCAACGCCGGAAACCTGGTTGTTCCTTGCGGCGGGCGGCCTTGCGCTGCTGCTCACGCAACAGCAGGTTCTGGCTGTGCCGAGCCAGATGCTGGTCATCTTGCTGGCTGTGGCGGTCGTGCTGACCGGGCTGCCGCACGGGGCCCTGGATCCCTGGGTGGCGTGGCGCACTGGCCTCTGGCGCACCCGCGCCGGCTTCGCCGCGTTCAACCTGGCCTACCTGGGCATCGCCCTAGCCGTGCTGGGCGTCTGGCAGCTTGCGCCGGGCGCGAGCCTGGCGATTTTCCTGGCCATCTCTGCCTGGCATTTTGGCGGTGATTGGCGGCACGAGTTGAACGTGTGGGCGCGGACTGGATCTGGCCTGGCGTTGCTCGCGCTTCCTGCGCTGGCGGCACCGTCGGAAGTGAGCGCGATTTTTGCGCTGCTTGCCGGAGACCAGGGCCTCGTGCTCGCGGGCGGGCTGGCCGTGGCCGCGCCGTGGCTTGCGCTGGCTGCGGCCGGGTCGGCCTTGCTTGCGCTGCCGCGGTCACCGGTCGCGGCCATCGAACTGCTCGTCGCCGGGACACTGGCACTGCTGCTGCCGCCACTGGTTTTTTTCCTGGTGTATTTTTGCGCGTTGCACAGTCCCCGGCACCTGCGACTGGCTGCGCGCTCGGCGGACTCGATCCGGCGGCGCCAGATGGCAGGTGTTGCATTGATCTACACCGTATTGACGCTGGCGGCAGCCGCCATTGCCTGGTCGTGGCTTGCCGCAGGCCCTGCCCCGGCGTCAGCCCCCGAAGCCAGTCTCATCAGGATCGTGTTCATTGGCCTGGCGGCGCTGACCTTGCCGCACATGATCGTGGTGATGCTGTCGGAGCAACGAGGACGGACCCTGCCATGAGCCATTTCTCCAAGCGCAAGGAAGGCCATATCGAGGCGGTGTTGTCGGGCGAGGTCAACGCAAAATCGGTGGATGCCGGCTTCGACCGCGTGCGGTTCGCGCATTGCGCGCTGCCCGAGCTGGACCTGCAGGACATTGATCTGTCGCTCGAGTTTCTCGGCAAGACACTACGACGACCTTTCCTCATCAGCTCCATGACTGGCGGCCATCCCAACGCGGCTGGCATCAATGCGGTGCTCGCCGAGGCAGCGCAGATTTTGGGTATCGCGCTTGGCGTGGGTTCGCAGCGGGTTGCGCTGTCGGGTGGCGGATTCCAGGGCACCGATCGCAGCCTGCGCCGGATTGCGCCGGACGTTGCGCTGTATGGCAACGTCGGCGCAGCGCAACTGCGCGAATACGGGCCCGAGCACATGCAGCGGGCCGTGGACATGATCGGCGCCGACGCGCTGATCATCCACCTCAATCCCCTGCAGGAAGCGCTGCAGGCAAACGGAGACACCCGCTGGAGTGGTTTGCTGTCGCGGCTTGAACGGGTGTGCCTGCAATTGCCGGTGCCGGTGATCGTGAAGGAAGTTGGCTTCGGAATTTCCGCGGCGGTGGCGACGCGGCTGGTTGCATGCGGCGTCTCCGCAATTGACGTGGCGGGCGCGGGCGGCACCAGTTGGAGCGCGGTGGAAGGCTGGCTCGCCAATGATTCCGGGCGCGCCGAATTGGCCGAGATGTACCGCGACTGGGGCATCCCCACTGCAACCGCGCTGCGCCAGATCAGGGCGGTATTGCCAGACCTGCCGCTGATCGGTTCGGGCGGCATCCGCCACGGCCTGGACGCCGCGAAGGCGCTGCGATTGGGCGCCCACGTGGTCGGGCAGGCGGGACCGCTGCTCAGGGCCGCCATCGCGGGCATCGAGCCGCTGTTGGCACATTTTGCAACGCTCGAGCAGGGGTTGCGGCTGGCTTGCTTTGCCACCGGCTCGGGCACCCTGGCAGCGCTGCGTGACGCCACCCTGCTCGACGAGCCATGACGCAAAAACCCGGGTCAAAAACCCGGGTCAGAGTCGACTTTTTTACGCGGCGGGACTGGGGTTGTTCGTCATTAAAAGTCGACTCTGACCCGGGTTTTTTCTTGCACATCTCAAAGGCAGCGCGATGAACCCTTCCGCCGTATCCGAAGACGACGTGCGCGCGCCTGGGTTGGCGCCAGACACCCAGTTGCGATTGCTGCCCGAAGACGCCTCGCAACGGGCAGTCGTGCACAACGAAGTCCACGCCCGACCAACGCTGGCCATTCGCCTGCCGTCGCTGGTTGTCTATGTCGCGATGCTCAATGAAAACGTGACACGCGAGGACGAATGCCGGCATCTGCGCCTGCTGCCGGGCCTGGGCGAGCTTGATGTTGATCGCCTGGCTGGCAATTTCCTGCGCCTGCACCTTGTGGATTTTTCCATCACCTGGGAGCGCCACACCGAGTTCACTCGCTACTCGATCGTCCAGCCATTGGCAGAGAGCATCCTGCTCGGGGCAAGTCACCCGAACCTGATGTCGGCCTTGCGGCTGACGCCGGAATGGCTGCGCAGTTTGCCTGGGCAAACGATCGCGGCCATCAAGCTCGCCTTCCTGCACGGTGACTTGAGCAAACCCGCAGAGTGTCTTGAGCAATCGCGCGCCTGGTTTGGCGAGTACCCGGTCCTTGCCTCCATCATGGGCGCCACCGGACACTCCCTGGTGGTCACTGACTTGATGCTGCGCTCGAGTGGGTTTGAGCACGTGCTGGTCATCGCTCCACCGGGAACCAGCAGCGCACGCGCCGGGCGCATCACCCAGCGGGTACTGGAGCTTGAAACCTATCGCGTCCTTTCGCTGCGCGGGCTTTCTGCGGCCAAGCAGCTCTGGCCGATGCTCAGCGACGCTGATCAGATGCTGGGCGATGTCATGGCGCGGCTGGAGAACAAATTGACGTCAGACCAGGATTTGCTGGATACGCTGGTTTCGATGGCCGCACGGGTGGAGCGCGCGACAACAGAGCACGTGTATCAGTTTTCCGCCACCCGGGCGTACCACGCGCTCGTCATGCAACGCAGCGTCGAGTTGCGCGAGCAGGGAATCCCCGGCACGCAGACACTGGGCAATTTCATGCAACGCCGCCTTGCTCCGGCAATCGCGACCGTTGTTGCGACGGAACAGCGGCTCGCCTCGCTTTCCGAGCGGGTCGCGCGCGCCAGCGCGTTGCTGCGGACGCGGGTGGATATTGCCACCGAAGCGCAAAATCAAAATCTGCTGGAACAACTGACGCGCGGGCAAGCGCTGCAATTGCGCTTGCAAGCCACGGTTGAGGGACTGTCGATTGCCGCGATCTCCTACTACGTCGTCAGTCTGTTGCTGCTCGGTGCCAAATCGATCAAGGCCGCTGGCGTTGCGATTGACCCGGAGATCGCAGCAGGCGCCTTGATTCCACTGGTGCTGGCTGCCGTCTGGGGCATCACGCGGCGAATCCACCGGAAACTGCGCCTGGGGCTCTGATGCACCGAAAACCCGGGTCAGAGTCGACTTTTTTCTGGTTGTGGCGGGACTTGGATTGCTCGGCGGAAAAAGTCGACTCTGACCCGGGTTTTCGGTCACTGCATCCGGCTTGCGGCTCTGCTACCCAGTGATTGCAGGGCCGCGAGCGCCTGGGCGTGATCACGTCGCGCCAGATCGTTGGCACTGACCAACAGAATCTTGTTGCCGCGCCGGGCAACGAGGATGGCCGTGTCGGCCACGATCCCGAGCTTATCGTCCTGCGTCGCAACCACGGCCAGTGCTTCGTCGCCAACACCGGTGACGGTTTCGTAGTGAAGCAGGCCATCGGTGGACTTGGATGGATCCAGCGAGGCATAGACCGCACCCTTCAGTTCGTCCTGCACTGGGTCCTCCGCCGGCCAGCTCTGCAATGCGAACAGACCGGCGGGATGGTTCCAGATGCAGGCGGTGACACCCTCCACCCGTATGTGGTCGACCACGCCGGCCTCGGTACCGGGAAAAACCGCCGCCACTTCACTTTGTGTCAGCAGTTGGCAAAGGCCTTCCGCAGCAGTGGCTGGCATCGCCCTTGGCGAACCAGCCGCTGCTGCCAATGGCGCAGCCGTGTCGGTAGCCGTCGTCGGAGTGGATGTCCTGTCACCGCAACTGGCGAGCAGCAGCGCGATCACCACAAGCGAACTGTCGCCGAATCTGCTGCGCGATAATGTTGACATTACTTGCTCCTTGGTCGGGAAAGCGTGCTGCTGCAATCAGCGTTTGTAATCGCGCGCCAGGTGCAGTGCCGCCGAGGCATTGAAGCCGCGTTGACCGGCGCCGCTGAGCGAGCTGCGGAGAGCCTCGGAATCCGGGTCCATCACAGTTCGGCCAGCCGAGCCCAATGCCGGATCACCGAACAACCCGCTGGCGATGTCGAAGCCGAGTTGAAAAAACGCGCCGACCTCGGCACTGCGCGCCTCTGCCACTTCGGGATCCTGCTGGGAGATCGCGGCACCGACGGCCGCCAGCGCGTCCATGTCGGGCGCAGCAACGGGCGCTGGTGCTGGTGCTGGTGCTGGCACTGGCACTGGCACTGGCACCGCTACAGGTACAGCGACGGGCGGTGGTGGCGGTGCCATTGAACCGCCGCCGGCCAGGCATCGATGCTCCAGCGCGGGTGCAGTCGGCGAGTTACGCGCCTTGGCGCTGCGCGCGTAGTCACACATCGTCTTGTTTGGATCCACAGAGCCGCGAGGCGCTGCGCGACCAAGAGCCTTGGGTGGCTCCTTCACCCGGCCGAGCGCCACAGGGGGAAGCGGTGGCGGTGGAGGCGCTTCCCGCGAATGACAGATCGGAGCGCCGTTTGCAGTAAAAGTGGCCTTGTTGCCGGGGTCATTCTTGTCAACGGCGAAGCCCACCATTCCGCCATTGGGTTCAAGATGCCCGGTATATAGGCCGGCGGAGCTGTTACTCCAGTAAGCCGTCACGCGCAGGTAGCCCGAGTCGTAGGTTCCGTACACCGGACCGCCTACCGTCTCCACCTTGTGGGCGCCGCCGTTGTAGCTGGAGTATTCCGCCACGCCCTGGACAATGGTCCCGACCTGCTGGATTTTCATCGACACGTTCGTTCCGTTTGACTGGGCAATGTTCCAAAATCCGCTGACATCCCACTCCAGACAGTCGCCGGGGGCGGCGAATGCCGTGGTCGTGGTGAGCGCGCCACCCATGGCGAGGAGAGACGTAAAAGCGATGGAATTTTTGCGAATGCGGATCATGGGCCGTTGTCCTTGAGTGATCAGTGTTTGTAATCGCGGGCCAGGTGCAGTGCCACCGAGGCATTGAAGCCGCGTTGGCCGGCGGCGCTGAGAGAGTTGCGGATGCTATCTGAGCCGGGGTCCATAGCCGTCTTGCCGGCCGAACCCAATGCCGGATCACCGAATAATCCGCTGGCAATGTCGAAGCCGAGTTGGTAGAACGCGCCGGCCTCGGCGCTACGTGCCTTGGCTACCAGAGGATCCTGCGCGGCAATCGTTGCGCCAACAGCCGCCAAGGCATCCAGGTCGGGCGCAGCAGCGGGTGCTGGTGCTGGTGCTGGTGCTGGTGCTGGTGCTGGTGCTGGTGCTGGTGCTGGTGCTGGTGCTGGTGCTGGTGCAGCAACGGGTGCCGACGGCGGCGTCATCGAACCGCCGCCTGCGAGGCATTGCCGCTCCAGACCGGGCGCGGCAGGTGAGTTACGCGCCTTTGCGTCGCGTGCGTAATCGCACATCGTCTTGCTTGGATCCACGGGCCCGCGAGGCGCCGCGCGGCCAAGAATTTTGGGCGGCGGCTTGGCGGCGCGGGCTGCAAGTTTTTCAACGAGAGATGGGAAGGGAGATGGAGTGCCAGCAAGAGGCGGGTAAGTGGCAGTACAGGTAAAGTAGCGGCTGCTGTGCCAATCCGCCGTCGTCGCGGGATCGCTCTTGTCGTAGGTGCGACCCACGGCCAGCCCTTGTTGCCCAACCTTGCCGGTATAGACGCCGACGGAATTGTCGGAGTTGCTGTTGTTGTGCCAATAGATGGTCAATTCAAAGCTTGGCCCATGGCTTGATCCGACGACTTGGCCGGTCGTGGGGTTGAAATATGCGCCGTACATCGCGCTCCCCTTGAGCAGATATCCGGTTTGTTGCAACTCCAGTTGTACAGTAGTCCTGTTCGACTGGATTACGTCCCACTTGCCGCTCACGTCCCATTGTGAGCAGCCTGCAAGCGCAGCTTGAGCGGATGCCGAGGGCGCACCCAGGATCAGCGCGCACCATACAATACAGCCGGAAAATACGCTGGGAAGCTTTCCGGACTGGATCATTTGCAGTATTCCCACGGTATTGGGTGCTTGCAGTTGCGTGCATCGGCCGACGTCGGGACAAGGCACAAAGTCACGACGACGAACGGGTACGTGCAGCGCATCCTGTTCTCCTGCCAGTGGATGGGTGATCGGCACTACGGCGACGGCGGTACAGGCGGCGTCATCGAACCGCCGCCCTCCAGGCACCGCTTCTCGAGGGCGGGCGCAGCTGGAGAATTACGCGCCTTGGCGCTGCGTGCGTAATCGCACATCGTCTTGTTTGGATCCACAGGCCCGCGAGGCGCCGCGCGGCCGAGCGCTTTGGGAGGCAGCGCCACGCGGCCGAGCGCTATCGGTGGCGGCTGGCTTGAGGCGGTCGCCGGCTGAACCGCGCTGTCTGGTCTTTGGTTATCGACCTCGCTGACCGTGCCTGCGGGCAGGCTCGCGCGCATGGAATCGTGCCGGGCCTTCGCGGAGGCTTCATTGTATGTATCAGATGCCCCGAACGAGCGCGGGAACTGTCCGACGCACCATGCTGCCGAGGGACTCCAACCGCCGGAATCGATAGCCCAATGCGCCTGTGCAAAGCTCGAGCCGTTGGATTGCCGCACGGTCAGGGTGTTGCTGCCCCCATGGTTCCAGATGGCTGCGATATCGGTTTTCCCATCGCCGTTGAAGTCACCCGACGCCCACTTGGCTTTGTCGATCCAGCCACCGTCGCGCTGGCTCCACTGCGTCCAGCCAGTGAAGTTGCTACCGCTGGAGGGATAAACAGCAATGGACGTCGCATCGCCGTCGTGCCACACCGCCGCCAGGTCAAGGTGCCCGTCACCGTTGTAATCGCCCGCCAGCCAGACGGTGGTTGCACTCCAGCCCCCGGCATCGGCGGTCCAGGGCGCTCGTTCGAGGCTTGCCTCGTACTTGTTTTGACTCCGCCCCGGCGTACCGGCCCAGTTCACTGGCGCGAAGCGTGAATCCATCGATTGCCAGACAGTCAGCGCATTCCTGCCGCCGTTGTTCCAGATGGAAGCCAGATCCGATTTGCCATCGCCGTTGAAGTCACCCGACGTCCATTTTGTCTCATCATCCCAGCGTCCAATCCGACGGACCCATTGCATTGGGGCCCTGAACCGGGCTCCGTCCGACAGGTACACGTCAATCGAAGTCTGGCCCAGTTGTTTCCAGACTGCAGCGACATCCATGTGGCCGTCGCCGTCGAAGTCGCCCGGCAACCACACGGTGGTGTCGGCCCAGGTGCCCACACGGGTGGCCCAGTGCACGGCTGCAAAGCCCCTGCCGGTGGACTGCCGCACGGTGAGGGTGGTGCTGCCGGCATCGTCCCAGGCGGCAAGCGCATCGGTGCTGCCGTCACCAGTGAAGTCCGCGGCCGCCCATTTCGCGCCGGCGCTCCATCCGCCATTGCGTTTACTGGCGTGGAATGGCGCGCTGAAGTGCGCGCCGTCGGAGGGAAATACGGCAATGGAAGTCGCGCTGCGATCATCCCATATCGAGGCCAGATCGACCGGGTTTTTGCTGCTCACATACGAGGTGCAGGTATTGGCGCCAAACTGCGAAACAAATGGCGCTTCCACGATGGGTCCCGATGCCAGCGATGCCAACGTCGTGCCCAGCTTTTCGCAGTCCGCCCGACTGCCGTTCCTGCAGGCCTCCGCGCTTTCAAACCCACCGGGAACACCGTTCAACGGCGTGCCTTGGACGGCTTCCTTGCCGAGCGCAATGCAGGCTTCCTTCTTGCCATCGGCACAGTCCTGCGCATTGCCGAGTACACCGACGATTTTTGTGACATCGATGCCGCTCGCCTCGGAGGCCGCCTGGCCAAGACGCATGCACGCCGCGAAATCGTCAGTGGCGCATTTGGCCACGTCTTCACCGAGCACGAGCTGGTCAACGCCGGGGATGTCCAGCCCGACGATCTTGGCGCCGTGTACGCCGAACTTGGCGCAGGCGACGACATCGCCGTCAAGGCATTGCGGTACCTGCGCCGCCACCTGGATCGCCTCGCCGACTTCACCGGGAATCTTGAGTCCGGCCTGGGTCGAGACATCCAGCGCCAGCACCGCGCAGGCGTAAATTTGGCCGTAAATACAGGCAGCAGCCGCCACGGCTTCGCCGACGAACGGCGCCGCCGTGATCAGGCCTTGGCCGATGCCGGTCCAGATACGGACAAACTGATCCACGACATCGTCGGGATGAGAACGCGCGGTGCATTGCAGGATGCGTAGATCGCCATTCCATGTGCCGGGTGCAGCGACATAGCCAACGGTCACACTTGCGTCGCGGTCATTGCAATACTTGGTGATGCCCATGAAATCAAGGCACACGTCCACGTTGTCCTCATGGCCGGTATCGCCGAAGTGCCACTTGCGAAAATAACTCGTGCATTCGCCGGCATTGGGAAATGCCGGAATCAAGACATCATGGCAGGGCCCGGTGATCGCTCCGTGGCTGTCATGCTCGCAAACGCTCACGGTACGGGCCGGCCTGATGACGTCCTTCAGGTCGGCGCGGGACGGCGAGGAGAAGGCCATCACCAGCACCGCCGTCGCCAGGACGATCAGGCTGCGCAGCCGCAGCGAGCCCGGACCTGCAGCGTGTCGTTCAAGACTGCGCATTTCCTGCTCCCTGGGTTCGGACGAATTCGGTCCCGATCTAGATTCAACGCCAACCATGCGGTTTGTCGGACAGCCGTTTCCTCGGGACGCCGGCGCCCCGCCCGCTAGCCCGCGCCCGGGGCGACGATCCCGGGCTGGGAGGAGGACCAGGACGGCGGGGACCAAGACGGCGGGATCCGACGCGGGTTTAGGTGCGGCCTTTTGATTCACCTCGAACTTCTGCCGTTACAACACAAACGGCACCAGCCACCACGTGCGCTTCTTGTATCCAGCCCATTCGGGATAGCGCGACATGCTCGCTTCCTTGATCAGCATGTTGACGGCGAACACACAGCTCCAGACAACGGCCAACACCAGCACCGGCAGCCAATGCCA
>JBBRZU010000052.1:0-18497 GCA_038236425.1 Lysobacterales bacterium
AGCCGTAGTCGCAATCGACGCCCCGCGGCGCGTCACATCGCCTCGACCCTGCACCCCGCGTCATCACGCGCTGATCAACGCAGTTGACTGTCCTTGCTGCCGCGGCGATTGATGCCGCCGCCCGCGCCCGCCTCCTGGTCGAGTGCTTCCTGGCAGGGCACGCACAACCTCACGCCCGGCAAGGCCTTGCGCCGCGCCATCGGAATCACCGCATTGCATTCCTCGCAGCGCGCCCTGCTCTTGCCCTTCGGCAATTGGCTGCGCGCGCGCTGGATGCCGTCCTTGACGGTGGCATCGATCTGATCCTGCACGGCATTGTCGCCGGCCCAACCCGTGGCCATGGCATCGACTCCCGGAAGCGTAGCTATACAGCCTAACGATGCGCGCGTGGTCGCGACAGCCCCGCAGCCGCAAGCGGTCGGGCGACGCACAGTAATCCCTGCGCTTTCACTCCTTCCGGGGCGCGCTGGCCTTGGAGGAAGGATCCCATCCCGCAGGCGGCACAAGCGCAATGCCGTGGCGCACCATGGCCCTACGGATCGCTTCGCTTTCGCTGCCGGATGACTGCAGATCGGAGAAATATAGCCTGAATCCGGCGATATCCTTCTCCGACGGAAGCGCACGGATACCCTGGCCGCGACGCCACAGTGCGTCGCGTTCTGCAGCGGCGTCACTCGCCGACCAGTTGCCACTCCGGCGGACAACGGCGAAGCCCATCATCTCCGACAGAATGCTGGTCCCGTGGCGGGCCATCGTTCGGCCGATGCGCGCGCACCGCTCGAAGCGAGCTGGTTCGGCCAGCGGCTCCTTGCCGCGATCACAGGCGTGCACCAGCGACGACAGTTGGGGGATGGCAAACGCAGCGCTCACCGCCATGCCCGAGATCATCGCAACCACATCGGCATCTGCAACGCCGGTTCGCGCCGACCCGATCCGGGACTGTGCAGCCGAAATTTCCGGGAATCGCCCAAACACCTCGACCCAGGCACCGGACATTTCAATGAAGAAGTCGTCATAGCGGGTTGCGTCGGCCATTCGTGCCAGCGCTGCGTCGGTGCCGGCAGTGTCCCCATCAGCCCATGCGCGACCAAGCATGGGGAGCCATGCGACGGCATTTTCCGGCTCGATGCGCGCCAGTGCGTTGTCCCGATCCGGACACGGCGTTGCGGCTGTGCAACCTGCTTCTGCTTCACTGGCATTTGCCCACATCCACTGCACCAGGCGATCGGATCCGCCCGCGGCGGCGGCACGGCGCAGGATCGCACTTGCCTCACTGGCCTGCGATGAAGGCGGCGCCGCCATGGAACGGAATCGCAGCAGGCTGGCGCGCATTACCTGGTCGCGTGGCGACGCGCTCGGCGCGAGCAGGCCGCTCAGGCGTTGCATCAACGCAGCAGATTTGCGCGCCTCAGCTTCGGATGCGGCATCCGGGTCATCGGAGTTTGACTCGTTGGTCCAACCGTCACCGAGGCCACCGACGGCAGTTGCCGCAACCGGTTCGATCGACGTGGTGGGCGATTGCGGACGGCCGGTCGGGGACGCACCAGCAGCCCCGGCTGCGACGACCATGGAAAGCGCCAAAAGGGCATTGCGCATTCGATGCTCCGATAGGGGATGCCGCCAGTGTGGCAGGCCGGGCACAAGCCGAGCGTGCCAGAGGTCACGCAGTTGTCAGGCGCTGCGCAAGGCCTTGGCAAGTTCGGCGAGCCGATACGGCTTGTTCACGAATGCGTAGCGGCTCAGCTCGCCGTGCTCCTCCGACAGCGCCGGCATGGCATAGCCTGATGTCAGCACGATCTTCACATGCGGATGGTGCTCGCTAGCCCAGCGCGCCAGTTCGATGCCGGTCATGTGCGGCATGATCACGTCGGAGAACAGGATGTCGATGTCCGAATCGCGATCGAGGACCCGGGCGGCATCCAGGCCGTTGCTGGCGGTCAGTACGTCATAACCGATGCTGCGGAACAGACTGGCGGCGAGCGAGAGCAGCTCAGGCTCATCCTCCACGATCAGGACTTTCTCCACGCCTTCGCTGTCCGTGATCTCTGCCGGTTCGCCGGAAACCAGCGGCAACAGGATCACGACCGATGTCCCTTGCCCCGGTTCGCTCTCCAGTTGCACGTCACCACCCGACTGACTGATGAATCCGTACACCTGGCTAAGGCCCAGGCCGGTACCACGGCCAATGTCCTTGGTGGTGAAAAACGGCTCGAATGCCCGCGCAAGCACATCCGGGGCCATGCCGTGGCCGCTATCCACTACCGAGATCCGCGCATAGTTTCCGGCTGGCAGCGCTCCGACACCCTGCTCGCCGAGTTCCACGCTGCCGGTGCGCACCAGCAGCACGCCGGTGCCACCCATCGCGTCGCGCGCATTCACGACCAGGTTCAGCAACGCCGCCTCAAAGCGTTGTGCGTCCACCGAGACCGTGCCCGCATCCGCGCCCAAATCAACGCTGAACTCGATGGTGGACGGCACGGCACGGCGAAGCACCGACTCGAAGCCGGCAACCATCGCATTGACGTTGAAGTTCTCCGGCTTGAGCGGTTGCTTGCGCGCAAAAGCAAGCAACTGCTGGGTCAGGGTGGAACCGCGGGACACCGCGCGGCGCATGGTCTCCATCAGATGCGGATTGGCCACACCTTCCGGCGCAAGCGTCAGCACATCCAGCCCGCTCGACAGCACTGCGAGCAGGTTATTGAAATCGTGCGCGATGCCGCCGGTGAGCTGGCCGATCGCCTGCATCTTCTGGGACTGGAACAGGGCCCAGTTGGCCTGCTGCAGCGCGTCCTGGCTTTCCCGCAGGGCGATCAGGGCGTCCCGGCGCTCGGTGATGTCGCGGGTAATCTTGGCGAATCCGACCAATCCGCCGTGGTCATCGTGGATCACGTCAATGACCACGCTGGCCCAGAACCGGGCACCGTCCTTGCGCAGGCGCCAGCCTTCGGACTCGAACTTGCCCTCTGACAGGGCGGTCTCGAGGGCAAGCTGCGGGAGTCCGCTGGCCCGGTCTTCGGGCGTGAAGAAACAGGAGAAATTCCGGCCGATGATTTCGTCGGCGGTGTAGCCCTTGAATCGTTCCGCGCCCGCGTTCCAGCTGCTCACCAGGCCCGATGGGTCAAGCAGGTAGATCGCGTAGTCGCGGATTCCCGCAACTAGAAAATGCAGCCGCTGCTCGGCGCTGAGTTTTGAGACTGCGGACGAATCCATCGGAGTAAGCATAGACGAGTGCCCCGCAAATCAAGGCCGCAGGTAGCAATGCATGGCTATCCCGCTTGGCCTGTGTTCAGGAAATCTACTCGACTTCGCGGAAGTCGAACGCCAGTGTTTCGCCACCCGATTCGATGCGCACCTTGAGTGCCAGCGGCTCGCCTTTTGACTTTCGCGGCAGCGCTATCAGGAATTGCCTGGCCTGCGTCTGCTGTGGATCCACCGCCACCTCGGCGGCCGCGGATGGCGCTCGCTCGCTGGCCACGGCGCCAGTGGCTGCGCGCCGGGAATCCAGCTCCAGGCATGCGGAGTACGAGGACTGCGAAACGTTCAGGCAATTGCTGCCACCGGGCAGACTGCCCGCGGCCCGATCCATGGACTCAACCGCTTCGACCGCCAGGACATCCTCTCCGGCCGTGATGGTCAGGTGCTTCGCACCAAAGCCGATCGGCGCCGCGCCGAGGTTTCGTACCGATACCAGCACCCTGGCCTTGCGTGCGGAGACAGGCAGGATCGACGCACCTCCGCTGAAACCCCGCGTACGCTGGCTGACTACAGGCGTGGTGCCAACCACATCAATGCGCTGGAGGTCCGAGGCGGCGACCGGCATGAATCGGCGTTCAGCGGCCTGTACATTGGCCACCAGCAGTAACAACACGGCAGGCAGCCAGGGCAGGACGCGGCGCGGGCAAGGTGATGTCAGGCGCAGCATGTGGTTCCCTTTGCGATGGCTCGACAGGTCCCTACGATGCCGCATGCCGTGGCCGGCGGCAAATTGGAGCCGTTTTCCTTGCTGGCAATCCGCTACCGACAGCCGCATCGGACGATCGCACTCGGCACCGCGTGCCGCCCTTGCCTTGATTGAAAGTGGCGGTCCAGCAAGGCGACAATGCAAGCAATGAGCGACGACCACCCGCAGGACCATGTCCCATTCGGATCCGATGCAAACGGGCCCCTGCCAAGCGGTGGCACCGGCCGCTTGCTGGTCACCATGCAACCGGGCGAGATCACGGCCCTGCACGATGGACTGCGCGAGCTTGCAGGCCTGCGCAGCGCGCGGAGCGCGGATTTCGATGCCGCCGGTGGCGCGACCGCTCCCGCAGCCGCGATCCACGCGTGGCAGGGAAGCGAAGGCGACGCGCTGGTCTTCGACATGCTTGGCGTCGCGCTGGTGCATGCAGATGCAGGCCGCTCGAGCGCCCTGCGCAAGGCCGCACTCTCCACCGATCCGCGGATCCGCTCGGTCGAACCCGAGCAATACCTGCGCGCCCTCGCCGCAGGCGAAGGAACACCGCAGCCCGACCTGCAGGCGATGACCTGGGGCGTGTACCTGACCCAGGCCTGGCGCTCGCCCTCAGCCGGTGCCGGCATCCGCATCGCCATGCTCGATACCGGCTTCGACCTCGGCCACCCCGACTTCACCGGCCGCAGCATCGCGTCGCAAAGTTTTGTCCCGGGCTCCCCCGTGCAGGACCGGCACGGACACGGCACGCACACCACCGGCACGGCCTGCGGCCCGCGGATGCCCGCAGGCACGGCCCGGCGCTATGGCATTGCCAGTGACGCCACGCTGCTGGTGGGCAAGGTGCTCAATGATGCTGGCTGGTGCGAGGAAGGCTGGGTCCTGGCAGGCATGGACTGGGCGCTGCGCAACCGCGCCGACCTGATCTCTCTGTCGTTGGGCTGGCATGTGAGTGTCGGCGAAGCGTTCAAGCAGGCCTTCGAGCAGGCGGGCCAGGCAGCGCTCGATGCCGGCTGCGTGGTCATCGCCGCCGCAGGCAATGACGGCAACGCACCGGTGTACCGGCCCGCCAATTGCCCGTCGATCTTCGCCGTCGGCGCGCTCGACAACGCGCAGCAACGTGCCGACTTCAGTTGCCTTGGCCTGAATCCGCACGGCGGCGAGGTGGACATCGCCGGACCCGGCGTGGATGTCTATTCCACGGCGCCGATGCCGGCGCGCTACCGGCTGATGAAGGGCACCAGCATGGCCACGCCACACGTCACCGGCTGCGCTGCGCTGTGGGCGGAAAACCACGGCGTGCGCGGCAGGGAACTGTGGAAGCTGATGCGCCAGTGGGCAAGCACACTGCAGCAAGCGCCGCAGTTGGTTGGCGTCGGCCTCGTGCAGGCGCCCTGGTAATCGTCCCCCGGCTGGATGCGCCGGCCGTCGTCGCGACGGCCAGCGACGAACGTCCGACCACGCTCATGCAAACAACTGGTACCAGGGCCGCAGCCGCGCCAGCGCGCGCTTCAGGTTGGCGCGTGCCGGCTCCTCGAGCGACGCATGCAGTTCGGGCGTGGAGTAGATGGACTCGCGCGCCAGCAGTCGCACCAGGATTTCCTTGCGCTTGGCGCGAAACAGCGAGGCTGGCACCCAGGCGTATTCCTGGCGAACCTGCACCTGGTATTCATCAAAGCGCTCCGTGTCCGCGCCCAGGATGGCCAGGTCCACGTCCACCACCAGGCACTGGTCGATGCCGACCGGCAACGCCGCGTGCCGGGTCGCCATCACCAGGGCGTGGATCCGCGCGCACGCAGCGGCATCCAGTCCGGCTGCTTGCAACGCGGTCGCGGCCCAGTCGGCACTGCGCGCCTCGTTGTCCCGTGCCCGCAGCGCGTAGATGGCGTCATGGAACCACAGCGCCATCTCCACCTCGGCCGGTCGATCTGCCACGCGCAGGTGGACTTCAAGCAGGCTGATGCATTCGAGCAGATGGCGAAGCGAATGATAGCGACGGTGCGGCTCGGACCAGGCCTGGACCAGCGCATCACGCAGCGCCAGTCGCCCCGTTTCGGCATCCGGACGATCCAGCCCGAGGCCGGACCACGCACGGCGCCACGAAGCGACGAGCGCGGGATCCAGTGCGCCCTCGACGGCCGCCTCGCGCGCTTGCCCGGCGAGCGCAGCGCGTGCCCGGATCACATCGTCGTCGGCCACCCAGACCCGGACCATGTCGCCCGCCGGCAGTTCACCCACGCCGCCGGTCAGGAACAACCCCTGCACATGTGCTGCGACCTCGGCATCGGCCAACAGGTCCACCACCAGTTGGGCATCGATCGGATTGGCGGCGTGGTAGATCGCTTTCACCTTGAGGCGCTCCAGACTGGCTTCAGGCAGATTACACGCCGTGCGGCTGGACCCTGCAATGCGTGGTTGCTACCGTGGCGTCATGCGCCCCTCCCCACGCTTCATCCACGGCCTGCCATGCCTCGCGGTGCTGCTGGCCTTCACCGCCCCCCTCGCCGCCCGGGCGACGGCCGCCGCTGCGCCAGCCATCGAAACCGAACTGCGTTACAACCTGGACGAGGCGCAGTACGGCGCGGCCAGTGCCGAGTTGCTCGGCAAGGGCTATCGCCTCGCCGACCTGAGCGTGTTCGCCGTGGGCCAGCGACTGATCGTCTCGGGAATCTGGCAGCGGCATCCTGGCGACCCGCCCATTTCGGCGGAGCGGGTACGCGCGCTGTCGTCGCTGCAGCACCTCAAGCTCACCCGCGCGCAAATGGATGTACTTGGCGAAAAACAAATGGCGATCCGCTCTGTGCCCGAGATGATCGAGGGATACCGGATGGGCGACGCGATCTACTACGACATCGTGTTCTCGCCGCCTGCAGGCATCACGATGGGCCATGCCGCACCGGCACTGCTGCGCCCGGGCCTGGGCCAGACCCAACTGGACGCACGCAAGGCAGGACTGGAGCTTGCGCGCGTGGACGCCTACGCGGACAACCACCTGGTGTATTTCAATCCTGTGTACGTTCCCGGCCCGGAGATCAAGCGGCAGTCAACGTCTGGTCTGGATGCCGTGCTGTACGGCGAGCGCGCGGCGGCCCTGGCACTGGAAGGCGCGCGGCCCGCCTCGATCAGCGCTTACATGGACGATCGCACCAGCGCCCCGACCCTGCTTTACGCGGGCATGTTCGACCCGCCCGGCAAGCCGGCGCGTACCCTGGTGCTGGACAAGACGCCGGCGCAATTCGAAGTGGAATTGCAAAAGCACCGCAAGGCTGGCGACCGGATCATCGATATTGATGGCGGCGCGGTGTCGGCCGGCGACATCCGCTACTCCGCAGTCTTCGAGGCAACGCGATGATTCCCTTTTCCGTCCTCGACCTGGCACCGGTCACCGAAGGCAGCACGCCCGCACAGGCGTTCGCCAATGCGCTCGACCTTGCGCGGCACGCAGAGCGGGTCGGCTTCAAGCGCTACTGGCTGGCTGAACACCACAACATGCCGGGCATCGCCAGCGCGGCCACGGCAGTACTGATGGCGCACATCGCCGCAGGCACCAGCACCATCCGCATCGGCGCGGGCGGCATCATGCTGCCCAACCACGCGCCGTTGCAGGTTGCGGAGGCATTCGGAACACTCGCCTCGCTGCATCCCAATCGCATCGACCTCGGGCTCGGCCGTGCACCCGGCACCGACCACGCGACCATCCGCGCGCTGCGCCGTTATTTCGATGGCGCCGAGCAATTCCCGCAGGATGTACTCGAGTTGCTTGCCTATTTCGAGCCGGCCAAACCCGGCCAGCAGGTGCAGGCCGTGCCCGGCGCTGGTCTGGACGTACCGGTCTGGCTGCTCGGATCAAGCCTGTTCAGCGCGCGACTGGCCGCATCGCTGGGCCTGCCGTTCGCATTCGCCTCGCACTTCGCGCCCGATGCCATGGACGAGGCGCTGGCGCTGTATCGGCGCGAGTTCCGGCCGTCGTCGCGGCTGGCCTATCCCTACGCCATGCTGTCGCTGAATGTGGTCATCGCCGACAGCGATGAAGAGGCGCGGCGCCTGTTCACCACCCAGCAGCAGAGTTTCGTGCGCCTGCGCCGCGGCACGCCCGGGCTGATCCCGCCGCCGATCGACGACATCGAGGCCTGGTGGACACCCACCGAAAAGGCCGGCGTCGAGCGCGCGCTCGCTTGCGCCGTAGTCGGCTCACCGCGCGCCGCCGAGCATGGCGTTGCCGAATTCATCGCCCGGCACCAGCCTGATGAACTGTTGGTAACTGCAAACATCTTCGACCAAGCTGCGCGCCTGCGCTCGTTCGAACACGTTGCCCGGCTCGCCGATCACCTCGCGACTGCGTGATAAGGTCGCAGCACGCCGCAGCCGCGGCGCGCACAAGGAGAGTGCCATGGCGTCCGACCTGTACGACGCGTTGCGCGAAAGCCACGAAACCCAGCGTTCCCTGTTGCGCAGCCTGCTGCGCTCCAAGCCCGGCACGCGCGAGCGCATCGAACTGCTGACCCTCACCCGGATCGAACTGGCCGCGCACGAGGCCGCCGAGGAACGCTTCCTGTACGTGCCAATGCTGATGGACGACGCCGGGCTTGATGCCTCGCGCCACGCACTGCACGAACACCACCAGACCGATGAACTGGTGGAGGATCTGCGCAAGCTCGATCCGCACGGAGATGCCTGGCTGGACAAGGCCCGGGAATTGTCGAAGAAGGTGCACCACCACCTGCGCGAGGAAGAGAAGAAGTTCTTCCAGCTGTCGGGAAAGATCCTGTCGAAATCGCAGAAGGCCAAGTCCGCGGCAGGCTATCGGCGCAACTACGCCGCCATGCACAAGCGGCTTTCCGGGAAGTAGCGTCCGGCGCGTACCCGCAGCGAAGGCGCGACCGGCGGCTTCGCTGAGTCAGATCACGACGCGCCGCTGCCGCGCAAGGTCCGCCCGAACAATTCGAGCGTCCGCGCCCAGGCCTGCCTGGCACCTTCAGCATCGAAGCGCGGCGTGGTGTCGTTGTTGAAGCCATGCTGCGTGCCCGCAGGCTGCAGCAACGCGTAACGGACGTGCGCAGCATCCAATGCATCCTTGTAGGCCGGCCAGGTGGCGTTGACGCGTTCGTCCTGTGCGGCCAGCACGATCAGCATCTCGGCCTTGATCGCCGGCACTGCTTCGATTGGCGGCGCGATGCCATAGAACGGCGCCGCAGCTGCAAGCATCGGCAGTCTGCTGGCAAGCATGTTGACGATGCCGCCACCCCAGCAGAATCCCACCGTGCCCATGCGGCCATTGCCGCCTTCGACCGACGCCAGGTAGTGCGCCGCGGCGATGAAGTCCGCCCGGGTCTTGTCCTGCTCGAGTTTCGCGAACAGTGCGCGGGCGCCGTCTTCATCACCCGGATAACCACCCAGCGGGAACAGCGCATCCGGCGCCAGGACAATGTATCCGGCAAGCGCAAGGCGGCGGGCGATGTCTTCGATGTGCGGATTGAGGCCGCGGTTTTCGTGCACCACCAGTACGGTCGGTGCGGGCGCGTCGGACGATGCCGGTCGCACCAGGTAAGCACGACCCTTGCCGTAGCCGTCGGGCGATGGAAATTCAACGAATGTCGCGGACAGGCGCTTGTCGTCGGGCTTGACCTGCTGCGCGGCGGCGAACTGCGGGCTGAGCGCGGTCAGCAGCCCGAGCGCACCCACGGTACCGGCGAATCGTGCGGCGCTGCGCAGGAACTCGCGGCGATCAATGACGCCATGCACGTAGTTGTCGAACAGGGCCAGGGCGCGCGGGTCGAAATCGGCGACAGTCTTGCGCGCGGGTGTGCGGCCTGAAAGATCCGCGTCCAGTTCATCATCCATGAAAACATCCCCGCAAGTTGAACATCGAGGCTACTGCATCGCCTGCGCCCGGGCGAACCGGGTCACGCGGTGTGCGCGCACTACGGAACTTCCGCATCGGCATGACTCCATCCAGCAACCCAGCCCTCGTCGGCCCAGGCTCGCAGGTATCCGACGACCACGGCAGGTACGTCTTCGGCTGCATGGATATCCTGCATCGCCTCGCACAGGGTCGCGACGTCCGCACCAGCGATGGCCTGGTCCAGCGCCGCGGCTTCCGACGCCGTCAGTGAACGGAATCGGGTCAGCAGGTCGACGTCGCGCCAGGTCACCCAATGCACCTCGCCCAGCTCGACCGCAGGCGGCGTCGCCTCGTCCTTCAGCGCAGTCCACAGCGCAACGGCGTTGCTGCGCAATGCAAGGTGCCGAAGGCTTGGATGCAGCCGCGGTGCCAGCGTCGGCCATGCGTCTGCAGGCAGGTCGGCAACCGCGTCCCAGCCCGGGGAAGGCGCATCAGCGGCATCGAAACTGTCCAGCAGTGCCCGCTCGAATCGCGCCAGGTCGGCCACTTCGGGATGCGCATCGCAGGGAGCGATGCCTGCCACGAAATCCGGCAACGCATCGCCGAACACCCGCAGCGACCGCTGTCGCGACGGATGCGCGGCGACATAGTCGGTGCACAGTTTGTGCCATGCGGACTCGCCCAGGTAGCGCGCCAGTGCGGCATGGTCGTTGGCCAGCGCTTCGGCCAGGCGTGCGCGGTAGGCGTGCTGGTAAATGCCCAACCCAAGGTCGGCGGCAATGCCGCCCTCCTCGGCCAGCGCCGGGCGCACGCGATCGCTGCCCTGGCGCAAGGACTGCACAAAATCCGACTGCAGGCGCGCCAGCCAGCTCATGCCGCGCGCGATTGCCGTGACAAGCCGCGGGCGTGTGCGGCACGAGCGAGGTCCAACTCCTCGACCATTTCGGCGAAGGGCGGAATATGGTCATCGCGTTCGATCATCGTACTGACCGGCCCGATCAATTCGATCGCCTGTTCGTACAGGCGCCACACCGCATCGGGAACCGCATGATCATGGGTATCAATGGCATGCGTGCCGTAGTCAGCGTGGCCGGCCAGGTGGACTTGCCAGACCCGCTCGGCGGGAACACCGCGCAGGTACTGCTGCGGATCGAAACCCTGGTTGCGTGCGCTCACCACGATGTTGTTGACGTCCAGCAACAGCAGGCAGCCGCTGCGCCGGCATATTTGCGACAGGAACTCCCATTCGCTCATGTCCGACGCGGAGTAACGCACATAGGCGCTGAGGTTCTCGAGCACCAGTGGGCGGCCGAGGAATTCCTGCACTTGCTGCACCCGACGGACCACGTGTGCAACCGCCGCCTCGCAATACGGAAGCGGCAACAGGTCATGACTGTTGATGCCCTGCACCCCGGTCCAGCAAAGATGATCCGATACCCAGGCCGGCTCGACATGCGCTGCCAGCCGCTTGAGCGCGGCCAGATAGTCCATGTCGAGCGGATCGGTGCCGCCAATGGACATCGACACGCCGTGCATCACCAGCGGGTAGCGCGCGCGGATCGCATCGAGGAAATGACGCGGCTTGCCGCCCGCCACCATGAAGTTTTCCGAATTGATCTCGAACCAGTCAACCCGCGCCGGCGCCTCGAGCACGGCAGTGAAGTGCTCGGGACGCAAGCCGAGCCCGAAACCAAGCCAGGGCCGCGGCCCCGGGGCGGAAACCCCGGAACCGGGCGTAGCGGGCACTGGCCCGTTGTCCGGCATCAGCCGACGCTGCCACCGATATTGCTGCAGGTCGAGCTCGGCAGCGCGATGAAGCCCTGGCCCTTGCACGCGCCCTGGCCCTTGCAGGCGTTGGCGGCGGTCTTGCAGTCGTTCATGCCCTTGCAGCTGTTGACGCCCATGCAATGCACGAAGCTGGTGGCGGCGATGGTCGTACCCTGGCCCTCGTCGATCACCTTGCCGCCAATCGCGCCACACGCGGCCGCCGGGGCGACAACGAAGCCCTGGCCCTTGCACGAACCCATGCCCTTGCAGTCATTGCTCGCGGTCTTGCAGTCATTGTGGCCTTTACAGCTGTTCACGCCGGCGCAGTGCACAACGGCGACATCCGATGCCGCGGGTTTGTCCTTGGCCTGGCCGGGCGTCGCGTGGCTGGCGAGGCCAGCGGCGAGCATGGCGAGCGCGGCACCGGAAAAACGCGTGGCGGTCTGGGTATTCATGGGCAGCTCCTGGAGAAATGGGGATGGAGAAATGGGAGTGGAGAAATCGGAGTCGAGAAATGGGAGTGGAGGTCGGTTGACGTCCACCTTGCACTACGAACCCGGGAACGGAAAGGTTACGCCTGCGCATCTGCCGCAAACGCGTAACCGGCATTGGGGACATATTCGATCCACGCGGCGCTGCCGCCGGCGCTCTCCAGCTTGCGGCGCAGGCGATGCACCACCTGCTTGAGCGATTCCCGATCGGCCGCGTCCCGGTCCGACCAGACAAAGCCGATAAGGCGGTCGGCCTCTACCGGCCGGCCGCGGTAGCTCAGCAGCAGCCGCAACAGGCGCAGTTCAAGCGGCGACAGGCGGAAGCTGCTGCCGCCGGCGACGTGGGCTTCATTGCGCTCGGCATCAATGGACAGGCGCCCCAGCGAGAGCACGGGATCTTCGACCGGATCGGTGCCGCGGCGCAGCAGCGAGCGCACCCGCGCCAGCAACGCACGCGGGCTGAATGGCTTCTTGAGATAGTCGTCGGCGCCAAGGTCCAGGCCGCGTACCTCGTCTTCCTCGGCGGCGCGGACGGTCAGCATCATCACTGGCACCTGGCTGGTCATGCGCAGCCGCTCCAGCACGCTGAAGCCGTCAAGGATGGGCAGGTTCACGTCGAGGATCACCAGGTCAGGCACGGTCTCGCGCAGCCGGGCCAAGGCCTGTTCGCCGTCGAACGCGGTCACGACTTCGTAGCCGGCGGCGGTCAGCGCAAAGCGCAGCAGGCCGACCAGCTCGACGTCGTCGTCCACGATCAGGATGCACAGCCGCACGGGCAGATTCATGCCGACCCCGCCAGCGGCAACACCACGCCGATCCGCGCACCCTGTTTGTGCACCGGTGCCGCGATGCGCACCTCGCCACCATGCGCGGCGACCACGGCGCGCACCACCGCCAGCCCGAGCCCGGTCCCGCGCTGGCTGGGTTCTTCATGCGGCGAGCGCTTGAACGGGGCGAACAAATCGCAGTCCTCGTGCTGCGGCGGCAGGCCCGGGCCTTCGTCTTCCACCCAGACCATCGCATGGCCCGGCGACCACTCCTGCTCGACCCAGATCGTGGTGCCGTCAGGTGCAAACTTGTTGGCATTCGCGAGCAGGTTGACCATCACCGACGACAGCCGCGCCGCATCGCCGTCCAATGCGGGGCCGGACGACAACAAAGTCACCACGTTCTGCTCGCGCTGGTCGGTCAGTGGCTTGATCAGCTCGACCGCATCGGCAACCACCTGGGACAGGTCCACGGACTCGCGCCGCAGCCGCATCTCGCCGCTTTCGATGCGCACACTGTCGAGCAGGTTGTCCACCAGCTGCGACAGGCGCATGGTGCCGCGGTATTGCGCGTCAGCCAGGTGGATCGCAGTGGAGTCCATGGTCGTGCGCAAGTGGTCGCGCAGCAGCTCGATCGATGCGATCTGTGCCGATAGCGGGGTCTGGAATTCATGTGACAGGTTGGCCAGCACGCGGTCGCGCATGGCCCGGCCGGCCTCGATCGCATTTTCCTCGCGCACCACCAGCAACTGGCGGTCGCCGCTGGCGGCCAGGCGACGCACCAGCACCGGCCGCATCGATCCCGCCACCACACAGCGTTCCGGTGCCTGCGCACCGGCAGCGGCGGTGTCGCGCCCGGCGCGGCGCTCGGTCGCCAGCAGTTCGTCCACGCCGCGCCCGAGCAGGTCTTCGCGTTCGCGTCCGCCCATCTCGAGGAACTGGCGATTGGCGTAGTGGATGGTGCCGTCGGCATTGACGCCGACGATGCCCTCGTCCACGCCATCGAGGATGGCATCGAGTTCCTCGCGCTGCGCGCGTTCGTTGCTGGTCAGGGTGGCGACCTGCTGGCGCATCTGCTCGAGGCTGTCGGCCAACGCGGCTGGTTCGGACAGGAAAGTGACCGGGCGTTGCACCGGCGTATCGAGGTCGCCGCGGCCCAGGCGCTCGGCGCTGACGGCCAATTGCGCGAATGGCCGGGCGATGCGTGCCGCCAGGAACACAGCAAGCGCGAGCGCCAGGATCACCGTCAGCAAACTGGACAGGCCGAACGAACCCAGCCAGGCAACGATGCGTGCGTCCACCCATTCCGGACCAATGCGCACCGTCAGCAAGGCATTCGGCTTGCCGTCGTCGCCGGTCAGGCGCACTGCGCGCGCGACCGCGCTGCCGTCCACGCCCTGCAGGGTGCGTGCTTCGCCCTGTGCGGACACCGCATGCAGCGCCACCCGCCAACGATCGGTGGCGGTCGGGTCATTGACCAGCGGCCGCAGGCGCAGTGAGATGCGTTCGCTGGCCGGCAGCGCCACCAGTCGGTCACCGAGCATCTCGGCCACGACGATGATGCTCTGCGGCTCCGAGCGCAGGCTCCGGCGCACGACGCGCCACGCATGGCCCTTGGTATCGAACGCCAACCCGGTGCTGAACACCGGCGGTCGGGGGCCGAACTCGGCGATGGTCCGGTTCGACGACAGCACCAGCACGTACTCGATGGCACTGGTGCGATGAAAGTTGTCCACCAGCGACCGCGCCTTGGTCAGTTGGCCGCGCTGCAGGTAAAAGCGCAGGGTCGGCTGCTCGGCCAGCAGGTCCGCGCCAACCAGCAGTTCCCGATGCCACTCATCCAGCCGGCGCTCTGCCTCCGACACCGACCGTTCAGCCTCGGCGCGGGCCTGGACCATCACCGCCGACTGGATCGTGCCCACGCCGGTCGCCAGCAGCAGCATACCGAACAGCAGCACCAGGCCGACATGGCTGGCAAGCAGGAGTTGCGACAGTCGGCGGCTTGTGGACATTCGGGACCAGGGCCAGGAACAGGTGCGATGGTTGGGGCGGCAGTGGGGCGGCGGTGGGGCGCGCCGAGGGGGCGGCCTGCCGATAGTATGACCGGACCCGCATTTATCCTGCCCGGCACCGGCTCCCGGGCAAAAAAAAACCAGCCCCCGGTCCCGAATCGGAGGCTGGCTTGCTACCCCACTCCCGGCCTAGACGTCGGAAGTGCAGGGACAGGTTAGGTCCGGCTCCCGGGGCTGTCAGTTACGGGGCCGTTACGCTCGAAAGCGGCAGTACCGCTGACTCTGCCGACCTCCTCGCGCCGGGCAGGCCGGGCTTGGATGATGGCTCAGAAGATCGCGCGGACGATGCGGCGGATGAAGCGCAGGCTCCCGAGCAAGGATCCGACCTCCGCGCTCGACACCAGGATCCGGCCCGGTGGCCCATCCGTGGCCGGGCTGCGGACCAGGGTGTAGCCATTGAGCAGGGTGGTCCATGCGGTGCGCCCGCTGTGCACGGTGAAGCGCGCGTGGCGGTTCCAGGCCAGCATCCGCTCCGGCGGGATGGCGCGCAGGTCATCGTGTTCGTTCGCCTCCACGTCGGCCTTGAGCAGCAACAGGCCCTCGCCCTGCTCGCAACGTGCGATCCGGAACAGCACCCGCCCCAGCAGCAGCGTGGACAGGCGCAGGCTGATCTCCGAATCGAGTTGCAGGTTCTCACTGGCACCGAAGAAATCCCGATAGCGGAACACCACCTCCTCGCCCGGCTGCAATCGCCACTCGACAATGGACCGGCCTGCGCTTGCGGACGCGACCATTCCGGTCGCCGCCTGTCCAGGTGCAGGCTGGTGCCCCGCATCGGCCAGGAAACGGCCACGGGTGAACAGGAAATAGCAGCCCGACAAGATCCGTCCGATCGGCGCCGAACCCGGCCATGGTGCAAAGCGCACCTCGTTGTCGGCATTGGACAATTGCTTGCGCGTAATCAACGGGCCTGGGGAATCGCGCTCGATTGTCAGTCGTTTGGCTGCCCGATAGCTGCCCTGGATCGCCGGTGCACCGTCGAAACCCAGGCTCAGCTCGCCATCGCTGCGGAACACCTCCAACGCCAGCACGTACAGGAAGCTCTTCACCGTCACCAGCAACACCGCCAGCCAGCCAATCAGGCGCAGCAGGTTGCCGATCAGGAACAGCCGGTCGGTGAATGCGAGCGCGCCGTGTCGGGTCGCCTCCAGTTGCGCATCCATACCCAGCAGCGCAGCGCCGATGCGCGTGTCGAGGGACTCGGCCAATTCGCCGGTCGTGGCGCCCGCGGCATGCGCCGAGCGCGTTGATGCTTCACTGAGCGCCGCAGCCATTGCCTCTTCCATCGCGGCGCGCGAGGCATTGGCCGCGCAGCCGCCCGGACGGGTCCAGCCGCAGTCCGAGCGACCCAATGCGACGCGGTCCGGCACAGCCGCCCCGATGGCGCGCGCAACACTGCCGGTATCGCCGGACGCTGCGGCACCATCCAGACTCAGTGCGCCGAGCTCGCGTGCCCCGTCGCGCGCCGCGCTGTCGAACCAGCGGTCCAGCGATAGACGCACGCTCTCGTGGAAGCCGAGTCCTTTCAGGTGCAGCTCGGCGGGCGCGCGGGCAAGCAATGCGCAATCAAAGGTGCCACCGTTCGATGCCGGCCACGGTCCCTGCGCCGGCGTCGCGAGCGTGCACAGTCGCCGTGGCGACAGCGCAATGCCCAGGCCATTGGCGCCCTTGCGTGTGCCCGCCTCCCGTTCGACCAGCCGCGCGACAGTGGCTTCACCGCGCGCCAGCAGCAAGGCAAGCGCCGTGCGCGCTTGCAAGAGCGCGTCGGCGGGAGCCGGCTTCTCGCCGGCCGCCGACGCTGCGATCCGCGCCAACGCCGCGTCACCGGCCGGGTCCATCACCGGCGCCGTCGTCGTGAGCTGGTGCGACAAGCGATGGCGAAGGAACAACCGTCCCTGCTCCGCCGCAGGCAAGCTTGCATACACTTGTGCGCTGACCCGCTCCCGTCGCGCCAGCAGTTGCGCAGTCAGTGTGCGCAAGCGTCGCACATGGTCCTCACGCTCGGTGCCGAAACCAAGCATGTCGAGCAGCCCGGGTGTCGGGGCGGGCGGCGTGGCGAGTTCGGCACGCAGCGCGCGCTTGATCCGCACCAGCTCCGGGTCGTCTTCCGGCGCGCGTTCGAGGCCGAGAATCGCCGACGGCGACAGCGACGCGTAAAGAGCATCGCGGTTTGCGGCCCGCGCCTGCAGCACCTCGACAGGTACATCGAGCAAGTCGCGACGGACCTGCGCGTAGCGCGCCGACACCAGCGCGTCCAGATCCGCCACCTTGCCCGCAGGATGCACATCGGCGCGCGGGATCCGTCGCCCCAGCCCGGTGCAGGGAACCAGCAACTGCGATGGCAGGCCGCTGACGACGCAATACGCATCCAGGGTCGTCCATCGATAGCCCGCCTGCACCGCCCCGGCACCCAGGCGATTGGATGCAAACGACAGCAGCACGATCACCACGCCCAGCGGCGCCCACATCGACAGCGCATTGCCCAGCACTGTCCGCACCGGCCGGCCGCTGGCCCGCACCTTGCGCAGCAGGCCGTCGTTCTGTGCGAAGGCCTTGGCCAGCAACAGCACCAGTCCCGCCACCGCCAACAGCAACAGGGCGGCCAGGGCCGCGGTCATGGCACGGGCGCCGGCACCGGCTCGAAGAACGTGGCGATCCCGTCCAGCGGCTTGCGCTCGATATCGGGCACCAGGCAATCGGCCGCAGGCAGGCCGACCACCAGCAACAGGTAGGGCACCTCGTTCTTCGGGCGGCCGAGCAACTGGTTGAGGAATGCCATCGGGCTGGGTGTATGGGTCAGGGTCGCCAGCCCGCAGCGATGCAGCGCAGCAATCAGCAAGCCACAGGCGATGCCGGTGGACTCGTGCGGGTAGTAGCGCTTGGGCTTGTGACCGTCGCATTCCGGGCCGGTGCGCTCGTAGAACACCGCGATCAGCCAAGGCGCGATCTCGAGGAAGGGCTTGTGCTCATCGGTACCGATTGCATCGAGCGCGGCCAGCCATTCTTCCGGAGCGCGGCGCGCGTAGAACTCGCGCTCCTCGGCTTCGGCCGCGGTACGGATCTGCAATTTCAAATCCGGGTCCGACACCGCCACGAAATGCCATGGCTGCTGGTTTGCACCGCTCGGAGCGGAGCCCGCTGCACGCAGGCAGGCTTCGATCACCGCGCGCGGAACCGGCGTATCGGCGAAGTCGCGCACGGTACGCCGGCGTGCGAGTTCCTGCGCAAAACCCGTGCCGCGCGCCAGGCGCTCGGCATCGGTCAGCGCCGGGGCTGGCGCCAGCGGAATGCGTGGTCCAGCCACCTCAGTGCCCGGGACGCGTCCAGCTATTTGCGGCCATGCAGGTCTCGAAGGCGATCGGCAAGATTATTGGTCGGATCGGCGACATGTCGGTGGTCCTGCGGCTGGAGTCGGTAGCTGCAATCATGCCGCAACCGCCAGCAGTCGTGCGTATTCTGCGTCGCTGAGCGTAATCCGTGCTGCAGCGCAATTCTCCTCCAGGTGCGCGACTTTTCCGGTGCCCGGGATCGGCAGGATCACCGGGCTGCGACGCAGCAACCAGGCCAGCGCGATCTGTCCCGTGGTCGCACCATGCGCCTGCGCGA
>JBBRZU010000053.1:0-18439 GCA_038236425.1 Lysobacterales bacterium
GCCAGCCGGGCTGGTCGAGTCGGAAATGATAGCCGGGCGGGGCAGGGCGCGGCAAGCCAAAACTTGCCCGAACTCGCCTGAGGTGGCGGCGGCTGGGCTCCGGGGCGTCAGCTGGCGACGGGCGGAACGTAGCCCGCAGGCGCTTCGGCGCCGCCGCCGAACAGGAATTTCTCCATTTCGGCCTCGAGGAAGGCGCGGTGCTTCGGGTCCAGCGGGGACAGGCGGTTCTCATTGATCAGCATCGTCTGGTGCGCGAGCCACTCGCCCCAGGCCGGCTTGCCGATATTTTCGAACACGCGCTTGCCCATCGCGCCGGGCCAGGGAATGAATGCCAGGCCCTCGGCCTCGGCCTGCTGTTTCTGGCAGAAGACGGTGCGCGCCATGTCGGTGTCCTTCTAGAGTTGGGTCAGCAGCTTGCGAACCGGCGCCGGCAGGCCGACCTCGTCGAGCGCTTCCAGCGCGAGCCAGCGCAGGTCGGCATTGTCGCCGATCCGTGCGGCCGACGGGTCCACGCCCGACCACAGCAGTGGGGCGATGTGCAGTTTGTAATGGCTGAAGCCGTGTTCGATCAGGGCAAGCGGCCTGTTCACTTCGAAGTCGGCACTCGTGTGTTTGGCGACGAACGCGCGCGCGCCGTCGTGGTCTTCCACCTCGGGCAGGGACCACATGCCGGACCAGACACCAGTCGGCGGCCGACGCGAAAGCAGCACGCGTCCGCTGCCATCGCGCAGCACCAGCATGATCGTGCGTCGCTCCGGCATCGGCTTGCCGGGCTTGGTCTCGGGCAGTTGCGCGGTACGGCCCTCGCGCAGGGCCACGCAGTTGTCCTGCATCGGGCAGAGCACGCAGGACGGATCGCTGCGCGTGCACAACGTGGCACCGAAATCCATGATCGCCTGCGTGTAGTCGGCGAGGCGCTCATGCGGAAGATGGGTTTCGGCCAGTTCCCACAGCTGCTTTTCGACTGGACCGCTACCGGGCCAACCTTCGATGCCGTGGTAGCGGGCGAGGGTACGTTTCACATTGCCATCGAGGATGGCGAAGCGAAGGTCATGCGCCTGCGCAAGGATCGCGCCTGCGGTGCTGCGCCCGATCCCGGGCAATGCGGACAGCGCAGCGAAATCGGCAGGCAGCTCACCGCCGTGGCGTTCGATGCACAGTCGCGCGGCCTGTTGCAGGTTGCGCGCGCGTGCGTAGTAGCCAAGGCCAGACCAGAGTGCGATGACGTGATCGGGATCGGCCGCAGCAAGTTCGGCGATGCCAGGCAATTCGCGCACGAAGCGATCAAAGTACGGAATCACCACCTGCACCTGGGTCTGCTGCAACATGATCTCCGATAGCCACACGCGGTATGGCGTGCGCGGATGCTGCCAGGGCAGGTCGTGGCGGCCATCGCGGTCGAACCAGTGCAGCAATCGCGTGGCGAAGGTGTCCATCCGGGCGGGCTAGCGCTTTGCTGCCGATGTGGCAGTTGCCGCGGCGCCTGGCGCCGGCACTGTCGTCGGCGTCGGCGTCGGCGCATCGGCTCGGATTTCCGCTTCCACGCCTTCCAGCTTGATGCCGTCGAAATCCAGTATTGGCGTGCGCATGGTGCCGGTGATCGGTGGTAGCGGCGATGCCGCCGATGCCGCCGCCCATTCACGGAACGAATCGATCCGCACGTTCGCGTCCAGCACGGTTGCCGCCTTTGCGATGTGCAGTGCGACCGGCTCCGAAAAATCCTTGCGTCCGGAATACGACAGCTGCAAGGGCAGGTCGGAAGATTGTTTGTCCAAGGGTGTTGGCAAGGCCGGCCAGGCTGCGGGCCATTCCTTCAGCACGCCGTCGAAGCCAAAGCGCAGCGCTGCGTCCAGTTGCAAGGTCGCCTTGCCGGACAGTTTCGGCAATGGCGAATCGCCGCTGAAGGCAAACGTGGTCGCATTGAGAGTGGTGCCGGCATCGGTGGATTCAAACTGTCCGCTCGATGCGAGTTTCATCGGCAAGGGCTTTGGCGATTGCTCCAGATTGCCGTCGAACTGCAGCGTGTACGCCGAGGCGAGGCCCGCGGTTGCCAAGTGTGCCTGCAGCCGACCACTGACTTTCGTCGAGCCCATGGCGAAAGAGCCGGAAGCCGACAGATCGGCTGGTTTTCCCTGTCGCAGGCTCGGCAGCTCCAGGGCCAGTTTGCGCAGGGAATAACCGTCACCCAGGATCGTGCCATCGCGCAGTTCAAGTCCATGCGTGAGCGTCGGCAACCTCAACGGTTCCTTGGGCCGCGCATCGATCCAGCGCAGCAGTCCGTCGACATGCAGCACCGGCGTGTCCAGCAGAACGCGCGTGATCACCGGCTCGCCGCCAGTTATCGTGGCCCATGGCAGGGAAATTTCCGCGCGTTTGGCGGTCAGGAAAGGCTCGCCCTCCAGCCCGGCCACGGTCAGCCCGGGCAGTACCAGGCGCGGCTCCGGGCGGAATGCATACTCCGGCGTGCCATCGAAACCAAAACGCAGTTGCAGTGACTGGCCGACACGATCGAGCACCGTGGCCGCCAAGCGGTTTGGTTCCAGTTGGCGATTGACCCACCACGCAAGCACAAGCGCAAACGCCCCCAGCAGCAACACCACCACCACCAGCCAGCGGCGGCTGCGCAGGGCTTGCAACATCAGGCGCCCAAGCGTTCGGGTAGCAGTGCGTCCACGAATGCTTCGGGATCAAACACGCGCAGGTCGTCGAGCTGCTCGCCCAGGCCGATGAAGCGGATCGGGATATTGAACTCGCGTGCAAGCGCAAACAGCACGCCGCCCTTGGCGCTGCCGTCGAGCTTGGTGACCACCAGCCCGGTGACGCCGACCGCCGCGTGGAAGGCGCGCAACTGGCTGATCGCGTTCTGCCCGGTGGTGCCGTCGATCACCATCAGCACTTCGTGCGGCGCCGCCGGGTCGAGCTTGGTAAGCACGCGGCGGATCTTGCCCAGTTCGGCCATCAATCCGGCCTGGGTGTGCAGGCGGCCTGCGGTATCGGTGATGAGCACGTCGAACTGGCGAGATTTCGCGGCCTGCAATGCGTCGAAGGCGACCGAGGCGGCATCGGCATTCTGTCCTTGCGCGATCACCACCACGTTGTTGCGCTCGCCCCAGACCTTGAGCTGCTCCACCGCCGCGGCGCGGAAGGTATCGCCAGCGGCCAGCATCAGGCTATGGCCATCGAGCTGGAAGCGTCGTGCCAGCTTGCCGATGGTGGTGGTCTTGCCGACGCCGTTGACGCCGACGGTGAGGATGACGAATGGCGCGCACGCGGGATCGATTTCGAGCGGGACGGCAATCGGCTTCAGGATCGCCAACAGATCGGCGCGCAATGCTGCCGCGAGCGCCGATGCGTCGGCGAACTCGCGCACTTTCATCCGCTTGCGCAGGTCCGCGACCAGTTCGGTGGTCGCCGAGACGCCAACATCAGCGGTCAGCAGGGCGGTCTCGATCTCGTCGAGCAGGTCTTCGTCCAGCCGCGGATTGCCTGAGAACAGGCCGCCCAGGCTGCGCGCCAGCAGGCTGGCGCCTACGGTTTGCTTGACCGCGATGCGGGCGGCGGCCTTTTCGGCCTCGAGACGTGCTGCCTTTTCGGCCTGGACATCGACATAGGCACTGATCAGGTCATCTGGGCTGAAACCGCGCGCGACCGGCACCGGCGCGTCCAGCGCGCCATGCGCTGCCGGCTCGGTTGGGGCTGCGGTGGGCTTGCCCGGTGGCTGCGCAACCGGCTTTTTCTTCAGGAATTCAAACATCGCCAGGTGAATCCGGGACAATGGATGAATGTTATCACCCGCCCCCCACCACGCCCGATGAACCGCCCCGTGATCGGCCAGGTCCGGATCATTGCCGGCAGCCTGCGCGGTTCGAAGCTTCCGGTGGCTGATCGCCCCGGCCTGCGCCCCACCGCTGACCGGGCGCGGGAGACGCTGTTCAACTGGCTGCAGCAGGAGTTGGCGGGCCGGCGGGTGATCGACCTGTTCGCCGGCTCGGGTGCGCTCGGATTCGAGGCTGCTTCGCGTGGGGCGGCGGAGGTCCTGATGCTGGAGCGCGACGCTGGCCTGGCGACCAGCCTGCGCGACACGGCGACGCGCCTGAAGACCGACATGGTGCATGTGGAGGCCGTGGATGCGCTGGGCTGGCTGGGCCGGCCATCCGCGCGCCGCTTCGATATTGCCTTCATTGACCCGCCGTTCGAGGCCGGACTGTGGCAGTCGGCGGCTGATGCTGTCGCTCCCTGGCTGGCTGATCGCGCCTGGGTCCACGTCGAACTTGCCCCCGGTGCGAGTTTCAGCCCGCCTGCCGGGTGGATCCTGCATCGGGAAGCCGTGACGCGCGGCACGCGGCACCAGCTGTTCCGGGCGGAAGGCTAGGGCGCTGCTACACTAGAAGTTGATTCGATGGGGACAGGAAGCAGGCCATGACCGCGGCGCGCAACCGGATCGCCGTTTATCCGGGCACCTTCGATCCCATCACCAACGGCCACGTTGACCTGGTGATGCGGGCTGCCAACCTGTTTGACACCATCATCGTGGGCGTGGCCGAGAGCCCGGGCAAGAGTCCGGCGCTGCCCATGGAAGAGCGCGTACGCCTCAGCCGAGTCGCCCTGTCCGGTATCCCGAATGTCCGGGTGCAGGGGTTCGATTCGCTGCTTGCGCATTTTGTCACCGAGGTTGGTGCCGGCGTCCTGCTGCGTGGGCTTCGTGCTGTGTCCGACTTTGAATACGAGTTCCAGCTGGCGAGCATGAACAGGCATTTGATCCCGAATGTCGAAACCCTGTTCCTGACTCCGTCGGAGCAACACAGCTTTGTGTCGTCCACCCTGGTCCGGGAAATTGCGCGACTGGGCGGCGATGTCACCGGGTTCGTACATCCTGACGTGGCGGCCGCATTGTCCGCTCGCTGGGGCCTTGCGCCCATCCCGCAACCGCAAACCAACTAGACGAGGTTCGCCATGTTCCGTTTCCTGCTCGCTCCTGTATTGATTCTGGCCGGCTTGTTGCTGGCCGGATGCACGTCGTCGGACGAAGACTCCGGTGATGCGCCCAAGAAAGCTGCCGCGCCGCTCGCGGAACTGCATGCGCCCACCACTGCGACGGACAGCGACTGGAAGCTGTACCTGCAGCAGGTTGTTTCGCGCAACATGGCTGGCGTGACCGACCGCGTGTTCCCGTATTACCTGCCGGCCAACAGCACGGTGCCCACGCCGGGCGACGCGGAAGGCCGCAGTCAGTTCGACCGCCAGCTCGAGAACGTCACCGCCGCCGTCACTCGCACCGTATTGCCGGGCAACATGCTGGCATTCGGTTCGCCGGACAGCGCCAAGATGGCCGACCTGATCACATCCGCCTTCGGTGGCGGCAAGGCAGATGCCCTCAAGGGATCGCAGGTACTGTTCATCGGCAGCGTGGCCGACCAGCCGCGCGTACAGGCAGCGGTTGAGGCCACTGGCGCGAAGTTCATTTTCGTCGAAGCAAAATAAGCGGAGTGATCGGCGGCCCCGGTGACCGGGCCGTGCAAGACCATGGCATTGCTGATCAACGAGTTGTGCATCAATTGCGATGTCTGCGAGCCGGCCTGCCCGAACCAGGCCATCCGCCAGGGCGAGACGATCTATGAGATCGAGCCGTCGCGTTGCACCGAATGCGTCGGCCACTTCGACGAGCCGCAGTGCGTGGTGGTGTGTCCTGTCGAATGCATCGACAAGGATCCCGCGCATCCAGAGGACGAGACGCAGCTGCGATCCAAGCTGCTGCGCCTGATGCAGGAGGCGACGTGATGGAGCTGCAACGCAAGGATGCATGGGTACGGATGCGTGGTTGGCTGCTGACGCTGGCGCTGTTGTGCGCGCCGGTGCTGCTGGCGCCGTCAGCTGCCGCGGCAAAGCAGCCGCCGGTTGCCGCGGCAACGCAACCGGCAAGGCCGGCAACTGCTGCGCCCGGGCTTGCCAAACATCCATCCGGTGCGGCGATCGCATCGGGCAACCACCTCGCCACCGATGCGGGGCTCGAAATCCTCGCCCGCGGCGGCAATGCCTTCGATGCCGCCGTGGCGGTGTCGGCGGCGCTCAGCGTGGTCGAGCCGACCAGTTCCGGGCTGGGCGGCGGCGGGTTCTTCCTGCTGCATGACGCCAAGTCGGGCAAGGATGTGTTCGTGGACGCGCGCGAGACCGCGCCTGCCTCCGCAACGCCGGCGATCTACCTCGATGCCAAGGGCGAACTGGACAACGACAAGGCGCGCAACGGGCCATTGTCCGCGGGCATCCCTGGCCTGCCGGCGGGCTTGGTACACGTGGCGAAGAAATACGGGCGCCTGCCGCTGTCGGTATCGCTGGCACCGGCGATCCGCCTGGCACGCGATGGATTCGAATTCTATCCGCGCATGGTGGACAGCTACGCCCAGCGCCGGGACGTGATGGAGCGCTTCGAGGGATCGCGCAAGGTTTACCTGGCCGGCGGCAACGCGCCGGCGCTCGGCACCGTGTTCAAGCAGCCGGATCTGGCGCGAACCCTGGAGTTGATCGCGCGCAAGGGTAATGAGGCGTTCTATCGCGGCGATCTGGCAGCCCGCATGGTGGCCGAGGTCAACAAGTACGGCGGCGCCTGGACCAGTGCGGACCTGTCCGGCTACGTGGTGAAGGAACGCGATCCGATCCGGATTCGCTATCGTGACTGGGACATCGTCACCGCGCCGCCGCCATCGTCGGGTGGCGTGGTGTTGGCAGAAATCCTGCAAGTGCTGGAAGGTTGGAATTTCCCGGCGCTGGACGAGGTGCACCGAGCGCACCTGGTGGTCGAGGCCGAACGCCGCGCCTATCGCGACCGTGGTGAATTCCTCGGTGACCCGGATTTCGTCAAGATGCCGATCCGGCAATTGACCAGCGACGACTATGCTGCCGGCCTGCGCGCCTCGATCCTGTTCGACAAGGCCACGCCGAGCGCGATGTTGCCCTCGGGCGAAACGAAGCACGAAGGCGACAACACCACCCACTTTTCCGTCATCGACCGCGAAGGCAACCTCACTGCGGTGACCCAGACCGTCAACCTGGCCTACGGTTCTGGCCTGGTCGTGGACGGCACCGGCATCCTGCTCAACGACGAGATGGATGATTTCGCGCTGCGTCCCGCAACACCCAACGCCTTTGGCGTGATCGGTTTCGATGCCAATGCGGTGGCGCCGGGGCGGCGCATGCTCAGCTCGATGTCGCCGACCTTCATGATCGGCCGCGACAAGGTGGCCGTGCTTGGCGCCAAGGGTGGCAGCCGGATCATCACCGCGGTGTTGCAGGGCATCCTGGGCATCGAGCAGGGCAAGTCGCCGCAGGACATCGCGTCCATGCCGCGCTTTCACCATCAATATTTGCCAGACACGATCGCCGCCGAACCTGGTGCGTTTTCGCCCGTCACGGTAACCGCGCTGCAGGCCATGGGCCACGTGGTTGAAACGAGTGCCGCGCCCTGGAGCTTTGTCTATCTGCACGCAGTGGACTGGGACCGGCGCACGAATACGCTGCGCGGTGGCGCGGACCCGCGCAATCCGCCGGGTTCCGCGCGCGTGGTACCCGCCGCATCGGGAGCTGGCAAATGAAACTCTGGTCGATCCTTGGTAATTCGCAGATGCTCGATGGCGGCGCGATGTTCGGCAACGTGCCGCGCCCGATGTGGGAACAATGGATTCCCGCCGACGACGGCAACCGCATCCCGCTGGCTTGCCGTGCCTTGCTCGCGGACGGGCTGGCTGGCAGGCGGGTGCTGTTCGAGACCGGTATCGGCGCTTTTTTCGAGCCCAAGCTGCGGGCGCGCTTCGGCGTCGTCGAAGACCGGCACGTCTTGCTCGACAACCTGAAGGCTGCCGGTTTTTCGCATGAGGACATCGACGTGGTGGTGCTGTCGCACCTGCACTTCGACCACGCCGGCGGATTATTGTCGGCCTGGAGCGAGCAGGGCGCGCCGACATTGCTGTTCCCGAATGCGACCTACGTGGTGAGCGCCGCCTGCTGGGACCGCGCCAGGGATCCGCATCCACGCGACCGCGCCAGTTTCATTGCCGAGCTTCCAGCGTTGCTTGAAGCCAGTGGCCGGCTGGAGATCGTGGACGGCGAGTACAGCAATGTCCTCGGCCACGCGGTGCGCTTCCACTACAGCGACGGCCATACGCCGGGACTGATGCTGGCCGAGATTGTCGGCGGGCATGGACAGGGCGGCGTGGTGTTCTGCGCCGACCTGATTCCGGGGCGGCCCTGGGTGCACCTGCCGGTTACCATGGGCTATGACCGCTATCCGGAATTGCTGATCGACGAGAAACGCAGGTTCCTGGGCGACATGCTCGATCGTGGCGTGCGCTTGTTCTTCACCCACGACACGGCCTGTGCGATGGCCTCGGTGCAGCGCGATGCGAAGGGTCGCTTCTCCACCGCGCAGGAGCGCGCCGAGCTGGTGGCCGAGGTGCTCTGAGCCTTCGGTGGCCTGAACCCTCGACGCGCTCCAGACCCTACTCGGTGGCGTAGCCCTGCAGGAACCCGACGATGGCAAAGCCCGCCATCGCGAGCAGCAGCAGCAGGGTGAAGAACGTGCCCAGGAAGCGGCCGCGCGAGGTGCCGCTGCTATGGCTCAGTCCCCAGGCATGGGCTGCACGTGAGATCAGCAAGGTCGCGCCGAAGACGTGGATGATGCGGTCGTTGTAGCCATTGAGCTCCATGCCGCCGAGCAGGATGAAAGCCAGCGGCATGTACTCGACCGCGTTGGCGTGGGCGCGTACCCGCATCAGCAATTGCTTGTCGCCACCATCACCCAGGCCGATCTTGTGGCGGAAGCGCCACTGGACGACGCGCAGTGACAGGAAGACGACGAGGATGGTGCATAGGCCGGCGTAGAAGAGGGTGATCATTTGGGTTTCCCTTTTGTTGGTAGTCTAGCTTGTGGAGGGAATCGCGGCTGAAGCCGCTCCCACAAAAGCCGCTCCCACAAAAGCCGCTCCCACAGGGGCTGATCGCGGCTGAAGCCGCTCCCACAGGAGCCGCTCTTGCTAGTCGCCGAGGCTGACTTCGTCGGCGCCGAGGAGGCGTTCGAGTTCGCCGAGCAGGCTGCGCAGGGGCGGGGCAAGTTCGGGGGCGTAGAGCCGGCCGCGATCCAGGGTTTCGATGCGGCCGAACAGGCTCTGGCGGATCTGCTCCTCGCTGCGCGCACGGTGCAGCAGGTCCTCGACAACGTTGGCGAACTCGCTCGGCGTCGGCGCGGCTTCAAGGGCGATGCAGACGCCGGCCAGCGAGGAGAAGAACGCCTGCGCCTCGGGGCCCAGGCCGAAGTCGGCCGGGCGATAGTCGAGAAAGGCGCGCTGCGCATCGGTCCACACGCGGTAACTGCACTTGGCCAGCGAGTGGTACAGCGGCTGCTCCGAGATCACCACCATCACCAGGTTCTTGCCATTGGCGGTGGCGGATCCGGACGGGCTGTTCCATTCGCGCTTCATTGCGAAGTGGTAGAGCCGGGCCTGGTCGGAGAAGTGCGCGGCCTGCAATTGGTCGAGGATGAGCAGCGTCTGCGAGGCCTCGGAATAGGCACAGGCTTCGGTCATCACCCGTTCGAAGCCGGACGGCGCCGCTTCGGGCACGCCCATGCTGCCGTCATCCAGGATGATCGGCTGCGGCGGCGCAAGCACTTCGCCAGCGCTGAAGTCGTGGTAGAGGATGTGCGGAAAATCGAGCGCGCGACCGAGCGCCTGGGCGAACGCAGTCTTGCGCCGGCCGGCGGTGCCGTCCACGTGCAGCACGCGCAGGTGGGTGAGTGGCTGGCCGAACAGGCAGCGCAAGGCGTGGTCGTAGTCGTCGTTGGATTCGAAGCCGAACTCGGCCAGTTTCGTGCGCAGGCTCATGCGCCGATTCTAGCCCGCTGGCGGCGCCGCTGGCGGCGCCGCTGCAGTCGGCGCCGCTGTAGTCGGCCTCGATGTTGCCGGCATCTGCGGGGGGCGGCGGGAGCGCATGGAGAGCGAGGTGATGCCGGTCAGGACGGCAAGGGCGGCGCCAACGCCAAAGGTCAGCGACGGTCCGGACCAGGTCCACAGGCCGCCGGCGACTGCGCTGGCCAGGACCTGCATCAGGCCGCGGGCGAGGTTGACCAGGCCGAACGCGGTGCCGCGCAGGTGGGCGGGCGCGTAGTCCGCGGTGAGTGCCGACAGCAGGCCTTCGGTCAGGCCCATGTGCACGCCCCATACGGCGATGCCGACGAACACCCATGGCATCGAGGGCGCGAAGGCCAGCAAGAGGTCGGCGATGACCATCACCACGCAGCCGATGGCGAGCAGCACGTGGCGGGACATGCGATCAGAGAGTTTTCCCGCAGGGTAGGCGGTCAGCAGGTAGGTCGCGCTCATGACCACCAGGGTAAGCGGCACCCATTTCGTGGCCAGGCCGCCTTCGCTGGCGCGCAGCACCAGGAACGCTTCCGAAAAACGCATCAGCGTGAACAATACGACCAGGGTGACCAGCGCCCAGAACTTTCGTGGGTAGTCGGCGACGTGAAAACCGGCGAGGGGATTGCCGCGGGTGGCTCCGCGGCTACCATCGGCAGCCGGTTCGCGCACGCCGATCACCAGCGTTGACACTGCGAGCAGCGCCGGGATGCAGGCGATCCAGAGCACGTGGTGCAGGTCGAAGGCAAGCAACGCCATCAGGCCGACCGCAATCAGCGGCCCTGCAAATCCGCCGATGGTATCGAGCGACTGCCGCAGGCCGTAGGCTGCACCGCGGTGTTCGGGCGCCACTTCATCGGCAACCAGCGCGTCGCGCGGAGCGCCGCGGATGCCCTTGCCGATGCGGTCGAGGAATCTTGCGGTGAATACGGTCATTGCCGACCCGGCCATCGGGAACAGTGGCTTGGTGAGCGCCGCCAATCCGTAGCCGAGCACGATCAGCGGCTTGCGCCGCGACCAACGGTCCGACAGCACGCCGGAAAAAATCTTGGTGATCGAGGCAGTGCCTTCAGCCACGCCCTCGATGAGGCCCAGGGCAAACGCGCTGACGCCCAGGGTGCCGACCAGCAGCACCGGCAACAGGGCATGGATCATCTCCGAGGAGGTGTCCATGAACATGGACACGATCCCGAGGATCCAGACGTTCCTCGGGATGCGAACCGCGGAGCGTGGTGCGGGGCCGTGGGCGTCCATGCCGGGCCCGGGAATCAGGCGGCTTCCGCTTGCGACTTGCGTGGACCCTTGAGCAGCGCGTCGCGCACATGGTCAATGATCAGGTCGACTTCGGCATCGGTCACGGCGAAGTGCGGGGTGAAGCGCAGCGAGTTGGTACCGCCGTGGATCACGCCCAGGCCACGCTCGCGCATGTATTCCTCGGTGGAACCCACGCCGTAGCACTTGTACGACGCATCGAGTTCACACGAGAACAGCAGGCCGGTGCCCTGCACCTTGGTGATGCGGCCGGGCAGTTCGTCCTTGAGCTTGTTCAACCGGTCCAGGAACAACTGGCCCTTCTGGCGGATGTTCGCGCGCAGCGGTGGCAGCAGGGCGGTGAGCACGGTGGTCCCGATGTCCAGCGCGCGCGGGTTGGTGGTCATGGTATTGCCGTAGATGCCCTTGCGGTACAGGCCGGCGGCGCGGTCGTTCACAGCCAGCACCGACAGCGGATATTGGCCGCCGCTGATTGCCTTGGAATAGGTTTCCAGGTCCGGAGCCTCGAGACCCTCGAAGCCCGGGTAATCCACGACCGACAGCACGCCGTGGGCGCGCAGGCCGGCCTGGATGGAGTCCATCATCAGCAGCGAGCCGTGCGCCTTGGTCAGCTCGCGCGCGGCAGCGTAGAACGCCGGTGGCACGGCGCGACCGGGGTCGCCTTCGCCCATCACCGGCTCAAGGAACATCGCCTCGATGAACCAGCCATTGGCATCGGCATCGGCAAAGGCCTGGCGCAGTTGCTCGATGGAGTAGGGCTCGACGGTGATGACGCTGGTTTCGTTGCGGAAGCTGGCCAGGTGCTGCACGTAGGCCTTGCGGCTGGAGTCCGAATACAGCGCCGGACGCTCGGTGCGGCCATGGAAGGCGCCCTTCACCGCCAGGCGCTTGATGGTGCGTCCCGCGTGCGAGCCACCGGCATCGGTGCGGATCTTGGCGTTGACGTCGGCGATGCGGCCGGCCAGTGACACCAGTTCGGAACCGGAGTTGAGGCAGAAGAATTTCGGATACGGGCAGCCACCGCGGGTGTGGCCGATTTCGGCGCGGAGCGCGCGGGTCATGCGCAGCTGCGACAGGCTCGGCGACATCACGTTGGCCATCACCTGCGGCTTGGCCATGGCCTCGAGAATGGCCGGCGGCGTGTGGCCGAAGGCGAGCATTCCGTAGCCGCCGCTGTCGTGCAGGACGCGGCCCTTCAAGGTGATCACCCACGGCCCGCGGGCGGCAAGACCGACATAGGGATTGACTGCATCTTCGGGATAGAAATTGATGAAGCCCGCCTGCACGGCTTCGATCTGGGCCTGCTCGTCGGCATCGACCAGCTCGGGGAATTCAGCGCACAAGGCGTCGAACTGCGCGACCGCGGCCTCGGCGGCTGCGCGCAGGTCGGGAAACTGTTCGGCCAGGCGGTCGACCGTGGCATCGTCCAGCCCGTGGGTGCGGACGGCGCCAGCGCGTTGGCGCAGCGGGGCGAGCAGTTCGGTCGTCTTCATGGTGTTTCTCCGGTGTTGCAGGCGCGACGGTGTGGCGGGAAGGGGTGTCCGACGCGACCATCCGCACAGACGGCAGGGTGGAAGGCAGGGTGCACGGCAGCGGGCGATTTTACCATGCCGGATTTGCCGTTATAACCCCCAAAAACCCGGCAAAAAACGCGAACCTGCGGAAAACACCGGGCAACTTGCGGCGCTACAATGGCCGCCCAGACGCCGGTCCACCATGAAGAAATCCGACTTCAACTTCGAACTTCCGCCCAGGCTGGTGGCCCAGGCGCCGTTGGCCGAGCGGTCGGCCAGCCGGATGCTGGTGTTGCCGCCAGCGCCGTCGGCCTTGTCGGACCGCAACGTCCGCGACCTCCCGGAGTGCCTGCGTTCCGGCGACCTGCTGGTGTTCAATGACACCCGGGTCATCCCCGCGCGCCTGTTCGGGCACAAGGACAGCGGTGGCCGGGTCGAGATCATGCTCGAGCCGAACGCGTCCCATCCCGCCGGCCACGATCCACGCGAAGTACGCGCCCAGGTTGGTGCCAGCAAGTCGCCCAAACCGACTTCGCGAATCCGCCTGGATGATGGCACCGAGCTGGTGGTGCTCGGCCGCGATGGTGAGTTCTACCGGCTGCGCTTCGAGGGCGACGAGCCGGTGGACCAGATCCTCGCGCGGGTCGGCCGGATGCCACTGCCTCCCTATATCCAGCGCGACGCGGTGCACGCCGACGCCGAGCGCTACCAGACCGTATTCGCGCGCGAACCGGGCGCAGTTGCCGCGCCAACCGCGGGCCTGCATTTCGACCAGGCGCTGCTGGATCAGTTGCAGGCAGGCGGCATCGAGTTCGGCCACGTCACCCTGCACGTGGGTGCCGGTACCTTCCAACCCATGCGCGCCGACAGCGTGCACGACCATGTCATGCACAGCGAATGGTTGAACGTGGATGCCGAGCTGTGCGCGAAAGTGGCGCGAACGCGCGCCGCAGGCGGGCGCGTGGTGGCAGTGGGAACCACCGTGGTGCGCTCGCTGGAAACGGCCATGCGTGATGGCGTGCTGCTGCCCTATGCCGGTGAAACCCGGATCTTCATCTTCCCTGGCTACCGGATCCGCTCGGTGGACATGCTGCTGACCAACTTCCACTTGCCCGAGAGCACGCTGCTGATGCTGGTGTCGGCGTTTTCCGGGCGTGAGCGCATCCTTGATGCATACCGGCACGCGGTGGACGCGGGCTATCGCTTCTTTTCCTATGGGGACGCCATGCTGCTGTATCCGGAATCCGCCGCATGAGCCGCATGCAATTCGACCTGCTCGGCCACGATGGTGCGGCGCGGCGCGGACGCCTGACCTTCCCGCGCGGCACCGTGGAAACGCCGGCCTTCATGCCGGTCGGCACCTATGGTTCGGTCAAGGCGATGAAGCCGGTCGATATCGCCGAGTCCGGCGCGCAGATCATTCTTGGCAACACTTTCCATCTATTCCTGCGGCCGGGGCTTGAAGTCATTGGCGCGCACGAAGGCCTGCACCGCTTTACCGGATGGAGCGGTCCGATCCTGACGGACTCTGGCGGGTTTCAGGTCTGGTCGCTGGCCAAGCGGCGCAAGATCACCGAGGCGGGCGTGACATTTGCGTCGCCTGTGGACGGAGCCAAGGTGTTCCTCGGGCCGGAAGAGAGCATGCAGATCCAGCGCGTGCTCGATTCCGACATCGTGATGATCTTCGACGAGTGCACCCCGTACCCGGCCACTGAAGAGCAAGCGCGCGACTCGATGGAACTGAGCCTGCGCTGGGCGGCGCGTTCGAAGGCGGCGCATGCGGGCAATGACGCGGCGCTGTTCGGAATCGTGCAGGGCGGTACCTTCGACGACCTGCGTGCCCGCTCCGCGGAAGGCCTGCAGGCGATCGGGTTCGACGGCTACGCGGTCGGCGGGCTGGCGGTGGGCGAGCCCGCCGCCGAGCGCGAGCGCACCCTGGAGGCGATCTGCCCGCAACTGCCGACCGACCGGCCGCGTTACCTGATGGGAGTCGGCAAGCCCGAGGACATCGTCGAGGCGGTGGCCCGCGGCGTGGACATGTTCGATTGCGTGATGCCGACCCGTAATGCGCGCAATGGCCATTACTTCACCAGCTTTGGCCAGGTACGGATCCGCAACAAGGTCAACGAACTCGACCTGCGACCGATCGAACCCGGCTGCACCTGCCATGCCTGCGCCCAGGGTTTCACCCGCGCCTATCTGCGCCATCTGGACAAATGCAACGAGATCCTGGCCTCGATGCTGGCCACGATCCACAACCTGCACTACTACCAGCAGCTGATGGCCGGGATGCGCGAGGCCATCGCGGCGGGGCGGTTCGAGGCGTTCCGGACCAATTTCTACGCCCTGCGCGCCGCCGGCGAGACGGCCTGAAAGGCCGCCGAAGGCCCCATGTGGCATACTTGCGCGCTTTGATAGCCCACGGATTATCCCTATGTCCCTGCTGGACCTCCTGATTTCCCCCGCCGCCGCCCAAGCCGCAGGCGCCCCCGCCGGCCAGCCCAGCCTGATTTCCTCGCTGGCCCTGCCAGCGCTGTTCTTCGTGGTGGTGTTCTTCCTGATGATCCGGCCGCAGATGAAGAAGGCCAAGGAACATCGCGAGCTGATCGCCAAGCTGGCAAAGGGTGATGAAGTCATCACCAATGGCGGCATCGCTGGTCGCGTCTCCGACATGGGCGAGAATTTCATCACCCTGGAAGTGGCCGAAGGCGTGCGCGTGAAGCTGCAGCGCAACGCAATCGTCGCCGTTCTTCCGCGCGACACCTTGAAGTCGGCCTGATCGGCCCCTATCCGTCCACTACTGACCTCCGGGTCTCGGCGGCTCCTGACCATGCTTGAATTTGCCCGTTGGAAGTACATCCTCATCGGGGTGGTGTTGTTCTTCACCACCCTGTATTCGATTCCGAACCTGTACCCGAAAGACCCGGCGGTGCAGATCACCGCGAACCGCGGCGCGGCGATGGATGCCGCGCTGGAGTCGAAAGTGGCTGGCCTGGTCAAGAGTGCCGGCGTCGCCGCCAAGACGGTCAAGATCGAAGACGGCAACCTGCTGGTCCGGTTGTCCAGCACCGATGACCAGAGCAAGGCGGCTGATGCAATCCGCCCGGTACTCGGCACCAGCTACACGGTTGCGCTGAACCTGGCGACCACGGTCCCGGCCTGGCTGCAGGCCGTACACGGCCGGCCGATGTCGCTGGGCCTGGACTTGCAGGGCGGCGTGCACTTCCTGATGGAAGTTGACCAGAAAGCCGCACTCGAAAAGCGCAACGAAGCCTTCGTGGACGAGATCCGTTCGGTCCTGCGCGACAACCAGATTGCCTACACGACGGTTTCGCGCACGCCTGCCGGTATCCAGGTGGAACTGCGCCGCGGCGAAGACGCCAGTCGGGCGCTGAACCGCATCGCCGCGAGCGCGCCGGAGTTGCAGCTCAACGCGGATGCGGCAAATCCGGCCCGGTTCCTGGCCGTGGTCCCGGCCTCGGAAATCAAGCGGATCGCCGACGAGGCGCTCGAGCAGAACATGACCACCCTGCGCAACCGTATCAATGCGCTGGGCGTGGCCGAGCCGGTGGTGCAGCGCCAGGGTTCGAGCCGGATCGTGGTCCAGATGCCGGGCTTGCAGGACACCGCCGAGGCCAAGAAGCTGATCGGCGCCACGGCGACGCTCGAATATCGCGCAGTGGTCGACGGCAACGCAGTGGTCGCCCGTGACACCGGCGTGGTTCCGCCGGAAGCACGCCTGTACTTCATGCGCGAACTGGGCGCGGACGGCAAGCCAAGGCCGATCCTGCTGTCCAAGCGCACCATCGTCACCGGCGACCAGTTGGTCAACGCAAGCGCGCAGCTGGATTCGACCTCGGGTACCCCGTCCGTGTCGGTCGAGCTGAACAAGCTCGGTGGCGACCGGATGTTCAAGTTCACGCAGGAAAACGTCGGCAAGCTGATGGCGGCGGTGTATATCGAAACCATCCCGGACGCGAAGATCGTCAACGGCCAGGAAGTGCGCACCTCGCGTGTTACCGAAGAGGTGATCAGCGCGGCGACGGTGCAGGGCGTGTTCGGCAAGAATTTCCAGACCACTGGCCTGACCAATATGGCCGAGGCACAGCAGCTTGCACTGCTGCTGCGAGCCGGTTCGCTGGCGGCACCGATGGTGATCGTCGAAGAGCGCATCGTCGGCCCGAGCCTGGGCGCCGAGAACGTCAAGAGCGGCAGCCAGGCGGTGGTTTACAGCTTCCTGTTCGTGCTGGTGTTCTTCCTGTTCTATTACAAGACCTTCGGCATCGTCACCAACCTGGCGCTGCTGCTCAACTTGCTGATCGTGGTGGCGGTCATGTCCGCGCTCGGCGCGACCATGAGCTTGCCCGGCCTGGCCGGTATCGCGCTGACGGTCGGCATGTCGGTGGACGCCAACGTGCTGATCAACGAGCGCATCCGCGAAGAGCTGCGACTGGGCAATACGCCGCTGAGTTCGATCGCCGCCGGCTACGACAAGGCAGCGGGCACCATCGCCGACGCCAACATCACCGCGCTGCTGGGCGGCCTGGCCATGGCGGCATTCGGTTCCGGCCCCGTGCGCGGGTTCGGCATCACCCTGATGATCGGCATCATCAGTTCGATGTACACGGCGGTGTCCGTGTCCCGTGGCATCGCCACCCTGATCTATGGTCGCCGTCGCAAGCTGACCAAGATCTCCATCTGACGCGGACACCAGCATGGAACTGTTTCCCTCCAACAGCAATTTCAACTTCATGCGGGTGCGCATGGTCTCGCTGGCCATCGCCGTCGTGATCATGTTCGTGGCGTTCGGCGCGATGGGGCTCAAGGGCTTCAACTACGCGCTGGACTTCACCGGCGGCACGGTGGCCGAGCTCCGCTTCGACAAGCCTGTCGGTGCCGAGCCGATCCGCAAGGTGCTGCAGTCCGCCGGTTTCGAAAGTCCGGTGGTGCAGACCCTCGGCAGTGACAGCGACCTGGCGATTCGTCTCAAGCCGCGCCCAGGCGACGGCGACGCGGCACGCAGCGGCGACGCCATCCTGAAAACCGTTCAGGCCGCGGGCCATTCGGCCAAGCTGATGCGCAGCGAGGCGGTGGGTCCGCAGATCGGCAAGGAATTGGCGATCAACGGCATCTACGCGGCCATTTTCGTGGTGTTCGGCTTCCTGATCTACGTGTGGGTGCGCTTCGAATTCAAGTTCGCGGTCGCGGCCCTGCTCACCACCCTGCACGACGTGATTCTGGTCGCGGGGTGGTTTGCCCTGTCCGGCCACGAATTCGACCTGACCGTGCTGGCCGGCGTCCTTTCGGTGATGGGCTACTCGATCAACGACACCATCGTGGTGTTCGACCGCGTGCGAGAGAATTTCCGCACCCTGCACAAGCTCAGCCCGGTCGAGGTGCTCAACCGCTCGATCAACCAGACCCTGTCGCGCACGATCATCACTTCGTTCGTGGCCTTCCTGACTGTGCTGGCGCTTTACCTGTTCGCAGGCTCGTCGCTGCGCGGCATGGCCGAGTCGCAGATGATCGGCATCGTCATCGGCACGCTGTCGTCGATCTTCGTGGCCTGCCCGCTGCTGCAGTTGTTCGGGGCGACCAAGCAGGACCTGATGCCGAAGATGCGCGACGATGCGGAGCTTGCGCGCCGGCCCTAAGTCTTGGCAGGGAGCGGAGGCTGGCCTCGGCGTTGGCGGGGCGCCCGGGAAACGTCCAAGGAGGGGTATAGGCGCCCTCCAAGGCGGCGCTCCC
>JBBRZU010000054.1:0-18231 GCA_038236425.1 Lysobacterales bacterium
ATGACGACGTGGACCGTGCCGCCGGTGTAGTAGCCGCGGGTCTGCGCCAGCGCCAGTGTTTCCATGACCACGCCCTGGCCGGCGAAGGCGGCGTCGCCATGGATGAGCACAGGCATGACCTGCTTGTGGCTCACGTCCTGGCGGCGCATCTGGCGCGCGCGCACGGAGCCTGCAACCACCGGGTCGACGATTTCAAGGTGCGAAGGATTGAAGGCGAGCGCCAGGTGCACGGGCCCGCCGGGCGTGGCCACATCGGCTGAAAAGCCCATGTGGTACTTCACGTCGCCGGAGTGCTCCGGGGTGTCGGGGTGGTCGAACTTGCCCTCGAATTCGGCAAACAGTTTTTCGGTCGGCTTGCCAAGCGTATTGATCAGGACATTCAAGCGGCCGCGATGGGCCATGCCGACGACCACGTCCTTCACGCCGGATGTGCCACCGCGGCGCACCAACGTATCCATCAGCGGGATCAGGGAATCGCCGCCTTCCAGCGAGAAACGCTTCTGGCCGACGTACTTGGTATGCAGGTAACGCTCAAGGCCCTCTGCGGCGGTGAGGCGCTCGAGCACGCGCAGTTTGTCCTCGGCGGACAGTCCGTAGTTTCCTGCGGCTGCTTCGAGTCGCTGCTGCATCCAGTGCCGTTGCGTGGCATCGGAGATGTACATGAACTCGGCGCCGATCGAACCGCTGTAGGTCGCCTGCAACTTGGCCAGCAACTCGCGCAGCTTGTACTTCGGGCTGCCGAAATAGGTCGCGACGTCGAATTCACGGTCGAGGTCGGATGCATCCAGGCCGTGGAAGGCGAGCCCGAGGTCAGGGGCCGGCTGTTTCTCCGCCATGCCGAGCGGGTCGAGCGATGCGCCCAGGTGGCCGCGCGAACGATAGGCGGTGACCAGTTTGCCGAACGCGGTCTGCCGGCGCGCCGCGTCCTCGTCGATACCGGGGCCGGATGAACCACCCCGGGCGCCGAGGCGGGCAGCCTGCTGGACCTGCGCCATCACCGCCGAATGCGGGACGTCGCCGGCCTCGCGGCCTTTCATGGCGTCGAAATAGGCCTTCCATTGCGGCGACACAGTGTCCGGCGCAACCAGGTATTGCTCGTAGAGGTCTTCGATGAAGCCGGCATTGCCGCCGGACAGCTGCGAGGTCTGGGAGAACTGCTTGATCAGGCTGTCCACGGTGGTAGTTGCTGCCTCGAGTCAACGGCCGTTTGCGGTCACGGGGGTGCCTGCCGACAAGGGCAGGCATGAACCGAGATTATAGCCCGATCACGCTGCGTCGGGCCCGGTTGCTGGCGGTGCTGCGCGGCCTGGACCGTCTACGCGAGGGCAGGGTGAGGGCAGGGCGAGGACACTCAGAACGCCAGCATTCTCAGCTCGGTGCAGGGGCGGGCGCGCTCCCAGCTACGCTGGAACTGTTCCACCAACTGGCGCGAACGCCCGGGCAGGCTCGGGCTCCAATCGCCTTCATGGCGGCTGCCAAGCAGCCGGAACAGATAGCCGTCGGCGTCGTTGGCCACATAGACCGAGGGGTATTGCAGCTCTTCGGGGTCCTGCGGCGTGCGCAGGGAGAACATGCTCGGCAGCCGCTGGGCCAGCGCGACCAGCGCATGGGGTTGGCGCTGCGCGGCAACCGGATCCTGCAGCAGGATCCGGATTGTTCCGCCGCGGCCGGAAACCGCGAAGGCCTTCATTGCGTCAAGCACGCCCGGGTCGGCAAACACGGCGGGCTCGAGGTCGCGGGTATAGACCAGCAGTTCGCGACGCGCGCTGTTGGCCAGGCTGCGCACGGCGCGCAGGCTCGCATCAAGGCCTTCGAAATCCTCGGCCTGCACCGACGGCGGTCGGGCCTTTGCCGGCGGGCGCGGCGAGGACAGCGCAGGATCCAGGGCCATTTGCATGGCCTGGTGCTGGATGCCGGCTTCTTCGAAGCGCGCGCCGTAGGGCTGGAAGCCGAATTTCTCGTAGAAGCCCAGCGCCCCGACCTGGGCATTGAGCGAGACCGTGTCCCAGCCCAGTTGCCGGGCACGATCCATCAGCGCCAGCAGCAGTGCTTCGCCGACACCACGGCCGCGCCAGTCGCGCAGCACGGCCATGCGGCCGATCTTGTGCTCGGGCGTGAGGCGTCCGGTGCCGATCGGCCGGTGTTCGGCATCGCGGGCGATCACGTGGTGGCACTGCGGATCGAGCGCATCCCACTCTTCCTCCAGCGGCACCTGTTGTTCGACCACGAACACCGGCTCGCGAATGCTGCGCAGGTCCTTGAAGTCGACGCTGTAGTCGGCCGGCTCGACGCGGAAGTCGATGGTCGTGGCGGAGAGCGGAGACGTGGGCATCTTGGTGGCTTCCTGAGTCGGCGCTCAGCCGCGCTTGCGTGGCGCGGAGGCGAGTCGATAGTGGCCGCTGGCGTGCAGGGCTTCCAGCGCGCTGCGTGCATCGGCATCGAGCGCGGCGACAGCGGCTGCGTCGAGGACGTCGGAAGCAGCGAGGGCTTGCGCTGAGTGCCGCCGCATCGGCCAGGCATCGCCGCTGACAAACAGGGTCGCGGCTTGCGTGCCGCGCTCGGGCGTGGCCGCCCAGGCACTGCGCGTGAACGGATGGCGCTGCAGCGTGCCGCCTGCGGCGAGGGACTTCTCCACCGTGGGCCAGCGCGGGGTGCGCGGCGCGGCGACGATCTCGCCGGCGGCGCGATAGCGGGTGATGAAGCGCCCGAACCAGTCGCGTCGTGCACCTGCGTCTGCGGATTGCATCGCCGCCAGCGTCTGTTCGACGCGATCCATTGCGGCCGCATCGATCTGGAATGCGTCGCCGGATGTGCGCAGGTCCGGGTCGGCGTAACGCTGTTCTTCGGGAAGCGATGCCGCTACCTCTTCGGCCAGGTCCACCAGCAACTCGGCACTCGACGGGGCGCGCATGCCGATCGAGAAGGTCATGCAGGCATCCACTGCCTCGCCGTGGTGCGGCACGCCGGGGGGCAAGTAGAGGATGTCGCCGGGTTCAAGCACCCACTCATGCGAGGGAGTGAATCGCGCCAGCAACTTCAGTTCGGCATCGGCACAGAATTCGCGCGGCGCATCGGCGGCCGAATCGATCTGCCAGCGCCGCCGGCCCTGCGCCTGCAACAGGAAGACGTCGTACTGGTCCACGTGCGGGCCGACCGAGCCACCCGGGGTGGCGAAGCTGATCATCACGTCGTCGACGCGCCAGGCGGGCAGGAAGCGGAAGTGGCGGAGCAGGGCGCGGACATCGACGTCCCATTTGTCCATGTCCTGCACCAGCAGTGTCCAGTCGCGCTGGCCGAGCTTCGGGAACTCGGACTCTGCAAATGGCCCGGTGCGTACGGTCCAGCGGTCGGTCTTGCGATCGTGGCGGACCAGGCGCGAGAGCGCCGCATCCTCGCAGGCCAGGCCGGCCAGGTCTTCCGGCGTCAATGGCGCAACGTAGCCGGGCAGCGCCTGGCGGATCAGCAATGGTGCTTTCTGCCAGTAATTGCGCAGGAAGCGATCCACGGGCATGCCGAGAAACTGCGTGGCGGTGGCGCGCACTTCGATCGGCATCGGCTTGCCGGCCAGCAGCGCCTTGACAGCCACCTTCGTCTTGCCGGCCGCCATCGTCAGGCCTCGCGCGCGAGGCGTTCGGCCAGCCCGATGTAGGCCGCTGGCGTCAGCGCGCGCAGCCGCGACTTCGCCGCCTCGGGCAAGTCGAGGCCATCGATGAAGTTACGCATGGCGACGGCATCAATGCCGTGGCCGCGGGTCAGCGCCTTGAGCTGTTCATACGGATTGGGCAGGCCGTGGCGACGCATCACGGTCTGCACCGGCTCGGCCAGCACTTCCCAGGCGGCGTCGAGGTCGTCGGCCAGGCGCTCGGCATTCACACTGAGCTTGCCCAAACCGCGCGACAGCGCATCGAAGCCGACCAGCGAATGGCCAAACGCCGTGCCCAGTGCACGCAGCACGGTGGAATCAGTGAGGTCGCGCTGCCAGCGGCTGATCGGCAGCTTCTCGGCGAAATGCCCAAGCAGCGCATTGGCCAGGCCGAAGTTGCCCTCGGCATTCTCGAAGTCGATCGGGTTGACCTTGTGCGGCATGGTCGAGGAGCCGACTTCGCCGGCCTTCACCGACTGGCGGAAGTAGCCCAGCGAGATGTAACCCCACAGGTCACGGCACAGGTCGATGGCGATGATGTTGATCCGCCGCTGCACGTCGCACAGTTCGGCGATGCCGTCGTGCGGTTCGATCTGGGTGGTGTGCGCGTTGAACTGCAGCCCGAGCGATGCGACGAAGCGCGCCGCGAACGCTGGCCAGTCCACGTCGGGATAGGCGACGACGTGGGCGTTGTAGTTGCCGACCGCGCCATTGATCTTGCCGGGAAAGGTCTGGGCGGCGAGCTGCGCGCGCTGGCGCGACAGGCGTGCGACCACGTTCGCAAGTTCCTTGCCGACCGTGGTGGGCGACGCTGTCTGGCCGTGGGTACGCGAGAGCATCGGCAACCTGGCATGCTGCGTGGCCATCTCGCGCAGTCGTGCGCACAGCCCGTCGAGTGCCGGCAGCAGCACCGTGTCGCGTGCCTCGCGCAGCATCAGCGCATAGGACAGGTTGTTGATGTCTTCCGAGGTGCAGGCGAAATGCACGAACTCCAGCGCCGGCGCGAGCGCCGCGTCGTCGCGCAGGCGTTCCTTGATGAAGTACTCGACTGCCTTGACGTCGTGGTTGGTGGTGGCCTCGATGGCTTTGACCCGCGCCGCGTCGGCCAGCGCGAAATCCGCCGAAAGGGCGCGCAGGCGCGCCGCGGCGTCGGCATCGAGCGGCGCCAGTTCGATGATGCCCGGCTCGGCGGCCAGTGCCAGCAGCCACTCGACCTCGACCCGTACCCGCGCGCGGATCAGGCCGAATTCGGAAAAGATCGGGCGCAGGGCATCGACCTCGCCGGCATAGCGGCCATCGAGCGGGGACAGGGCCAGCAGGCGGTGGTCGGGGGTCATTGGGGCTCCGGCGAATCGCTATCGGGGCTAAAGCCCCTCCCACAATTCTACACGGGGCGCCGCATGGGCCGGGCGGGTCTATCATCACGGACGACCCGAGCATGGAGCACGACATGGCCGCCAAGACACGCCTGGAGCACGACAGTTTCGGCGAGCTGCGGGTCCCCGCCAGCGCCCTGTACGGGGCCACGACCCAACGGGCGGTGGAGAATTTTCCGATCTCCGGCCTGCGCATGCCCAGGGCCTTCCTGCGCGCCCTGGGCATGGTCAAGTCCGCTGCGGCGCAGGCCAATGCCGGCCTCGGCCTGTTACCGGCGGACAAGGCAAAGGCGATCGCCAGCGCCGCGCTCGCTGTCGCCGACGGCCGGCATGATGCCGACTTCCCGATTGATGTATTCCAGACTGGTTCGGGTACTTCCAGCAACATGAATGCCAACGAAGTCATCGCCACGTTGGCCGGGCGCGCGTTGGGCAGGCCCGTACACCCGAACGATGAGGTCAACCTCGGCCAGAGCTCCAATGACGTCGTCCCGACCGCGATCCAGGTCGGCGCGGCACTGCAGTGGCACGAGCAGTTGCGCCCGGCGCTCAAGTACCTGCGCGCCAGCATCGACCGTCGCGCGAAATCGCTTTCCGGCGTGGCCAAGACCGGCCGCACGCACCTGATGGATGCCATGCCCCTGACCCTGGGCCAGGAACTGTCCGCATGGTCGGCGCAGTTGCGCTCGGCCATTGAACGCCTGGACGAGAGCAGCGTGCGCCTGCGCCGCCTGCCCCTGGGTGGAACGGCGATCGGTACCGGCATCAATGCCGATCCGCGTTTCGGCAAACGCGCGATAGCCGCGCTGTCAAGACAATCGGGTGTGCGCTTCGCGCAGGCGGACAACCTGTTCGAGGGCATTGCCGCACAGGATGCGGCGGTCGAATTTTCCGGCCAGTTGAATGCACTGGCCGTGGCGCTGACGAAAATCTCCAATGACCTGCGCTGGATGAATTCCGGTCCCTTGGCCGGCCTGGGCGAAATCGAATTGCCGGCGCTGCAGCCGGGCAGCTCGATCATGCCGGGCAAGGTCAACCCGGTGATCCCGGAGGCGATGGCAATGGTCTGCGCGCAGGTGGTCGGCAACCACGCCACCATCACCATGGCCGGTGCCAGCGGCAACTTCCAGCTCAACGTGATGTTGCCGGTGATCGCACTGAACCTGATGCAATCGCTGGAGCTGCTGTCGAATGCATCGCGGCTGCTGGCGGACAAGGCAATCGCGGGTTTCAAGGTGCGCCATGAGCGCCTCGATGCCAGCCTGTCGCGCAACCCGATCCTGGTGACCGCGCTCAACCCGGTGATCGGTTACGAGGCAGCGGCGAAGATCGCCAAGCGCGCTTACGCCGAAGGGCGTCCGGTGCTGGAGATCGCGAAGGAAATGACCGACCTGTCGGAGAAGCAGTTGCGCAAGCTGCTCGATCCCAAGGCGCTGACCCGCGGCGGGATCGGCTAGGGAGCGAGCAGCGGCTGAGCTGCGCTTGCTCCTTCGTGCGGCTCCCGGCGGCCAGCGCCGCCAGGAATGCGATCTCCTACTTGGCCGCGGGCGGATTCCAGCCCTTGGCATGCGCGATGGTCGCGGCGACGGATGCCGACGTCTCTTCCACCATGTTGTTCATGCCCTTGCTGACACCCAGGACGCCGCCCCAGGCCCAGAGTTTGTCGAATGGGGCGGTGAGCAGCTGGGTGCCGCCGGCAGCATCCGTCACCGTCACGCTGCCCTGGAGTTTCGCCGAGCCCAGTCCGATCAGGATGGCTCGAGCGACCCGGCTGCCAGGCTTGTATTTGGTGATGGCGCCGCCGACCAGGCATTCATGGTCCAGGCCACGCGCGACGCTGCCCGTCTCGACCGAGCTGAACAACGGGCCGAAGTCGGACGACAGGCGCGCCTGGATTCCCTGCGCGAAAGTTTTTCCGACGTCCACATCCTGGCTGCGATTGGGTGGCATGGTGAAGGCAAGCACCGTGATGTTCTCGCAGTCGGCGAGCGAGGTCGCCTGGGACGTGGTCACTTTGAGCGACTTGGCGCGAGTGGAACTCGTGGAGGTGCAGCCGCTGGCGGCGAGTGCGGCGCACAGTGCGATCAATGCAAGCAAGCGCTTGCTGGAAGCCGTGGTCATTGAAACCCCCTGGTTAGAGATTCGCCGGTCCGGAAGGACGGCACGGGGAGTATGTCGGAACCGCCGGTTGGACGGGAAGGGGGGGGGATGAAATCGGCCCCGAAAACGGGCGATCTTGTCGCGCTCAATCCGGTGCTCGGCTACCAGGCGTCCGCAGCGCTCGCAAAAAAAGGATTCGGTGGCTAGAACGCGCAGGTGGCGGCCGGGCTGATCGCTTCGCGATCAAACGCCAGCGACGCACGCCCACCCTTGTAGCTAATGATCCAGATGCTGTCGAAATCCTTGTTCTTCCACTTGGGTGGCTTGCTCGCGCCGAGTGCCGTGGCGAGCGCCGGGATCGCGTCATGCTGCCAGACCATGAGGATCGTTCCGCGCTTCTGGAACAACTGGCCGGCAATTGCAGGCCCTGCGTCAATGTCGAACTCGCTGTTGACCTTCAGCTGATGCTTGACGACGAGCGGAATGATCGTCTCGAACATGCGCGCATGGGCTTGCGATTTTCCGGATGCCATCGATGGAACGTAGACGCGGTCCGGGACTCCGAATTTCCTTTCCAGTACCGCTGGCAACTGCAGTGCCCGATTCTCGCCCTGGCAGTTCAGATGATCCCCGGTGTCCGGCTTCTCGCCATGCCGGATGATCACGATCCGCAAGCTGTCATCGGGCATTGGACCGGCGACGCTGGGAAAGGACAGGGCCGCCGCAACCGTGCCTGAAAGCAGGACGAGGGGCGCAAGAATCTTCATCGCGTTTCTTCCTTGCAACCAATCAACTCCCGCCTTGGGCGCCTTCAGAACGACAACTGCAGGCGCAGGTCGATGATACGAGGATCGCTGGAAACACCGCGCCGATCACTGTTCACCTTGATGTAATTGAGCATGACGCGGGCATTCTCGCGAGCGTACCAATTTACCCCGAAGGTGAGGTTGTGCTCGCTTCCGCCTGTCACCGGGGCGTCATTGAGATCCAGGCGACTGTAGCGCGCAGTCAGTTCCCAGGCGCCGCCGGCCCTTGCAGGAACGATCCCCTTGAAGTCGCCGCCCTTGTATTTGCGCGATTCGCCGGTCAATACCCAGCTGCTGCCGACGTACCAGCCCTGGAAGTCTAGGCTGGGTTGGCTGTTGTCGCGACCCAGGTGCGCGCGCAATATTTCCGATTGGATCGAGAACGGACCACGTTTCCAGGCCGCCTCGAGCCCCAGTCGGTTGACTCGCGAGACATCGGCAATGGTTCCGGTCCTGACCAACTTCGAATTGCCGGGAACAGCCTCGGGACGGGCGCTGAAGCTGAAGTCCCCGTGCGGCCGTTCGATGGTGGCCGCCAGCCCGAAATGCAGTAGTGAATCGTCGTGGTCGACGGGCGTGAAGGTCACCCTTGCGGCGACGCCGCTTGCCTCGCTGCCGCCCACCGAGGAGCCGAAAACCATTGCTGCGAATGTATGGCGGGCACCCTCGGTCCCGAATGCGATTCCCTTCCTGCGGGAAAGGCCGAATGCGTCGCTTGGCAACGCTCTTTCGAGGAAGGTGATGTCATTGGAGCTGATCAACTGCTCGAGCCCGAACGGAACCTTGGACTGGCCCAGGGTGATTTCGCCGGCCTTCCAGCCGCTGAAACTCAGGTAGGCATCCTTCAACGATCCACCGCTGGCAAAATCATAGGCGACCTTGGCCGACCAGTCGTCGTTGAACTTTGCATTCAGGCCAAGCTGCGCCCGGCGCACCAGGAAGCTGCTGTCGAGCGGCGTCGTGTCGTCCCGGTACGTCGCATAGTCCAGGTGCAGCCGGCCGGTCGGAGTGAGTTCGAAAGCGCCGGCGGATGAGGCCTTCGCAGCGAGGATGGCGGCCGCCAGCAACTTCAGTTCATTGTTCATGGCGGGCCCAACGACGGGCAAACCCCAAGCCGAAAGAGCGTCGGGGAGGGGCGGCGAACTGGCTGCTGGCAGGCAGCGTGGCAACTGCCGGCGCGGGCATGGCGTTGACTTTGCGCAATACCGGCAGGAAATTGTTGTGCTTGCCGACCAGCCCGAGAGTCGCCGCGCCGATGCAGTACTTCGAACAGCGCTTGGTCGGGTGCTGGTGCAACTCACGCAGGAACTTGTCGGCGATTCCGTTGCCATTGGCGGACTTGGTCTCGACGATGACAACCCTCTCGTCGATGGCCTGGGACCGATCTATCCCGGCAAACGACAGTCCGAAATCAATGGTCATGCGCTCGCCGCCGTTCTTGGCAACCAGGCAGACGCGCTGGTAGCTGATTTCCAGCAAGGGCGTCAGCTCAAGCTCGAACTTCCGGCCGTAGAACTCGTCGTAGGCCGCGCGGATGAACTCCTTGGCCCTGACGTCCAATTCTCCGTATTTCTCGTACGGATGATCCAGCCGTTTCTTCACGGTGATACCACGCTTGTCCTTCAGCTTCACCTCGATGAAGCATTGGCGCATGTCCGCATATTTCCGGACCCTCACCTTGCAGCGCTGGCGTCGGCCATTGTGGTGCTCGAAGTAACTGGTGAATTCCCGGTCGTCGAAGTAGCAGGTCAGATAGGTGAAATCGCGCTTGCCGCCGATCTCCAGGATGTCGAAGTGCTCGGCCAGCTGCGGCAGGGCCTGGCGAAGGACAGGCGCGGCAAGGATGTATTTGTTGTCCAGGCGATTGAGCATCGCGGCTTTGTTGTTGAGCTGCGGCAGCGAAATCGGCTGGAAAGGATCGATCAGCCAGTCCTGCATTGCATCGGAAGGCTCGCCTTGGCCATTGCCTGCGACCGGCGATGGCGGGAGTCGCGGATGGCCCTGCGCCGATCCGGTCGACAACGCCGGCATGACGGGAAATTTCCTGGTGATTTCAGCCCTGGGCATGGTCAGCCCCCGGCCTGCTTGCGGTAGAAGACATTGATCCGGGCCATGTCATTGACATAGTCAAGAGAGATGATCTGATAGGACATCACTTCGACACCCAGCCGCTTGCCGAGATCGGCGCGCATGGCAGGCGGATCGGAAAGCGAGTGCGCTTCGATCTTGTCGAGGGTGATCTTGATTCCGTCCACCGAGCGCAGGATCGAGGGGTGGTCAATGATGAACGCGCCAAGCAGGACGAGTCCGGCAATGGAGGCGACCAGCGCGATCGTGGTGCCATGCACGGAGCAGATCACTGCAATCGCCACGCTTCCGAAGAAGTAGGTGATCTCGATCTTGCTGATCGGTTCCGAGCGCAGCGTGAACAACGCAAGGATCGCAAACAGCCCGAATCCGGCGCCCACGCTGAACTGTACGCTGGACAGCACCGTCAGGACGCCAAACACGAAGATATTGAACATGGCCGCCGCCGTGACCAGTTCCTTGTCGCGGTAACGCCGGTAATACATGCCGAATACGAGCACGATCATCGCGATCGAGTCGATCGCGAACCGGGAGGCCAGGTCGAGCAGGGGAGGAGGAAGCTGGATTTGCGTCACGAGTGTGAACCAAGCGCCGGGGGGGGCTCGAGATCGAGGCCAGTCACAATCACGGGACTTCATGACGGTTTCTGTCACATTAATATAATAGTCCGGAAATGCCCGCAATGGTTTGGAAACATCGGGGAAACAAATATGTAACTTTGTCGTAATGGGTCACGGTTTCACGAGGCGGAGCCCTGCGTCAATGCCGCAAAAGAAAAACGCCCCGACGGGGCGTTTTCCAAGGTTTTCCGCACTCGCGGGTATCAGCCTTCGTCTTTCCAGCGGCGCAGGCGGATGGCCACGTAGATGAACGCCACTCCAACCACTGCGCCGATCCATGCGTTCGGGCTGGCCAGCGTCTTGTAGCTCTCCAGCACCAGGTCGCCGAAATTGATCTGGTTGTTGTGCATCTGCATGCCGCCAGCCGAATCCACGAAGCCAAACCAGGAACCCGGCACCACGCTGAGCAGGCCGCGGGCCACGATGTGCTGCCAGAACCACTTCACGTTCCAGCCGAAGTTGAACATGGCATTGAACCAGGCCAGCAGGACGCCGGTCAGCAACGGTGCGCCCACTGCCCAAAGGAACACCTTCGAGCGTGACCAGGCCGACACCATCAACAACCAGCCGACCGTCGGCAACGCCCACACGGCGTACAGCGGGACCAGGGCCAGCAACTCGAACGGCGCGGTCCAGGTTGCCGGCGAAGCGAGCACCGGACCGAACACGTTCAGGCCGGTCAAGGCCGCGCCAGTGCAGATGATCAGCAGCGACAGCACGCTCACCACGATCCCGAATGCAATGGTCAACAGCGGTGCACCCACCAGGGCCATCGCCACCTTCGACAGCACGGTTTCCATGTCGGACACCGGCAGCGACTTCCAGAACAGCACGCTGCGGTCCTTGCGCTCGTCAAACAGGCTGCCCAGGCAGAAGAAGAACACCACGAAGGCCATCACCATGAACAGCGGCGCTGCGGTGCCGACATAGCCGTGGCTGATCGCGCTGACGATCTGCGCCCGTTCGCCTGCGTCCACCACGTGCGACAAGTTGGTGACCTGCTCGCCGTTGATCTGGAACCCGTGGTTCTTGCTGACGCCGATGCCGATCACCATCGAAATCGCCAGGAACAGGGTCATGATCGCGCCGACCACGGCCGGGGCCCAGAAGAAGCCGCCCTTGTGCTCCCAGAATTCGCGCTTCAACAGCCATTTGTAGGTGTTCATGCGTAGGTTCCTTTCATCATGGCCACGAACAGGTCGGCAACACCGACATTGCAGGTCTCGCCCAGCGCCGCAGCCTGCGCGCGCGGGACACCGTCGAACAACATCACCGACTTGCCGAACACCTGGCGCTCATCGATCGGCTTGAGGGCCCGAGCGGCGTCGATCTTTTCCGCCGGAACCATCACTTCGATAAACCGCTCGGCGACTTCATCCATCGTTGCCGACAAGGTGATCTTGCCGTCGCGGATGAACATCAGGTCGCTGAGGATGTGTTCGATCTCCTCGACCTGGTGGGTGGTGACGATGATGGTCTTGCCTTCGTCGAAATAGTCCTCGAGCAGGTTCTGGTAGAACTGCTTGCGGAACAGGATGTCCAGGCCCAGGGTCGGCTCGTCGAGCACCAGCAACTTGGCGTCGATCGCCATCACCAGGGCCAGGTGCAACTGCACCACCATGCCCTTGGACATCTCCTTGACCTTCATGCCCGGGCGCAGCTTGGTGTTGGCCAGGTAACGCTCGGCCTTGGCACGATCAAAGCGCGGATGCACGCCGGCGACGAAGTCCACGGCCTGTTCGACCTTCAGCCAGCGCGGCAGCACCGCGACGTCGGCGATGAAGCAGACCTGCTCCATCAACTGGTCACGCTGGGTGCGCGGATCCATGCCCAGGACGCGAAGCTCGCCTTCGAACGGGATCAGGCCGAGCACGGCTTTCAGGGTAGTGGTCTTGCCCGAGCCATTGGGCCCGATCAGGCCGATGATGCGGCCGGAGGAAATGTCGAGGCTGATGTTGTCGACCGCGACCTGCTTGCCGTAATGCTTGCTCAGTCCCCGGGCGGAAATGACGGTACTCATGCCGCACCTCCCTGCGCCGAACGCAGCAGCTTTTCAATGTCCAGGCCCAGGCGGGTGATCCGCTCGACCATCGCCGGCCACTCGTCCTTCAGGAAATGCTCGCGTTCGCTGGCCAGCAGCTTTTCGCGGGCGCCGTCGGTCATGTACATGCCAAGTCCCCTTCGTTTTTCCACCAAGTCTTCGTCCGCCAGCTCCTGGTAGGCGCGGGAGACGGTAATCGGATTGAGCTGGTACTCGGCCGCGATCTGGCGCACCGAGGGCAGCGCATCGCCGGGCTTGAGCAAGCCGTCAAGCATCATTCCAACCACCCGCTCCTTGAGCTGGCGGTAGATGGGCGCGTTGTCACTCCAGGCAATGGCCATCTCAGCCCTCCCGGCGCGGCAGCAGCGGCGCGAATGAGAAGTAGGGCATGGTCAGCTGGCTGCGCATGCCGAGGTTGCGCTTGTGTGTATCGCGCAAGCTGTCAATGCCGTCGAGCCCTGCTTCGATGCTGGAGGCGCCGATGTCGGCGCCGTCCAGGACGGAATCGTGGCTCACCTGCGTCGGCGGGTGGCCGATCGACCAGCTCAGGCCGAGGATGGCTGTGGCCACCGCAAGTCCCGCCAGCGTGTTCTTGATCCTGTAGTACATGACGCCTCCCGTGTTGGTGAGGTAACCGAATGGTGTTGTAGCAAACTATAACACCAACAAACGACATGTCAACAGCAAAAACACATTTCCCGGACCAAACTGATGGCACATAAGGCTGGATTCCCCTGCCACCGAGAGCAAGTTCATGAAAATCCTCATGTTTACGGCGGTTCTGGCAGTCGGTACGGGGGTAGCCGCGGCGCCGACAGCCGCCCCCGACCGCCCATTACAGGGCCAGACCTACCGGCAACTGGCTGGAAAGCAGACCGTGGACCTGGGCAAGGCGTATGCAGGGCAGGTTCTGCTGGTGGTCAATACCGCCAGCAAATGCGGGTTTACCCCGCAATTCGAAGCGCTCGAGTCCATGCATGCCAAGTACCAGGGCCGTGGGTTCGCGGTGCTGGGCTTCCCTTCCAATGATTTCATGGGGCAGGACCCTGGCAGTGAGAAGACAATCCGCGACTTCTGCACCCTGACCTACGGGGTGAAGTTTCCGATGTTCGAGAAGGTGCACGTCACGGGTCGCGACGCAACGCCGCTGTACCTGCGGCTGAAAGCCGACACCGGCGAGGCGCCGGCGTGGAATTTCCACAAATACCTGATCGACCGCCAGGGCCGGGTGGTGGGCAGCTTTGGCAGCCGGACCCGGCCCGATGACCCCGCGCTGGTGGCAAAAGTCGAAGCGCTGCTTGCCGCGCCGCGCCCCGCCCCGCGACAATAGCGGTCTTGCCGGACCGCCGGCGTGCTTTGGAGCGACAAGGATGACATCGGTATTCCGTACCACTGTGCTGCTTGCGGCGATTGGCTGCAGCATGTCGTGCACTGCGCAGGCCCCGGCGACTGGCGAAGCAAAGCCCGGCGCCAAGCCGGATGCGGCTGCGGCCAAGCCCAGTGCAGCCATGGCCTCGATGAGCGAGAAGGAGCGCAACAGCTACATGATCGGCATGGACGTGGCCAAATCGCTCGAGCCGTTCAAGGACGAAATCGATCCGGCCACCCTGTCGCAGGCCATGCAGGCCGTGCTCAGCGGCAAGCCGGCCAAGCTGACCCAGGCCGAAGCCGAACAACTGCGCGCCGCGTTTGGCCAGAAGCTGCAGCAGAAGATGCAGGCGAAGGCCGCGCAGGCAGGGCAGACCAACCAGAAGGAGGGCGACGACTTCCTGGCCGCGAACAAATCCAAGCCGGGCGTGCGCACCACGGCCAGCGGCCTGCAGTACGAAGTGCTGCGCCAGGGTTCCGGCGCGACGCCGGTGGCGACCGACAAGGTTCGCGTGAATTACGTCGGTACGCTGATTGACGGCACCAAGTTCGACGCCTCGACCGACCACGGTGGTCCGGCCGAATTCGTGCTCAACCAGGTGATTCCCGGTTGGACCGAAGGCGTTGGCCTGATGCCGGTGAACAGCAAGTACCGCTTCTGGATCCCCGGCAAGATCGCCTACGGCCCGAGCGGCCCGGACCCCATCGGCCCGAACCGCACGCTGGTGTTTGAAGTCGAGCTGCTGGGTATCGTCAAGTAAGCAGCCACTGGTAATCGCGACGGGCGGCGCAGGCCGCCCGTTTCGCAGGGAGCAAGCATGCGAGTTACTGTCTTCGGCACCGGATACGTGGGCCTGGTCACCGGAACCTGCCTGGCCGAGGTCGGTAACCAGGTGTTGTGCGTGGACATCGACGAAGCCAAGGTCGATGGCCTCAAGCGCGGCATCGTTCCGATTTACGAGCCCGGGCTCGAGGAACTGGTACTGGCCAACCATGCCTCCGGCCGTCTCGATTTCACCATCGATGCCGCCCCCGCGATCGAGCGCGCGGAAATCCTGTTCATCGCCGTCGGCACGCCGCCGGACGAAGACGGGAGCGCTGACCTGCAATATGTCCTCGCGGTTGCCCGCACCATTGGCCAGCATTTGTCGCGGCCGGCTGTGGTGGTGAACAAATCCACGGTGCCGGTGGGTACCGCGGACAAGGTGCGTGCCGCGATCGCTTCGGAATTGGCGGCGCGTGGTGTGCAGATTTCGTTTGAAGTCGTGTCCAACCCCGAGTTCCTCAAGGAGGGCGATGCGGTCAAGGATTGCATGCGCCCGGACCGGATCGTGGTCGGTACCGACAGCGCGCCGGCGCTGGAGCAGATGAAGCGGCTCTATGCTCCGTTCAATCGCAACCACGAACGCATCGTGGCCATGGACGTGCGCTCGGCCGAGCTGACCAAGTACGCGGCCAACGCCATGCTCGCGACCAAGATCAGCTTCATGAATGAAATGGCGAACATCGCCGAGCGCGTTGGCGCCGACATCGAGATGGTCCGCCATGGCATCGGCTCGGACCCGCGCATCGGCTACAGCTTCATCTACCCGGGCGCCGGTTACGGCGGATCGTGTTTCCCCAAGGATGTGCAGGCGCTCGAGCGCACGGCGCGCCAGTACGGCTACCAGGCCGAAATCCTCGCCGCGGTGGAGGCGGTGAATGATCGCCAGAAGGACAAGCTGTTCGAACTGCTCGGTCGGCACTTCGACGGGAAGCTGTCGGGGCGCACGATCGCTGTCTGGGGCCTGTCGTTCAAGCCAAATACCGATGACATGCGCGAGGCGTCCAGCCGCAACCTGCTGGCCGCGCTGTGGAAGGTGGGTGCGCGGGTGCGCGCCTACGATCCCGAGGCAATGGAAGAAGCGCATCGCGTGTTTGGCGATCGCGACGACCTCGCTTTGGTGGAGTCGCCCGATGATGCATTGCGCGGTGCCGATGCGCTGGTGGTGCTCACCGAATGGAAGGCGTTCTGGAGTCCGGATTTCCAGCGCATTCGTGCCCAGCTTTCCGATCCGGTGTTGTTCGATGGCCGCAATATCTATGATCCGGCAACGGTCGAGGCGGCCGGGCTTGCCTATTACGGCATCGGTCGCGGCCGTTCCGTGTCCAGGCCCTGAGCCGTGCCCGAGCACGAAGACCAGGCCCTGGAGTTCCAGTTCGACCGGCGGGTGACCGAACTGGAGACGCGGTTTGCGTTCCAGGAGCACGCGCTATCCGAGATGAGCGATGCACTGGCCGCGGCACGCGCTGAAGCCGATCGCAACCAGCTGCTGCTGCAGCGTGCGCTGCAAGACCTCAAGAACCTGCGTGGCTTGCTGTACTCCGATGATTCCGGTTCCGATCCTGCGGACGAGCCGCCACCGCCGCATTACTGACCCCGGCATGGAAGCCTGGCGTCGAGGACCTGTTTTGTCATGAGCAATTCCCTGCGTGACCAGTTGCTGGGCCTTGGCTACAAGCCCGCCCCGGCGCCCGTCAAACCCGATCGCGGCAATGCTCCCGCGCGCCCGCAGCGCGACGGGCGTGATGTGCGTGAAGGCGGGGCTGGCCGACCTGGACCGGGCCGCGACGCCGCCGGGCCAGGCCGGCGCAATGACAACAAGCCGCGCGATGGCGCGGGACCAGGCCGGCGCAATGACAGGCCGCGTGGAGGCGTGGCCGACGGCGCGCGAACAACTCCGCCCGATGCCCCGCGCAAGGGTCCGCAACCGTCCCGGCCGCGCGGCAGCGAGATGGATCTGGGCAAGGCCTATGCCCTGCGCGCGCAGACCGAAAAGGACGAGCGCATCGCCGTCGAGCGCGAGAAGCAGGAAGCCGCGAAACTGCGCCGCGAGGCGCGCGCGAAGCTGACCGAATTCCTCGCCGGTCGCATCCTCAACGACGCCAATGCCGAGATTGCGCGGCATTTCCCCTATGGCGGGAAGATCAAGCGCATCCACGTCAATCCGCAACAGTTGCAGGCGCTCAATCGCGGCGAGCTTGGCGTGTTGCAGCAGGAGGGCCGCTATCTGCTGGTGGACCGGGAAACCCTGGACGCCGCCGAGGCGATCTTCGCGCCAGCCTTGGCGCTGCGCGTCGATCCCGATGCGGCTGCGGGCAACGACCCGTACGCAGATCCCGCCTACCAGGTGCCCGACGACCTCGTCTGGTAACCCCACAAACTGTGGGAGTCACATCAGTCGGGGTCGTAGTCCAGGTTGGCGGCGAGCCAGCGTTCGGCCTGCGCCATGGTGATCTTCTTGCGCACCGCGTAGTCGGCAACCTGTTCGCGCGACAGCCGTCCAACCACGAAATACTGGCTGCGCGGATGCGAGAAGTACAAGCCGCTCACCGAGGACGCTGGCAGCATCGCGAAATTTTCGGTGAGCTGCGCACCGACGGCGTTTTCGGCATCGAGCAAGCGGAAGATGGTCGCTTTCTCACTGTGCTCGGGGCAGGCCGGGTAGCCGGGCGCCGGACGGATGCCAACGTAGTCCTCGCGTGCGAGCGCGGCGGAGTCGAGTAGCTCGTCCGGCACGTAACCCCACAACTCCCGCCGTACCTGGCGGTGCAGCCATTCTGCGCAGGCCTCGGCCAGGCGATCAGCCAGCGACTTCAGCAGGATCGCGTTGTAATCATCGAGTGCCGCCTCATAGCGCGCCACGTGCGGTTCAATGCCAATGCCGGCGGTGGCCACGAACGCGCCGATCCAGTCCTCGCGCCCGCTGCCCGCCGGGGCGATGAAATCGGCCAGGCACAGGTTGGGCCGCTCGATCGGTTTGTCGGCCTGCTGGCGCAGGAAGTGCAGCACGTCCAGCGGCTTGCCGTCGGCATCGAGCAGGGCGACGTCGTCGCCATCGCCGCGTGCACGCCACAGGCCAGCTACAGCCTTGGCCTGCAACCAGCGCTCGGCGATCAGGGTGTCGAGCATCGCCTGCGCATCGGCGAACAATTCGCGTGCCTGCGCACCGACCACGGCGTCGTCGAGGATGCGCGGGTAAGGGCCGGACAATTCCCAGGTCTGGAAGAACGGCGTCCAGTCGATGATCTCGCGCAGTTCCTGCAGCGGCACGTCGTCATACACAGTCACGCCGGGGTGCAGCGGTGTCGGCGGCAGATAGTCGGCCCAGCCACCATCGAAGCGGCGCTCGCGGGCGCGCGCGAGCGG
>JBBRZU010000055.1:0-17891 GCA_038236425.1 Lysobacterales bacterium
ACCAAGGTGGACGGCATCTACGACTCGGATCCGAAGAAGAATCCCGGGGCCAAGCGCTTCGATCACCTCAACTACAACGACGTCATCCAGCGCAACCTGCAGGTGATGGATACGGCCGCGTTTGCCTTGTGCCGGGACAATCGCATCCCGCTGCGCATTTACGACATGATGCAGCCCGGCGCCTTGATGCGGATCCTGCGCGGCGAGCCGCTGGGCACACTGGTCAGCGCCGACGGCTGAGCGGCATGCGCGAGCACGACCACGGGCACGACCATGAGCACGACCAAGACGACGGGCACGACCGTGCTCCGCCGGCGCGAACCCATGCCGGGCACGATGCGCTCGACGCAACCCGCCCTTTCGCGCTGGCGCTGCTTGCCAATCTCGCCTACACCGCGGTCGAAGCCGGGATCGGCTTCCGGATCGACTCGCTGGCGCTGCTGTCGGACGCGCTGCACAACTTGGGTGACGCGCTCGGCCTGGCGCTCGCCTGGGGCGCTGCGCGCCTGGCGATGCGACCGGCGACAGCCCGGCATACCTATGGCTGGCGACGCGCCACCCATCTGTCGCCCCTGGCCAACGCCCTGCTGCTGGTGGCATTCTCCGGCGCGCTGATCGGCGAGTCCTTGCGCCGATTCGCCGACCCCGGCCCGGTGCCCGGCGGCATCGTGATGCTGGTGGCGGCGATCGGTATCGTGGTGAACCTGGGCAGCGCCGCGCTCCTGCACGGCGGCCATTCCGGCGACCTCAACCGTCGTGGCGCCTACCTGCACCTGGTCGCGGATGCCGCCGTCTCGGTGGCTGCAGTGCTCGCTGGCCTGGGAATGCTGCAACTGGGATGGCGTTGGCTGGATCCGGCGATGGGATTGGGCGTCTCGGTGGTGATCGTGGTCGGCAGTTGGGGCCTGCTCCGGGACAGCTTCCGGCAAGTGATGGACGCCGTTCCAGCACAGCTTGACCCGGCCGAGGTGCAGGCGTTCATCAAGTCCCTGACCGGGGTGGATGCGGTGCACCACCTGCATATCTGGGCGATCGGCAGCCGCGAAATCGCCCTGACTGCGCACATCGAGCGCGGCTTCGCCGAGGGCCACGACGCCTTCCTCAAGCAAGTCGGTCACGCTCTCGACGAGCGCTTCGGCATCAACCACGCGACCATCCAGATCGAGTGCGGCCCGGGATGCACGGCCGGCGAGACCGCCCAGCCACCGCACCACTGAGCTAAACCCCGGGGGCCATACCACCCCGGACGGCAAGCGACCGCGCCGACTATAATCGGGGATTATCCGGTCACGCCGACCCGTGGAGCAGACATGCTGAATGACATCAATAAAGAAGCCCAGGCCAAGATGACCAAGGTCGTCGAAGCGTTCCGGCACGAATTGACGCTGCTGCGGACCGGGCGCGCGACCACGGCGATCGTCGATCATCTCAAGGTCAACTATTACGGCTCCGACATGCCGCTGTCGCAGGTCGCAACGGTGGTCGTGTCCGACGCACGCTCGCTGACCATCACGCCGTGGGAGAAGCAGATGGTGCAGGCGGTCGAGAAAGCGATCATGGCTTCCGACCTCGGCCTGACCCCGAACACCGCCGGCCAGGTGATCCGCATCAATCTGCCGCCGCTGACCGAGGAACGCCGAAAAGATTTGTCCAAGCACGTCCATCACGAAGGCGAAGGCGCCAAGATCTCGGTGCGTGGCGTGCGCCGGGACAGCATCCAGCAGGTCAAGGAATTGCTCAAGGACAAGCAGGTCACCGAGGACGAGGCGCATCGCGCCGATGACGAGATCCAGAAGCTCACCGATCGCTATACCCGGGAAGTTGACGAAGCCGTCAAGGTGAAGGAACAGGAATTGATGGCGGTCTGAGCGGATCGCCGCGATGTCGTCGCCCGCCCGAAAGCCCAGGCACCTGGCCATCATCATGGATGGCAACGGGCGCTGGGCCGAACGCCGCCACCGCCCGCGGGTGATCGGCCACCGCGCTGGCGTGCGCGCCGTACAGGCCTGCCTGGAGTTCTGCCTGGCCGAGGGCATCGCCTGCCTGACCCTGTTTGCCTTTTCCAGCGAGAACTGGAACCGCCCGCCGGAGGAAGTCGGCGCGCTGATGAAGCTGTTCCTGCGCATGCTCGACAATGAAGTCGATGAACTGCATCGGCGCGGCGCGCGGATCGGATTCGTCGGTGATCGGGGCGGATTCCCCGAATCGATCCGGCAGCGCATGCAGGCAGCCGAGGCACTCACCGCCGGCAACAGCGACATCCACGTGAACATCGCCGCCGGCTATGGCGGCCGCTGGGACATCACCCAGGCTGCCCGGCAGCTCGCCCGCGATGCGGCCCAGGGCCGGATCGATCCGGAGTCGATCGACGAGGCCGCGCTGGGCGCGCGGATGTCGCTGGCCGGACAACCGGAGCCGGACCTGTTCATCCGGACCGGCGGCGACCTGCGCATCAGCAATTTCCTGCTTTGGCAGTTGGCCTATACCGAACTGTGGTTCACCGATACCCTGTGGCCCGACCTGGACCAGGCAACGCTGCGCCGGGCGATCGATGACTTTGCCGGCCGCGAACGCCGCTTCGGCCTGACTTCCGCGCAACTGACCGAGGACGCCCCACGATGAGCCAACGCACCCGGGTGATCGCCGCCGCCGTGATGGCCCCCGTTGCGATCGCCGCTGTGCTGTTGCTGCCAACCCGGTATCTCGCTGCGCTGGTGGCCGGTGTCCTGATGCTGGGCCTTTGGGAGTGGACCCTGCTTGCGGGCCTGCGCGACCGCCTGCCCCGAGCCGCCTATCTGCTGGGCAATGCGCTGTTGATTGCCGCCCTGGCCTGGGGCGCAGGCCGCGGCCTGTTCACGCTCAAGCTGGTCAGCGTGCTGGGCGCCGCGTGGTGGCTGGTGGCGCTGGCCTGGCTGGCACGATTCCAGTTTGCTTCCCGCGATAACACCTGGGCGTGTGCACTCAAGCTCGCGGTCGGCAGCATCTGCGCGATTCCCGCATGGGCAGCGCTGTGCGTCACCCATGCCGACGGAGCCGACGGCCCGCTATGGACCTTGTTCGCGCTGATGCTGGTGTGGGTTGCCGACTCCGGCGCATATTTCGCCGGTTCGCGCTGGGGCAAGCACAAGCTCGCGCCGCGCATCAGCCCCGGCAAGAGTTGGGAAGGGTTGTGGGGCGGCCTGGTTGCCAGCCTGCTGCTGGCGGTGGCGGCGATGCCGGTCCTGCACCTGCGCTGGGACGCGCTGCCGAGTCTGCTCGCGGTGACTGCAATCACGATGCTGTTTTCAGTGGTCGGAGACTTGTTCGAGAGCCTGATGAAGCGGCACGCAGGCGCCAAGGATTCCAGCCACCTGATTCCGGGGCATGGCGGCGCGCTTGATCGCATCGACAGCCTGCTCGCGGCGCTGCCAGTGTTCGTGGTGGCCAAGGGCTGGTTCGGGCTTTGAACCAACCAAGGCGCATTGCACTGCTGGGCGCGACCGGCTCCATCGGTGGCTCGACCCTGGACGTGGTGGCCCGGCATCCCGGGCGCTTCGTCATCGATGCATTGAGCGCGAACCACAACGTGGACGCCCTGATTGACCTGTGCGAACGATTCAGGCCGCGGGTGGCGGTGATCGCCGACCCGTCGCGCGAAGCCGATTTGCGCCAGGGCCTGCGCGCGCGCGGGCTGGCAACCGAAGGGCGCGCTGGTGGCACCGCACTCGACGAGATCGCTGCCGATCCCGGCTCGGACACCGTGCTGGCCGCCATCGTCGGCGCCGCGGGCGTGTCGTCCACGCTGTCGGCGGCACGCGCCGGAAAGCGCCTGCTGCTGGCCAACAAGGAATCGGTCGTGATGGCCGGTTCGCTGCTGATGCGCGCAGTCGCCGAAGGTGGCGGGACCTTGCTTCCGATCGACAGCGAGCACAACGCCATCTTCCAGTGCCTGCCCGCCGACGGTGGCCGCGGCGGCGTCCGCCGCCTGCTGCTGACGGCGTCCGGCGGCCCATTCCGCGGCCGGGATCGCGCCAGCCTGGCGGACATCTCGCCCGACCAGGCCTGCGCCCACCCGAACTGGGTCATGGGCCGGAAGATCTCGGTGGATTCGGCCACGCTGATGAACAAGGGACTGGAGGTGATCGAGGCCGCGCACCTGTTCGGCCTGTCGCCCGATTGCATCGAGGTGGTGGTGCATCCACAAAGCATCGTGCATTCGCTGGTGGACTACGCCGACGGCTCGGTCCTGGCACAGATGGGCAATCCCGACATGCGCACCGCCATCGCCTATGGCCTGGCCTGGCCAGAGCGCATCGAGTCCGGGGTTGCCCCGCTGGACCTGGCCGCGCTGGCCCGGCTGGACTTCGAGGCGCCAGACCTGGCCGCCTTCCCCTGCCTGGGGCTGGCCTATGACGCGTTGCGCGCCGGTGGCAGCGCACCGGCCGTGCTCAATGCGGCCAACGAGGTCGCGGTGGCCGCGTTTCTGGCCGGCCGCCTGCCCTTCCTCGCCATTCCCGAGCTCATCAAGGCCACAATGGCGACCATGCCAGTTGAACCCGACGACGATCTGGCGGTCCTACGGGCTTGCGACGCCGCCGCGCGTCAGCGGGCGGTCGAGTTGCTGCCAACGATGGAGCGGGCGTGAGCGACGCAGTACAGATGATTTTCTGGTTCCTGGTCACGCTTGGCGTGCTGGTGAGCTTCCATGAATTTGGCCACTTCTGGGTCGCGCGGCGCTGTGGCGTCCAGGTGCTGACCTATTCGGTCGGCTTCGGCCGCGCGCTGTGGTCGCGGGTCGGGCGCGATGGCACCCGCTACCAGATCGCCGCAGTACCCCTCGGTGGCTACGTGAAGTTCCTGGACACCCGCGAATTCGAGGTGCCTGATGCCGAACTCGGCGTGGCCTTCGATCGCCAGCCGGTGTGGAAGCGGATGCTGATCGTGCTCGCCGGGCCGGTCGCAAACCTGTTGCTGTGCCTGGTATTGCTCTGGGTCGCCTTCATGATCGGCTGGCCCGGCCACCCGCCGTTGCTGGGACCGACCACTGGCATTGCCCAGGACGCCGGGCTGCGCGAGGGCGATCGCCTGGTCAGCGTGGCCGGTTCGCGCACCCCGACCTGGGACGACGCGCTGACGCCACTGGCCCTGGCGGAAATCGACCGCGCGCCGGCATCGGTGTCGGTGCGCAGCGCGGATGGCTCGGTCACCGAGCACGTCCTTCGCTTTGACCGCTTGGCCGAAGGATTTGACCAGACCGACCCTCTCGGCGCTGCCGGCATGGGCGCGCTGCTGCTGGCCGACCACCCGATCGTGGGCTCGGTCCAGGGTCCGGCCGAAGGCATCCTGCAGCCTGGCGACCGGATCGTCCGGCTCGCCGGCACAGCCACGCCGGGCTTCAGCACGATCCGCGGCGCACTCCAGGCCGCCGTTGCGGCGGCGCCGTCGGCCCCGGTGCGGATCGACATCGAGCGCGCTGGCCAGCCGATGACCGTGGAAATCCGTCCGCGCCAGGTGGAGGCTGCCGGTGGCAAGGCCTGGCAGCTGGGGATCGCGGCAAACGTCCCGCCGATGGAGCTCCAGCGCTATGGACCGGTCGAGGCCGCGCTGCGTTCCGGCCAGGAAACGCGCAAACAGGCCGGGGAAATGCTCGGATTCATCGGCCGGCTGGTCTCGGGCAAGGCGTCGTCGAAGAATCTTTCCGGCGTGATCGGCATCGCCCAGGTTGCCCGATCAGAGGCGCAGGCAGGCGTTTCCCGCATGTTTCGCTTCATGGCGGTGCTGTCGCTGACCCTGTGCATCATGAACCTGCTGCCCATTCCGGTCTTGGATGGGGGGCACCTGCTGTATTACCTTATCGAACTGGTTACGGGTCGTCCGGTCGGTGAGCGCGTGCTGGTTGCCGGCCAATTCGCAGGCCTCGCGCTGCTCGTTGGCCTGATTTGCCTTGCCTTCTACAACGATATTGCCCGGACGATTTCCTGACCCCCTCGGCGCCGTGCGCCACCTGATTGGATTGATGATGACGCGTACGACCGCCCGCCGCCGTATCCTGAGCCTCGCCCTCGCCGCTGCCCTGTCCGGGGCGGCGTTCGCGCAGTCCGCGTTCGAACCGTTCACCGTCGCCGACATCCGGGTCGACGGCCTGCAGCGCATCTCTGCCGGCACCGTGTTCAGCTACCTGCCGGTCGAGCGTGGCGACCTGCTCGATCGCAGCCGCTCCACCGAGGCGATCCGCGCGCTGTTCAAGACCGGCTTTTTCAGCGACGTGAAATTCGAGCGCCAGGGCCAGGTGCTGGTGGTGACCGTGGTCGAGCGCCCGGCGATCAATACGCTCAAGCTCGAAGGCAACAAGGAGCTGAAGACCGAGGAACTGCTCAAGGGTCTGAAGAGCATCGGCCTGTCCGAGGGCGAGACCTACAATCCGCTCAACCTGGACCGGGTGACGCAGGAACTGACCCGCCAGTACAACAACCGCGGCAAGTACGGCGTCACCATCACCCCGACCATCACCCCGCTCGACCGCAATCGCGTCGACGTGAAGATCCAGATCGCCGAGGGCAAGGCCGCGCGCATCCGCGACATCAACATCGTCGGCAACACGCTCTACAGCGACGCCGACATCCGCCGCGGCTGGGAATCGTCCACCAGCAACTGGCTGAGCTGGTACAAGCGCGATGACCAGTACTCGCGCGAGAAGGTGTCCGGCGACCTCGAGAAGCTGTCGAACTACTACCTCGACCGCGGCTATGTCGACTTCAACCTCGAGTCCGCGCAGATCGCGATCAGCCCGTCGCTGCGTGACATGTACGTGACCGCGAACATCAGCGAGGGCGAGAAGTACAAGGTCTCCGACGTGAAGGTCTCCGGCGATACCGTGCTTCCGCAGGAGCAGGTCGAGAAAATGGTGCTCATCAAGAAGGGCGATGTGTTCTCGCGCGCCCTGGTGGAGTATTCGACCAATGCAATTTCCACCGTGCTTGGCAACATCGGCTACGCGTTCGCCGAAGTGGATCCGGTTCCCGAACTCAACCGCACCGAGCACACCGTCGCGCTGAACTTCCTGGTCAAGCCGGGCGCGCGCGTGACCGTGCGCCGGATCCAGTTCAAGGGTAATGCCGCCACCGGCGACGAGGTGCTGCGCCGCGAGATGCGCCAGTTCGAGGGCGCCTGGTACTCGCAGGCGATGATCGACCGCTCCAAGATCCGCCTGCAGCGCCTGGGCTTCTTCGAGACAGTGGAAGTGGAAACGCCGGAAGTGGCGGGCCACAAGGACCAGGTGGACGTGGTCTTCACGGTGAAGGAGCGCAACGCCGGCAGCTTCGTGTTCGGCATCGGCTATTCGCAGAACGCCGGCATCGTCACCAGTATCCAGCTGTCGCAGAACAACTTCCTCGGCACCGGCAACCGCTTCGCGATCGGGCTGCAGAACAACAGCTACTCCAAGAGCATCAACTTCAGCTGGCTCGACCCGTACTTCACCGATGACGGCGTCAGCGTCGGTTACAACCTGAGCTACAGCGACTACAACCGCTCAACGACGACCACCGCGCGCTACGGCTCCGGCAACGCGGCGGGCGAGGCAGTGTTCGGCATCCCGCTGTCGGAGAACACCTCGGTCACGGCGGCGCTGGGCATCTATCGCAACCAGGTCACCACCTACGATGGCTCGACGCCGCCGTCGGTGATCGACTACCTGGTCAACACCCTGGGTGATCGCGAACGCACCGGCGGCCAGACCTTCCCGAGTGGCGACGATGACCTGAATCCGGCCACGCCATCCACCAACGACGATCCGGATCCGGCCACCCTGGACCCGATCATCACCACGCCCAGCTCCATCCGGCAGTGGACGATCAACGCATGGACGGCGCGCTTCGGCTACGCGGTCGACACGCGCAACGACTACCTGATCCCGAGCCGCGGCATGCTCAACCGAGCGCAGCTCGAAGTCGCGCTGCCGGGCAGCGACCTGGAGTACTACCGCTTAAGCTACGACTTCGAGTACTACCTCCCGATTTCGGACTGGCTGATCGCGAAGGCCGGCGTGAGCCTGGGTTACGGCAATGCCTATGGCTCGACCTCCAGTGCGCTGTGCCCGTCGTACGACTCGCTCGGCGTGGTGATCGCCGGCACCTCGCAAGCCTGCGGCCTGCCGTTCTACAAGAACTTCTATGCCGGCGGCCCCGGCTCGGTGCGCGGGTTCACGGCCAATACGCTCGGCCCGACCACCAACTTCGGTGGCTTCTCGCGCGTGCAGCCGCTGGGCGGACCGGTCAAGACGACCGGCACGTTCGAGTTCTACTTGCCGCGCCTGCTCAGTGGCCCGGGCACGCGCTTCTCGGCGTTCGTGGATTACGGCAACGTGTTCGCGCGCACCGGCGACTTCTCGCTGAGCAAGTTCCGCGTGACTACCGGCCTGGCGTTGCAATGGCAGTCGCCGGTCGGCCCGATCTCGATCAGTTATGCGCTGCCGATCCGCAAGGAAGACGGCGACGAAATCGAACGCCTGCAGTTCACCTTCGGCAACCAGCAGTAAGCACGGGGCGGGAGCATGCCCGGCCCCGGACGCAGCCTCGCCGACCTCGCCGCGCACTTCGGACTTGAATTGCGCGGCGACCCGACCGTCCGGATCACGGGCGTGGCCACGCTTGACGGCGCCGGCCCGGGACAGCTGGCCTTCCTGGCCAATCCCCTGTATCGGCGTCGCCTCGCGGGCACCCGCGCCGGCGCCGTGGTCCTGCGCGAAGCCGATGCCGATGGCTGCCCGGTGCCCTGCCTGTTGTCCAGTGAGCCCTACGCCAGCTTCGCCAAGCTGGCTGCGCTGTTCGACCCGCCGACGGTGCATGCACCGGGCATCCATCCAAGTGCCGTCATCGACCCGGCTGCCCGGGTGGATCCCGGCGCCACGATCGGTGCACTGTGCTGGATCGGCCCGCGGGCACGCATCGCGCGGGGCGCCTGGATCGGACCGGGCTGCACGATCGGCGAAGACTGCGAGGTGGGCGAAAACTGCGAACTCATCGCGCGGGTAAGCCTGGTCACCCGGGTGCGCCTGGGCAAGCGCGTGCGCATCCACCCCGGCGCGGTACTCGGCGCCGACGGCTTCGGCCTGGCGATGGACGCGGGACGCTGGATCAAGGTGCCGCAGCTGGGCGGTGTGCAGGTGGGCGATGATTGCGAAATCGGCGCCAACACCAGCATCGACCGTGGCGCCATGGACGACACCGTGCTCGAAGAAGATGTCCGCCTCGACAACCAGATCCAGGTCGGCCACAACGTGCGCATCGGCGCGCATACCGCGATGGCAGGCTGCGTTGCGGTCGCCGGATCCACGCGCATCGGCCGCTACTGCCTGATCGGCGGCGGCGTGGGCTTCGTCGGGCACCTCGAGATTTGCGACCGGGTCATGGTCACGGCGCGCAGCCTGGTGACCCATTCCATCACCGAACCGGGCGAATACAGCTCGGGCACGCCGCTCCAGCGCAGCCGTGACTGGCGCCGCAATGCGGCACGATTCAAGCAACTGGACCGGCTGGCGCGTAAAATCCTCGGCCAAAGCACCGACCAGGAATGACATGAGCCCTACGCCCCTTCAATTGCCCGTCGATGTCACCAGGATCCAGGCGCTGCTGCCGCACCGCTACCCGTTCCTGCTGGTGGACCGCGTGGTCGAGCTGGAGCCCAACAAGCGCATCCTGGCGGTGAAGAACGTCACCATCAACGAGCCGTACTTCCAGGGCCACTTCCCGGGCCACCCGGTGATGCCCGGCGTACTGGTGCTCGAGGCGCTGGCCCAGGCTGGCGGGCTGCTGACCCAGCTCTCGCTCGGGGATGCTGCCGGTGACAAGCAGGACAAGCTGTTCTACCTGGTGAAGATCGACAACGCGCGCTTTTCGAGCATGGTCGTGCCGGGCGATCGGCTGGAACTCGAGGTCAAGCTCAAGCGGATGATCCGCAACATGGCCATGTACGAATGCGTTGCGCGCGTGGATGGCAAGCAGGTCGCCTGCGCCGACATCCTGTGCGCCGAAGGCCGTAACGCATGATCCATCCCACCGCGCAGGTCGATCCCGGCGCGCGGATCGGGACGCGCGTGGCGATTGGCGCCTTCACCATCGTCGGCGCCGATGTCGATATCGGCGAAGGCAGCACGATCGGTTCGCATTGCACGATCCAGGGCCCGACCCGGATCGGCCGCGACAACCATGTCCATTCGCATGCAGCCCTCGGCTGCGACCCGCAGGACAAGAAGTTTGCAGGTGAACGAAGCGAGCTGGTGATCGGCGACCGCAACACCATCCGCGAATTCACCACCTTCAGCCGCGGCACCAGCGACGGCAACGGCGTGACCCAGATCGGCGATGACAACTGGATCATGGCCTACGTGCACATTGCGCACGATTGCATCGTCGGCTCGAACACGATCTTCGCCAACAACGCAACCTTGGCCGGGCATTGTGAAGTCGATGACTGGGCAATCCTCGGCGGCTTCGTGGGCGTGCACCAGTTCTGCCGGATCGGCGCCCACGCCTTCGTCGGCATGGGCGCGCTGGTGAATGCGGACGTGCCGCCATTCGTGCTCGTTGCTGCGGAATATGCCAGTCCGCGCGGCATCAACGCCGAGGGACTGAAGCGGCGCGGCTTCGATGCAGCGCGCATCAGCGCCATCAAGCGCGCTTACCGCAGCCTGTATGTCGCGGGACAGCCGCTGGCCGAGGCCAAGGCCGAGCTGACCGGCGGTGCCCACGATTCCGATGACGTGCGCGCGATGCTCGAATTCATCGAGCGCAGCGAGCGCGGCCTGTTGCGCTAGCCGATGCGCATCGCCCTGGTCGCGGGCGAGGCTTCCGGCGACCTGCTCGGTGCCGGACTGGCAACAGAGTTGTTGCGTCGTGTGCCGGGTGTGGAACTGGCCGGCGTGGGTGGCCCCGGCATGCGTGCTGCGGGCGTGGACACCTGGATCGACAGCGAGGAGCTCGCCGTGATGGGCCTGGCCGAAGTCCTGCGCCACCTGCCACGGCTGTTGCGCCTGCGGCGTGGATTGCGCGAGCGCCTGCTGGCCTGGAAGCCGGACGCCTTCGTCGGCATCGACGCACCCGACTTCAACCTCGGGCTCGAGCGCGCGCTCAAGTTGTCCGGCATTCCGACCGTGCACTACGTCAGCCCCTCGGTGTGGGCCTGGCGCGAAGGCCGCGCGGCAAAGATCGGCCGCAGCGCCGACCTGGTCCTGTGCCTGTTCCCGATGGAACCACCGATCTATGCGAGACACGGCATTGACGCCAGGTTCGTCGGCCATCCACTCGCGGACCGCTTCGCCCTGCTTCCGGATCGCGCTTCCGCGCGCAGCGCCCTCGGGCTGGATCCGGACGTACGCCTGCTCGCCGTGTTGCCGGGCAGCCGGCGCGGCGAACTTGATCGACTGCTGCGACCTTTCCTCGATGCCGCTCGCGCCCTGCAGGAACGCAACCCCGGCTTGCAGCTGGTCATCCCGGCCGCCAATGCCAACTGCCGCATCCAGATCGAACGCGAGCTTGTGCAACGGTCACTGGCCGGGGTGTCGGTCATCGACGGGCGCGCCGGTGACGTCATGGTGGCGGCCGATGCCGTGCTGCTCGCCTCGGGCACCGCCGCCCTGGAAGCGTTGCTTGCAAAGCGGCCGATGGTGGTGGGCTACCGCATTTCCGCGCTCACCTATCATCTGGTCACGGCGCTCGGGATGATGCGCGTGGAACGTTACAGCTTGCCCAACGTCCTTGCCAATGAACCGATCGTCACCGAGCTGATGCAGGACCAATGCACCGCCGACAACCTGGTCGCTGCGCTGGAACCGATGCTGCGCGACCCGGCCGGGCATGCGTCGCTGGAACCGCGCTACCTGGCGATCCACGAGCGCCTGCGTGGGGGCGGTTCGGCGTCGGCAGCCGAGGCGATCCTCGGACTGGTCGAGTCACGTCGGTGACCCATCGATGACCCGCCGCCTGCCACGCGTTGCCGGCATTGATGAGGCGGGCCGCGGCCCGCTCGCCGGCCCGGTCGCCTGCGCCGCAGTGATCCTGGATCCGCGCCGGCCGATCATCGGGCTGGACGATTCCAAGGCTCTTTCCGAAGCCGACCGCGAGCGCCTGTACCCGCTGATCACCAGCCGTTGCCTGGCCTGGCAGGTGGTGTTTGTCGAGCGCGCTGAAATCGACCGCCTGAATATCCTGTGGGCAACCATGACCGGCATGCGTCGCGCCGTGATGGCACTGACGCCGGCGGCCGAGCAAGTGCTCGTCGATGGCGATCGGGTGCCGCCCGGCCTGCCCTGCGCGGCGCGCGCGATCATCGGCGGCGACGCCTGCGAACCGGCCATCATGGCTGCGTCCATCCTGGCAAAAGTGAGTCGCGACCGGCACATGGCCGTGCTCGATGCACGCTATCCCGGCTACGGGTTCGACCGCCACAAGGGCTATGGCACGCCGGCGCACCTGGCTGCGCTGGACCGCCTCGGGCCCTGCGCTGAACACCGCCGCAGCTTCGCACCGGTGCGCCTGCGGCTGCCCGAATGCGAGCGGGCGCAGGCGACGCAGGGCGGGTTTGACATGCCCGCGGCGTCGGCGTAAATCTGGATTCGTATCCAATCCCGGATGCGGCTGCGGACGGCACCCAGCCGACCAGCCGACGCAGCATTCACCCCGGCCGGCAGCGAGGCGATCATGCGCCATCCTGCCCCCACGCCCACCGATGCGCCCCTGCCCCTGCAGGGCGCGCGTGCCCTGCATCGCAGGCATCACGCCGGTCCGATGCCGCTCGATGCCACCGGAATCGACGCCTTCAACCTGCTGGTGCATTCCCTCTACCCCGATGCGCCGCACATCGATGCCGACGCGATCGCCAGCATGGCCCGCTGGCTGCAGGCGCAGCCGCCGTCACAACGCGATTTCCTGCGGCGCTCGCGACTCGGACGGCTATCGGAACTCGAACAGATGCGCCGCGACACGGCATGGCCAATGGAGCCCGCACAGGCCCGGCGGATCGATACGATCCTCGAGTACGTGGATCGCCAGGACGACTCCGTTCCCGATCACGTGCTTGCCCTGGACAACCTGGACGATGCCCTGCTGCTAGAACTCGCATGGCCGATGCTCGCCGATGACGTGGACGACTATCGCGACTTCTGCCGCTTCCGCGACGATATCGGCCATGCAATGGGCCGCGCGGTGAACCAGTCGGACTGGTTGCGCATCCGCGGCGAGGAAGGCGCGCTGTGGGAGCAACTGCATCGCGTGCATGAGCAGGCCTACACGCGGCACACGCCACCGGATTCGCTGTTCCACGTGAGTTGATTTTCAACGACTGGCCGGTTGCCTGCGCACCGGCTAGCCCGAAGGTCATTGTCACCAAGGACCCGCGCGCGAACGACTGCAACCATCCACAATCCGGCTGCATCCAATGGATGTACAAGGACCGTTCCGGTCCGAGTCGGGAGCCAGACATGCAGTACTTCAATCCGCGTATCGATCATCTTCCCCTTCAGCTGCCAAGGGCGCATGCCTCCGTGGCCGCGCACGAAGGCCTGCAACTGACGGACGCGGCGCTGCTCGCGTTCAACTACGAGCTGCATGGCCTGCGCCAGGATGCGCCGGACGTGGATGCCGGGCAGATTGCCGGGCTCGCGCGCTGGCTGCAGGCACTGCCCTCCGGCACGGCAACCGCAACCATCGAACTGCGCCTGGCGCGTGGCGAAGCCCTGCGCCGGATGCTCGACGATCCCGAGTGGGCCTTGCCGGCCGACGTCGCTACACGTGGCCGCAAGCTGATTGACTACATCCATCGCTGCCACGACCTGATCCCGGACGACATGCCGCTGTTCGGCCACCTCGACGACGCGCTGCTGGTCGAATTGAGCTGGTCCGAGTTCGAGGGCGAGATCAGCGACTACCTGGACTTTCGCCGCTGGTGCGGCCGCGAGCCGTTCCGCGGTACCGCCGAGGAGCGGCGCATGGCATGGGAGGCGGACTGCCTCGCCGAGGCAGGCGTGATCCTGCATCGCCAGCTTGTTCGCGAGCGCGGCTATGCACGCACGCAGCCATTGCGCCAGCCGTTGCGCGTTTGCTGAGCCTGCGGCACTGCTGATGCCGTCCCGCCGCCCGTCATCCGGGCGGCGGGACGGCTCATCGCCCGGACACCGCCAATTGACTGGCCCGGGTACGCGCGTCGGCCAGCTGCCACGCCGACCGACCATGTCAAGCCTTGTTCCACCCCCGCCCGCAGCCTAAGCTGGACACCGGCTTCGGGCCTTCCTGCAATGTCCCCCACGTTCGTCCACCTGCACCTGCACAGCGAGTATTCGCTGACCGACTCCACCCTTCGACTCGGCCCGCTGGTCACGCGCTGCGCCGAGTTGGGCTTGCCTGCGGTCGCGGTCACCGACACCAGCAACCTGTTTGCGCTGGTGAAATTCTTCAAGGCGGCCGAGGGTGCCGGGCTGAAACCCATCGCCGGCGCCGACCTGTGGGTTGCCGAGGATGGCCAGGCGCCGGCGCGCGTCACCCTGCTGTGCACTGGTCACGATGGTTTCCTTAGCCTGTCCCGATTGATATCTCGCGCCTTCCTTGAAGGCCATCGCGGCGACTTCGTCGCCGTGCGCAACGATTGGCTGTGCGCAGACAACGCGGGTCTTGCCCTGCTCGCCGGACGCGACAGCCCGGTCGGCCAGGCCATAGCCGGCGGACGCAGCGAACAGGCGTCCGCGTTGCTGACCGCGTGGAAAGCGGCGTTCGGCGATCGCATCTACCTGGAACTCACCCGCACCCAACGCGAGGGCGAGGCAGCATTCAACGCTGCCGCGGTCGCGCTGGCACTTGAGCACGACCTGCCGGTGCTGGCCAGCAACGACGTGCGCTTCCTGGACCGCAGCGATTTCGACGCGCACGAGGCGCGCGTGTGCATTGCCACCGGACGCGTCCTCGACGATCCAAAACGCCCGCGCGACCATTCGCCCGAGCAGTACCTCAAGTCGCCCGGGGAAATGGCCGAGTTGTTTCCGGACCTGCCCGAGGCATTGCGCAACACCGTCGAACTGGCCAAGCGCTGCAATTTCGAACTCAAGCTCGGCACCTACTACCTGCCCGACTTCCCGGTGCCGGACGGCTACACGCTCAACTCCTGGATTGGCGAGCAGGCGCGCGCGGGACTGGAAAAGCGGCTGGCCAAGCACGGCCTGGCGCTGGAACTCGATGACGCCGACTACCTGTCGCGCCTGAAGACCGAACTCGGCGTGATCGAGGCGATGGGCTTCCCCGGCTACTTCCTGATCGTGGCGGACTTCATCAACTGGGCCAAGGTGAACGACATCCCGGTCGGCCCCGGCCGCGGCTCCGGCGCCGGTTCGCTGGTCGCATGGGCGCTGGGCATCACCGACCTGGATCCGTTGCGCTACGACCTGCTGTTCGAGCGCTTCCTGAATCCGGAACGCGTGTCGATGCCCGACTTCGACATCGACTTCTGCATGGATCGCCGCGACGAGGTGATCGACTATGTCGCCCGCAAGTACGGCCGCGACAAGGTCAGCCAGATCATCACCTACGGCACCATGGCGGCCAAGGCGGTGGTGCGCGACACCGGCCGCGTGCTCGGTTATCCGTACGGCTTCGTCGATTCGATCGCCAAGCTCATTCCGCTTACCCTCGGCGTCAGCCTGGACGATGCCTTGGGCCAGTCGCCTGCGGCGCGCAAGGATTCCAACCTTGCCTCGAGCGAGCTGATCACCCGTTATCGCGACGAAGACGATGTCCGTGACCTGATCGACCTGGCGCGCAAGCTCGAGGACCTCACCCGCAATGCCGGCAAGCATGCCGGCGGCGTGGTGATCGCGCCGACGCCGCTCACCGACTTCTCGCCGCTGTTTGCCGAGCACGTCGGCAAGGGCGAAACCGCGCGCAGCATCGTCACCCAGTTCGACAAGGATGACGTGGAGGCGATTGGCCTTGTGAAGTTCGACTTCCTGGGCCTGCGCACGCTCACCATCATCGACTGGGCTGTGAAGGCGATCAATGTGCGTCGCAGCGTGACTGGCGACGCGCTGCTCGACATCCTGGCGCTGCCGCTCGATGACGTGCCGACCTACAAGCTGCTGTCCAAGGGCCTGACCACCGCAGTGTTCCAGTTCGAGTCCCGGGGCATGAAGGACTACATCCGCAAGCTGGAGCCGGACTGCTTCGAAGACCTGATCGCACTTGCCGCACTGTTCCGCCCCGGCCCGCTGGGCGCCGGCATGGTTGACGACTTCATCAACCGTCGGCATGGCCGCGCGGAAGTCAGTTACCCGCATCCGTTGCTGGAGCCGATCCTCAAGCCGACCTATGGCGTGATCGTGTACCAGGAACAGGTGATGCAGATCGCGCAGGTGATGGCCGGCTACTCGCTGGGCGGTGCCGACCTGCTGCGTCGCGCGATGGGCAAGAAGAAGCCAGAGGAAATGGCCAAGGAGCGCTTCAAGTTCGAGGACGGCGCGGCCGGCAACGACATCAAGCCCGGCATCGCCTCGGCGATCTTCGACCTGATGGAGAAGTTTGCCGACTATGGCTTCAACAAGTCGCACTCGGCGGCCTACGCGCTGGTCGCCTACCAGACAGCATGGCTGAAGACGCATTACACGGCCGAATTCATGGCCGCCACGCTGTCCTCGGACATGGACAACACCGACAAGGTGGTGACCTTCCTGGAGGATGCGCGTGCGATGGGCCTGTCGGTGCTGCCACCCGACGTCAATGCTTCGACCTACATGTTCGAAGCACTGGACCCGAACACGGTGCGCTATGGCCTTGGCGCAGTGAAGGGCGTGGGTCGCGGCGCCTGCGAGGCGATCGCCAGCGCGCGCGGCGCCGGCGGGCCGTTCCGGGACCTGCTCGATTTCTGCCAGCGCGTGGATGGCACGCGACTGAACAAGCGCGTGCTCGAGTCGCTGGTGCAGGCTGGCGCCCTGGACGCGGTCGGCGTGAACCGCGCCTCGTTGATGTTGCAGTTGCCCGAGGCGATGCGCGCGACCGAACAGCTCGCGCGCGAACGCGATGCCGGCCAGGCATCGTTGTTCGGTGGCGACGGGCCGGCGCCTGAAATCCGCATCGAACTGCCGACCGCGCCGGACTGGAGCCTGGAACAGAAGCTTGCGGGCGAACGCGAAATCCTCGGCCACTTCCTGAGCGGTCATCCGCTGGATCCGTGGAAGGCCGAGCTGGCTGAGCTGGTCGGCATCCACCTGGGCGAACTCGAGCGCATCTTCGGCGAGCGCAAGAACAACCGCGGCGAAGCGCCGGTGGTGCTCGCCGGGCTGGTCACTGCCGTACGCCGGCGCGGCGACAACCAGGCTTTCGTGCAACTTGAAGACACCCGTGGCCGGGTCGAGTGCGCGTTCTTCAGCGAAGCTTTCAACGAATTCGCGCCGCTGCTGTCGCGTGACCGCATCGTGGTGGTCGAAGGCGGCCTGCGCGAGGACAGTTTCAATGGCGGTTTTTCCCTGCGCGCGCGCCAAGCCTGGGATTTCCGCCAGCTGTGCAGCCAGTACGGCCGCCGCCTGGCCCTGACCGTGGACCTGCGCCAACCGCGGACCTGGGAGCGGCTGCAGCAGGCCATGGATGCCTTCCGGCCGGGCGGCACGCCGCTGCGACTGGACGTGGTCACGGCCGACTCGCGGGGCGTGGTCGAACTCAACGGAGCCAATTCGGTACGCACCGACGCGGACCTGCTCAACCAGTTGCGCGCCCTGCCCGGCATCAGCCGCGTGGCGCTGGCCCTGCACCGGCCCTGGTCCACCTGAGCGGGAGCGGCTTCTGTGGGAGCGGCTTCTGTGGGAGCGGCTTCTGTGGGAGCGGCTTCTGTGGGAGCGGCTTCTGTGGGAGCGGCTTCAGTGGGTGCGGCGTCAGCCGCGATTG
>JBBRZU010000056.1:0-17206 GCA_038236425.1 Lysobacterales bacterium
CGCGGCTTCCAGCTGATGTTCGCCCAGGGCGCCAATGCACCGCAGTAGACTCCGCCGCCGCACAAGGATCGACGATGCCCCCAGCCAATGACCGTTTCCTGCGCGCACTGCGCGGCCAGCCCGTGGATGCCACGCCGGTCTGGCTGATGCGACAGGCCGGTCGCTACCTGCCGGAATACCGCATCGTGCGCGCAAAGGCCGGCAGCTTCATGGGCCTGGCGACCAATCCGGAGCTGGCCTGCGAGGTCACCCTGCAGCCGCTGGAACGCTTCGATCTCGATGCCGCCATCCTGTTCTCGGACATCCTGACCATTCCCGATGCGATGGGATTGGGACTGAGCTTCGCCGACGGCGAGGGGCCGCGCTTCGCGCGCCCCGTGCGCACCGCTGAAGACGTCGCCCAGCTCGCCGTGCCAGACATGGAAGACGAACTGCGCTACGTGATGGATGCAGTCCGGCTGATCCGTCGCGAACTTGATGGTCGCGTACCGCTGATCGGATTCTCGGGCAGCCCGTGGACCCTGGCCTGCTACATGGTCGAAGGCGGTGGCAGCGCCAACTTCGGCCGGATCAAGGCGATGGCGCTGTCGGAACCTGCGCTGCTGCACCAGTTGCTCAACGTGGTTACCGATGCGGTGATCGCCTACCTGTCCGCGCAGCGCGCGGCCGGTGCCCAGGCGCTGCAGGTATTTGATACGTGGGGCGGCGCGCTCGCACCCGCGCATTACCGCGCCTTCTCCCTGCCCTACCTGCAGCGCATCGCGCGCGAACTCGCCCGCGGCGAGGGCGAGCAGCGCACGCCACTGATCATCTTCGGCAAGGGCAATGATCCCTACCTGGAAGAACTCAGCCACGACGTTGAAGCGCTCGGCGTGGACTGGACCGTGGGCATCGGCGAGGCGCGCGCGCGCGTACCGAAACACATCGCACTGCAGGGCAATCTCGATCCGGCCACGCTGTACGCCAGCCCGGATGCGATCCGCGCCGAAGTGGCGCGCACGCTGGACGAATACGCCGCCGCCAACGGTGGCTCGCGCGAAGGCCACGTGTTCAATCTCGGCCATGGCCTGTCGCCGGACATGGATCCGGCGCATGTGCGCGTGCTGGTGGACGCGGTGCATGCGCACAGCCGGCGCTGATCGCGCTCGGCTGGCGCCGGGTCAGTCGGATCCGGTTTTATGATCGCCGGTAACCACGCTGCGGAAGCTCGCCATCGTGCGATCGATGCAGGCCTGCAGTAAGCGGCTGGTCACCGGCTTGCGCAGGAAGCCGTGCATGCCGGCCGCGTAGGCGAGCGGCTCGGCCTGCGGATCGGAGCGCGCGGTCAATGCGACCAGGGCCAGTGCGTGTCCTTGCCGGCGCAGGATGCGCGCCAACTCGAATCCGTCCAGTCCGGGCAGGTCGAGATCGACAAAGGCCAGGTCGTAGCGCGACGCGGCGATCTCCGACAATGCCGCCAGGCCATGGTTGGCATGCGCGGTGCGATGGCCGAGCGATTCGAGCAGCCCGGTCACTACCTCGGCCACGGTCGGATCGTCCTCGACCACCAGGATATCGAGGCCTTCCATCGCCCGCAGTCGGCGCCTGCGCACACTCGCACTCGGCGCAACAGGCAAGTCCGCCGTCGGTAGCGGCAGCAGCACCCGAAACGTGGTGCCCTGCCCCGCCTGGCTCTGCAATTCGATCCGGCCACCCATGGCGCCGGCCAGTTCCTTGCAGATGGCCAGGCCCAGGCCACTGCCCTGGCGGCGCAGGCCGGGCGCGGCATCGAGCTGTTCGAAGCGCTGGAACAGGCGCGCCTGCTGCAGCGAATTCAGTCCCGGGCCGGTGTCGGCGATCTCGAGCAGCAGCCCCGACGGCGTTGCGGCACTGCGCAACGCGACCTCGCCACGATCGGTGAACTTGATGGCATTGCTGCCCAGGTTGAACAGGATCTGGCGCACGCGGCCGGCATCGCCACGCAATGCCGCAGGCGTGCCCGGTGCACGCTGCAATCCGAATGCCAGCCCCTTGGCCTCGGCGAGTGGATGCAACAGCGCCGCGGTTTCTTCCAGTAACGCATGCACGTCGAAGGCGGCGTCATCGAGCACGAGCCGGCCTGATTCGATTCGCGCCAGGTCAAGCGCGTCGTTGACCAGCCACAACAGATGATCGCCGGCGCGCTGGATCGCTTCCACCTGCAGCCGCTGGCGTGGTGCCAGTTCGCCGCCCTGCAACAGCTCGGCCATGCCGAGCACGCCGGTCATCGGCGTGCGGATTTCGTGCCCCAGGGTGGCAAGGAAACGGCTCTTGGCTTCGGAGCCCTGGTCGCTGAGCAGTCGCTGCTGCTCGCGCAGTTGCAAGGCGCTGCGCTGGCGCAGTCGGCTGCGATAGGCACGCGCCAGCCACCAGGCCAACGACAACGCCAGCACACCCCACAACGCCAGCGCCCAGCCGCGCTGCCACCACGGCGCCAGCACGCGCAGCGTGAACGACAGCGGCGCAGCCCAGACACCATCGGCATTGCCGGCGGTCACTTCAAGCCGATAGTTTCCCGGTTCCAGTTGCGACCATTCGCGCTGGCCAGTGGCGCCGACATCCACCCAACCGGCGTCGTAGCCATGCAGGCGAAAGCGATAGTGGTGCGCCGAGGCATCGGCGAAGCTGAGCAGGCGCGCGCTGACATGCAGGTCGCGATCATCCGGACCCAGGGTCAGCGCAGTTGTTCCGGCCGGCAATGAATAGGTCCGCCCATCGCGACGGAACCGCAGCGCATCAAGCACCAATCGCGGCGCGGCGCTGCCCGGGCGGATATGCGCGGGGTCGAACAACACCACGCCGGCATTGCTGCTCGCCAGTCCCAGTCCCTGAGGCAACACCACCGGTGGCTGCAGCAGGAATTCCTGGCTGGGCAGGCCGTCGCGCACGCCAAACATGCGCAGTCGTTCGCCCAGCGGGTCGTAACGCAGCAAGCCACGCGCGGTCGGCAACCACAGCGCGCCGCCGCGATCGGCAAACATGCCACCCGACTCCACCGCCGGCAGGCCAGCACGCGCATCCACGCTGCGGAAGCGCGCCAGTGATGCGCCATTCCAATGGAAGGCTTCCAGCGTGCCCATGCGATGCAGCCACAGGCTGTCGGGCGGCACGAAGGCAAATCCGAACACATGGTCCGCCGGCGCGCCGACGATGGCATCAAAGCGCTCGGTCTCGGGATTCCAGCGGCGCATGCCTTTGGGTCCAGCCAGCCAGACCAGGCCATCCGGCCCGACCGCCATCTGTTCCTGGTCGGGCGAATCCACGCCCTTGCCGCCGCCGGATGCCAGGCTGAAGACCACGCGGCCATCGCTGTCGCGTGCCTGGATGCCGCCACCGTACGAGGCCAGCCACAGCAATCCGTCATCGGTGAGCGCAAGCATCTGCACCGGGCCCGGCAGCAAGCCATCACCGGCGTGGTCAACCCGCCAGTGGCGCCAGGCGTGGCTGCGCAAGTCGTATCGGCTCAGGCCACGCGAATGTCCCAGCCACAGACTGCCGTCATCGCGTTCGAGCACCGACCACAGGCGGGCGTTCGGAATGACCGGCGAGGTATCGAGCACTGCATCAATGCGGCCGGTTGCCGGATCCAGGCGATCGACCACGGCGCTGCTGCCGACCAGCCAGACCCGCCCGTCGCGCGTCGGCGCCATGCCGCGTACCGGGACGCCCGACAGTTTCGACGGGCCTTCGTCGCGGCCGAACACCGCGAAATCGCGCCAGCCTGGCGGCAGCCGCAGCAAGCCATTGGCCTGGGTGCCAAACCACAATCCACCATCGCGATCCTCCAGGCTGGCCATGAACGCCTTGCCCGCCGACGGATAGGCGGCCAGTGCATCAATGTGGCCGTCGCGCATCGAGGCGAGGCCACGCCGCGTTCCGAACCAGCGCGTGCCCTCGCGATCGGTCAGCGTGGTCAGTACCACCGGATCGGGCAGCGCACTGGCCCAGGCGGGATGCTCGATGCGTCCGTCGGCCAGGCGATGATCGAGTCCGGCGCTGGTGCCGATCCACAGGCTGCCATCACGATCGGCAGTGAGGCTGTAGATCTCTTCGCTCGACAGTGCACCCTCACCGATGCGCACAAAGTCGTGCCCGGTCCAGCGCGCCAGTCCGGCGGTGGTTCCCAGCCACAGTGCGCCGCTCGCATCCACCGCCATCGCCGGCACATCGGGCGCGGGCAACTGGTTGGCGCTGCGCTTCGACGGCAGGAAACGGGTGAAACGCTCCTGCGCATCCAGGCGATACAGGCCGCCGCCATAGGTGCCGATCCACACCATGCCGTCCGGCGTGCCGGTGATCGACCAGACATCGTCGCTGCGCAGGATCGGCTGGCTGGCCTGGGACAGATGGCGGAACGCGCCGCGATCGGTATCGAGCACCGCCAGCCCCTGGCTCTCGACCCCGACCCACAGGCGATTGCGCGCGTCGACGTACAAGGCCTGCACGGAATTACCCGGCAGCGAGGCCGCATCGCCCGGCACATGCCGATACAGGCGATAGCCGACGCCGTCGTAGCGGGCCAGTCCATCGCGGGTACCGATCCACAGGTAGCCGTCGCGGTCCAGGGCCAGCGCGGCGATGGTGCTCGACGGCAGGCCGTCGCCGACGCCAACCTGGCGGAACTGCGGCGTTTCCGGCGTTGCCCGGGCCACGGGCATCACGATGAGCAACACGAGCCCGAGCAGGCTCCGAACGGCCTTGCGCATGCCTGCTTCCCCAAGCAGAGTCCCCTGCCCGCATCCTCGCAATGAAGTCTGCCGGCGGCAAGCACCTTGCGTTCACCTCGAATCGTTAGACTCAGCAGATGCACCCCCGCGCCAACCCATCGCCCTGGTTGCTCCCCGCCGTGCTTAGCTGCGCTGCCGCGTTCGCGTTCGCCCTCGCCCCGACGCCTGCGCACGCCGAGCTGCGGCACTACCGGCTCGACCCGGTGCATACGCGCATCGCCTTCCAGGTAAGCCACGCTGGCTTTTCCAATCCGGTCGGCACATTTTCGCGGGTCAGCGGCAGCCTGGACTTCGATCCGGACGACTGGTCCAGCGCGCATGTCGACGTCACCGTGCCGATCGCTACGCTCGACCTGGGCGACGCCGACTGGCAGGGCAAGATCCTTGATCGCACTTTTTTTGATTCCGGCAAGTTTCCCACCGCGCATTTTGTCTCGACCCAGGTCGAGCGCGGCGAAGGCAACCACGCCCGCGTCACTGGCGAGCTGACCCTGCATGGCCGCAGCGCACCGCTGGTGCTGGACGTCGATCTGAATGCACTCAAGCGGCATCCGCTCACCTTCCATCGCACCGCCGGGTTTTCCGCGCGCGGCACGCTCAGCCGCAAGGCGTTCGGCATGGATGCCTGGCAGCGCGTGGTCGGTGATGCGGTCACGCTGACGATCGAAGCCGAAGCGTTGCTCGACGGCCGGGATGCCGACACTGCCAAGGATGCAGCCAAGGACGCAGCCAAGGACGCCGACAATGCCGCTGAGAAATGATGCCGAGCGCTGGGGCGGCGCCAGCATCGCGCTGCACTGGCTGACCTTCCTGCTGATCCTGGGCAACGCCGGCATCGGCCTGTTCATGGGCGACCTGCCGCGCAACCTGACCAAGCTGCAGGTGTTCGCACTGCACAAGAGCCTGGGCATCACCGTGCTGGCGCTGACGGCAGTGCGGCTGCTCTGGCGCCTGGCAAGCAAGGCGCCGCTGGCCTTGCCCGACGCGCCGCGCTGGCAAATGCGGATTGCCGCGCTGACCCATCTCGCCCTGTACCTGCTGTTGCTGGCCGTGCCGTTGTCGGGCTGGTATTACAACTCGCTGTCTGGCGCGCCCCTGCAATGGTTCACGCTGTTCAACCTGCCCGCACTCGCCGCCACCGACCTGGCAGCGAAAGGCGCCGCCAAGGACGTGCACGAACTGCTGTTCTACGTGCTGTCCGGCGTGGTGTTCGTGCATGCCGCGGCCGCGCTTGGCCATCATTACGCCTGGCGGGACAACACCTTGCGGCGGATGCTTCCCTCGCGCCGCCGCGCCATGGAGAAATCGCTGTGAACATTCGCACCACGCTGCTTGCCATCGCACTCGCGCTGCTGGCGCCCTCGCTTGCATTGGCTGCCGACTGGACCGCGTTGCCGGGATCCGCGCTCGGTTTCTCCAGCGTCTTCCAGGGCGAGAAATTCACCGGCAAGTTTGCCAGATTCACGCCGGTGATCCGCTTCGACCCGGCGCAGTTGTCGACGTCGCGCTTCGACGTGGCGATCGACCTGGCCAGCGTGGACACGCAAAACAGCGAGCGTGACGATGGCCTGCGCAGCGAGGATTTCTTCAATATCCGCGCCCACGCACAGGCGCGCTACGTGGCGACGAAATTCCGCGCGCTTGGCAAGGGCCGCTTTGTCGCCGACGGTGTGTTGTCGCTCAATGGCGCCAGCAAGGCGATCCCGCTGACCTTTACCTGGACCGGCGGTGCCAAGCCCATCCTGACTGGAACCGCGACCGTGCGCCGCCTCGATTTCAAGGTCGGGACCGGCGATTGGGAGGACCTCAGCGTGCTGCCCAATGACGTTCAGGTAAGCACGCGGCTGCTGCTGGCAGCCAAGGCCAAATAGGCGTCCGGGCGCAGTCCGCCTGGCACGCACTCACTTGGCCAGGAAGGCGCGCACGGCCGCCGGGTCGAACGGCCAATCCAGTTCCCGGCCGCTGTCCTCGCGGCGCAGCACCGGCACGCGCGCACCGTAGATCGCCTCCATGGCCAGGTCGCCGTCGATCCACAGCGGGTCGAAATCCGGCACGCCGGCAGCGGCAAGCACCGCGTCGGCAGCGTCGCAGAGCGGGCAGTCATCCCGCTGGAAAAGGGTCAGGCGCATGCCGTCAAGGATAGAATAGGGGTCCTCCGCATGCGAGCCGCCCATGGCCGTCAGCGTCTTCGACCTGTTCAAGATCGGCATCGGACCCTCGTCCTCGCACACGGTCGGGCCGATGCGCGCGTCCGCCCGCTTCGTCGAGCGCTGGCTGGACGAGGAAGGCACCCTGGCAAGCTGCGCGCGGGTGAAGGTGGAGCTGTTCGGCTCCCTGGCGATGACCGGCCGCGGCCACGGCACCGACAAGGCCGTGCTGATGGGACTGGAAGGCCACTGGCCCAATGCCATCGATCCCGATGCGATCCCGGCCACCCTGGAGCGCATCCGCGCGCAAAAGCGCATCCGTCTGTACGGCACGCATGAGATCGCCTTCGACGAAAAAACCGACTTGGTGTTCAACAAACGGCAAAAGCTGCCGTTCCACCCGAACGGCATGCGCTTCATCGCCTTCGATGCGGCTGGCGAGGAGATTGCGCGGCGCGACTATTACTCGGTCGGCGGTGGCTTCGTGGTCAACCAGGACGAAGCAGCGTCGGATCGCATCGTCGCCGACACCACCGCCCTGCCCTACGCCTTCAACAGCGGCGCCAAATTGCTGGCGTTGTGCGAGGCCAATGGCCTGACCATCGCCCAACTCGTGGTCGCCAATGAAACCGTGTGGCGTCCAGCCGGGGCCGTGCGCGAAGGATTGCTCGAGATCTGGCGCGCCATGCAGGACTGCGTCGAGCGCGGCATCCGCGAGGAAGGCGTGCTGCCCGGCGGCCTGAAAGTCGTGCGCCGCGCGCCAGCATTGTTTCGCGACCTCGGCGCGCGGCCCGAAGCGGCGATGAAGGATCCGCTCACGGTGCTGGACTGGGTCAACCTGTACGCATTGGCGGTGAATGAAGAAAATGCCGCGGGCGGCCGCGTGGTCACCGCGCCGACCAATGGCGCCGCCGGCATCGTGCCCGCCGTGCTGCACTACTACGACCGCTTCTGCCCTGGCGCCAGCGAACAGGGCGTACTGGATTTCCTGCTGACTGCGGGCGCGATCGGCATCCTGTACAAGGAGAACGCGTCGATCTCGGGCGCCGAAGTCGGCTGCCAGGGTGAAGTCGGCGTGGCCTGTTCGATGGCGGCCGGCGCACTGACTGCAGCGCTCGGCGGCAGCCTGGGCCAGGTCGAGAACGCCGCGGAGATCGGCATGGAACACAACCTGGGCCTGACCTGCGATCCGATCGGCGGCCTGGTGCAGATCCCGTGCATCGAGCGCAATGCGATGGGCGCGGTGAAGGCGATCAACGCCTCGCGCATGGCCATGCGCGGCGACGGCAAGCACCATGTGTCCCTGGACAAGGTCATCAAGACCATGCGCGACACCGGCCGGGACATGCAGGAAAAGTACAAGGAAACCTCGCGCGGCGGCCTGGCGGTCAACGTCATCGAATGTTGATTACGTCACGCACCGGCCCATGTGGGCGGTTTGTCCCTTGCGCCTGCGGCCCGGCGACGGCATAAGGGTAGGAAAGGGGGACGCACGATGTTGCGCTTCATCCTGTTGACTGGCCTGTATCTGCTTGGCACCTGGTACGCGACCGCCTTCATCGGCGGTCCCGGGCAGGTGACCTTGTTCTGGCCGTCAGCCGGCGTCGCCTTCGCTGCGGTGGTGCTCTACGGCTGGCGGCACTCCCTGTTCATCCCGGTCGCCGTACTGATTGCGCACCTCACCTTCGCACCGGTCCAGGCGGCGTTCCTGCCATTTTCGATATTCGCCAACTTCATCGGCGCGTTGCTCGGCGGCTACGTCGTGCACAAGACCGGCGTGGTGCCGCGCATCCGGGTGTCCAGTGGATTTGGCATGTTGCGCGGCGGCCTGGTGATGGTCGCGACAGCGGGTGCGATCGGCACCAGCGGCCTGGTGTTCTCGGGGATGATCAGTCCGCAAGCCTTCTGGCCGGCGCTGTCGAAGTGGGCCTTGGGCGACCTGCTGGGCATCGTCTGCATCACCCCGAGTATGTTGCTGCTGCTCTCGCCCGGCGGCTCGACCAATCCGGACCTGCCGGTCGCCAGCGATTATTCGGCGCCCCGGATCAAGGGCCTTTGGATATTGGGCATGGCGTTGTCGCTGGCCTTCGTCTATTGGGGCGGTTCGCAGAACGGCGTGTACGCGCTTGGCATGGTGGCCTTGCCGATGGCGCTGCTGGTCTGGAGCGCATTGCGCTTTGAACCGGTCTGGACTGCGCTGGGCACCGCGGTAACGGTGCTGTTCCTGACCACGCTCACTGGCCTGGGGCTGGCCGGTTTCGAGGCGCCGGGCGGAAGCCTGGACTCGGCCCTGCTGCTGGGCTTCATGAGCCTGTTCGCCACCATTCCGCTGGTGCTGGTGGCATCGATCAACGAGCAGCGCATGGCCACGCGCAAGGTGCTGCGCCGCGCCACCACCGACGTCGCCACCAACCTGCCCAACCGCGCCGCCTTCGAGGAGGCCGTACAACGCGCCCTGGCCGGAGAAGGCCCGGGCAATACGCTGGCATACATGGACCTGGATCATTTCACCCTGATCAATGACACCGCCAGCCATGCCGCCGGCGACGCGCTGATCCACGGTATTGCTTCGCTGCTCAAGGCGCGACTGCGCGCCGGTGACCAGGTGTTCCGGATCGGCGGCGATGAATTCGCGCTGCTGCTCGCCGGTGATCCCGAGACGATGGAACTGCGCCTGCAACACCTGCAACGCGCGGTCGAGAACTACCGCGTCGGTTGGCAGAACCATGTGCTCAACATCACCGTCAGCATCGGGCTGGTGAATTTCAAGCGCGGCGAGATCGACTACGCGCGCCTGCTGTCACTGGCCGATGCGGCCTGTTTCACCGCCAAGGAACTGGGTGGCAACCGGGTGGTGCCGGCATCGCAGGAACCCGGCGAGATGCACGAGCGCACCCAGGCCATGCACTGGGCACTGCGCATCCGCGAGGCGATTGATCGCAACCTGTTCGAACTCGATTGCCAGTCGATCGCGCCGCTCGGCGACCACCCCGTCGAGGGCCGGCACTTCGAGGTGCTGCTGCGCATGCGTGACCCGAAAACCGGCGAGCGGCTCGCGCCTGATCACTTCATCCCCGCCGCCGAGCGTTTCCAGCTCGGCGTCGCGCTGGACCGGCATGTGGTGAACCTGGCGTTGGGATGGCTGGAGGCACGACCCGAGGCGGCCGCTGACGTGCACACCTGCGCGATCAACCTCACCGCGGCATCGCTGGTGGACGAAGGCTTCGCCACCTTCCTGTACAACCGCGTGCGCAACGGCAAGTTGCCCGCGTTCAAGGTCTGCTTCGAGGTCACCGAAACCAGCGCCGTGCGCGACCTGTCACGCGCCCAGGCGCTGATCACCAAGATGCGCTCGCTCGGCTGCGCGTTCGCGCTGGACGATTTCGGCACCGGCTTCTGCTCGTTCAACTACCTGCGTTCGCTGGACGTGGACTACTTCAAGATCGACGGCAGCTTCGTGCGTGACCTGGAAAGTTCGACACTGTCCATGGCGGTGATCCGCGCCATCACCGACATCGCGCACGTGCTCAACAAGCAGACCATCGCCGAGCACACCGAAAGCGATGCCATCTTCGCCTCGTTGCGGGCGCTGGGCGTGGACATGGCGCAGGGCTTCGGGATCCATCGCCCGGAACCGATCGAGGCCTATTTCGCGCGCCCCGCCAATGCTGCCGCGGTGGCGTCGCGGTTGGCCAGCGCCGAACGCGGCTGAGCCACGGCGCCAGCGCGATCCAGGGCTGCGGCGCGATCGAGCGCGGCAAGCAGGTCGGCGGCAAGGTCTTCCAGCGCCTCGATGCCCACCGACACCCGCACCAGGCCATCGCTGATACCAGCTACCGCGCGCGCTTCCAGCGACATCGCCGCATGGGTCATGGTTGCCGGGTGCGCCACCAGGCTTTCCACGCCGCCCAGTGATTCGGCCAGCGTGTAGCACTCCAATCCGTCCACGAACGCGCGCACCGCCGGCTCGCCACCGTACAGTTCGAAAGACAGCATCGCGCCGAACCCGGATTGCTGGCGCGCCGCCAGCACATGGCCCGGGTGGCTGGGCAGGCCCGGCCAATACACCTCGGACACCGCCGGGTGCGCCAGCAACACGTCCACCAGCCCGGCCGTGTTTTCCTGGTGCACGCGCAAGCGTGCACCGAGCGTGCGCAGCCCACGCAGCGCCAGGAAGCTGTCGAAGGGACTGCCGGTCAGGCCAAGCGCATTGGCCCACCAGGTCAACTCCTGCGCGAGTTCAGGATCACGGGCGATCACCGCACCGCCGACCACGTCGCTGTGCCCGTTGATGTATTTGGTGGTCGAGTGCAGCACCAGGTCGGCGCCCAGTTCCAGCGGACGCTGCAGCGCCGGCGACAAGAAGGTGTTGTCGGCCAGCACCAGCGCACCAGCGCGATGCGCCGCCTCGCAGACGAAGCGGATGTCGGTGATGCGCAGCAGCGGATTGGACGGCGTCTCGATCCAGACCAGGCGCGGCTTGTCGGCCAGCGCATCGGCCAGCGCGCGCGGATCAGTCAGGTCCACCGTGCGCAGGCGGAAGTGCTTCTTGCGCGCGAGGGCGTTGAACAGGCGCCAGCTGCCGCCGTAACAATCGTGCGGCACGATCAGCAGATCATCGGGCTCGAGCAGGGCCAACACCAGGGTGATCGCGGACATGCCTGACGAGGTGATGATGCCCGCGCAGCCACCCTCCAGGTCGGCAAGCGCGTCCCCGAATTGATCGCGGGTGGGATTGCCGCTGCGGCTGTAGTCGTACTGGCGCTTTTCGTTGAAGCCGACAAAACTGAAATTGCTCGACAGCACGATCGGCGGCACCACGGCGCCATGCGCGGTGTCGGAATCGATCGCAGCACGCACGGCGCGGGTGGTGTGGGCAAACGTGGTCATCAGCAGGTTCCTTCCAGGGCCGATCGGAGTGTGGTGGCGATTGCCGTTGCTTCCTTGAGGAAGGCGTCGTGGCCGTAGCGCGAGCGCAGCAACTGCAGGCGGCGCAGCGATGGCAGGCGTTCGGCCAGCGCGACCAGGTCCTGCACTGGCACCAGGCGGTCCTGCTCGACCGCGACCACCGTGGTCGGCACGCGCACGTCGGCGGCGTCCACCTGGTGCAGGTCAATGGATTCGGACAGGCGCAGGAACGCGGTAGGCGTGGTGCGGGTGACGTAGCGCGCACCGCAAGCGCCCAGATAATCGTCCGCCTCGCTCCATGCCACGTCGCCGCGCAAGGTTGGTGCCGCGGCAAAGCGCTCGGCGAACTCTTCGGGCGTGCGATAGCTCAGCATCGCCAGTTGGCGCGCCAACGAGAGGCCGTCGCGGCTGGGGCCTTCGTCGCGGCCCAGTCGCGCAATCCGCCGCTGCAGGCCGCGCCACGCAGTGGCATAAGGATGTGCACAGTCACCACCGCTGATCGCCACCAGGCGTGCCAGTCGCGTCGGATGCCGAGCCGCGAACTGCAGCCCGACCATCGCGCCATAGGAACAACCGACGAAAGCCTCGATGCGCTCGACCTGCAGGTGCGAGAGCAGGCGGGCGATTGCATCGGACTGGTCGGTGCTGTCGATCGGCAGGTCGAGCGTGCCATCGGCGCCGACCCAGTCGATCGCGAGCACGCGATACAGATTGGTATCCAGGGCACGGCCTGATCCGACTTGTGCGTCCCACCAGCCCGGCTCCGGAAAACTTTCGCAGGCCGCGGCATGGCGGCCCGCGGAAATGCCGCCGGCAACCACGATCCAGGGAGCATCGACTGCGCCCTGCCATTCCCACTGCAGGTGCACGCGGGTCAGGCCGGCGTGGCGGAGTTCGAGGCCGAGTTCAAGCACGCCGCGCGCGGCGGACGGTGTGGCAGTCGGCGTGCTGTCCGGCGCGGCCACCAGCGCGGCAGTCGGCGTGGTGACCGGCGTGGTGACTGGCGTGACGAACGCAGGGGCATCGGCGGGGAACGCGACGGTCGCAGGGGCCGGGATCGGCTCGCGGCTGGTGCCGCTCCTGCTGGCGATGGCTGACATGGGTGTTGCGCTCCGGTCGGCCCATCGAACGCCGGCGGAGCGGAAGCTGCGGCTGCGGGCGCAGCCGGGGCCGCGTTGCACACCCCATCTGCCGGTGGGCCGCGAGGCCCCTCCGCAGGAATTGGCACCTTGCAGCATGCCGGAAAGGCATTGCTGCAGGTTGCCCCGGCGTCTTCGGGCCAGTCCCTCTGCCGGTCGTGATGGGTAGTTCGACGCCACTGTAGCCATGCCAGGCGAGCAAGTCAACACATCAATCGCGATACAGCGATATCCAGTGCGGGCGCACAGTCCGAGGGTTCCGAATGGCCGCGCCGCACCGCACAATCAGCCCATGCCCCCCCGCATCCCCCGATTCGTGCCCCTCGCCCTGCTGCTTTCCGGCTTTGCCCTGATTGCGGTGGCCCCGGCCCTGTCCTCCAGCAGCGTCTATCGCTGGGTGGACAAGGACGGCAACGTGCACTACGCCGACCACGGCGGCGCGCCGCAGCAGGCGCAGCAGATCAAGGTCGACGCGCCACCGCCAGACCCGACCTCGCTGGCCGAGCTCGAGATCGTGCGCGACGGCGATGCCTCCAACGTGTTCGTCAGCAATCGCCTCGGCGGCCCGCTGCAGATCGACATCGGCCTGACCGAGGCAAGCAATGTGCTGGCGCGCCCCGCCTTGCCCCTGCGGCAAATGGTTGCCGCCAGCCAGCGCGTACTGGTGAGCCGGATCGAATCGGCCAGCGGCGCAGTGGCCAGCTACAGCGTCGCCATGACCGCCATGCCGGGCGACCCGAGCGCGATGCCCGCGGATGTCGTCTATGCACTTCCGCTCGACCAGGACAGCGGCTGGACCCTGGGCCAGGGCTTCCATGGCGGCTTCTCGCATACCGACGAACAGAACAAGTACGCCGTTGACCTGATCGTCCGGGAAGGCACGCCCGTGCTGGCCGCGCGCGATGGCGTGGTGATGCAGGTGGAGTCCGGATTCGACCGCAACGGCCTGAACAAGGCCAAGTATGCGGAGCGCGCCAACCTGATCCGGATCGTCCACGACGACGGCAGCATGGGCGTCTATGCGCACCTGAAGGAAAACGGCGTGTATGTGCGCGTGGGCCAGCATGTGACGGTCGGCCAGCAGATCGCGGTCAGCGGGAATACCGGCTTCTCCAGCGGCCCGCACCTGCATTTCGCCGTGCAGGTGAACCGCGGCATGAAATTGGTCTCGGTCCCGTTCCGCATGGTCGGCGGCACCAGCTTCCTGCCCCTGCCCGGCAACTAGCACCTGTGGGAGCGGCTTGTGCCTGTGGGAGCGGCTTCAGCCGCGATGATGGAGTTGCACAACAGGCAATCGCGGCTGAAGCCGCTCCCACAAACCGCTCCCACAAACCGCTCCCACAGGCCGCTCCCACAGGGGTTCGGGTAAAATGGACGGCTTATGTCAGACCATCTGCGCGAAACCCACCGCCGCCGCACCTTTGCCATCGTCTCGCACCCTGACGCCGGCAAGACCACGCTGACCGAAAAACTGCTGCTGTTCGGCGGCGCCATCCAGATGGCGGGATCGGTCAAGTCGCGCAAAGCCGCGCGCCACGCCACCTCCGACTGGATGGCGATGGAAAAAGAGCGCGGCATCTCGGTCACATCGTCGGTGATGCAGTTCCCGTACGAGGGCCGCATCATCAACCTGCTCGACACCCCCGGGCATGCCGACTTTTCCGAAGACACCTACCGCGTGCTGACCGCCGTGGACAGCGCACTGATGGTGATCGACTGTGCCAAGGGCGTGGAAGAACGCACGATCAAACTGATGGAAGTCTGCCGGCTGCGCGACACGCCGATCATGACCTTCATCAACAAGCTCGACCGCGAAGGCCGCTCGCCGATCGACCTGCTCGACGAAGTCGAGAGCGTGCTCGGCATCCAGTGCGCGCCGATCCTGTGGCCGGTCGGCATGGGCTCGCGGCTGAAGGGCGTGGTGCACCTGCTGACCGGTGAAATCCACCTGTTCGAGCCGGGGCGCAACTTTACCCGCCAGGATTCGACCATCTTCGCCTCGCTCGACGACCCGCAGCTTGAAGCACGCATCGGCGCCGACATGCTGCGCGAGCTGCGCGAGGAACTGGAACTGGTCGAGGGCGCCTCGCACCCGTTCTCGCAGGAAGACTACCTGGCCGGCAAACAGACGCCAGTGTTCTTCGGTTCGGCGGTGAACAACTTCGGCGTGCAGTTGCTGCTCGACTTTTTCGTCGAGCACGCACCCTCGCCACTCCCGCGCGCCACTACCTCGCGCGATATCGATCCCGAGGAAGATTCCTTCAGCGGCTTCGTGTTCAAGATCCAGGCCAATATGGATCCGATGCACCGCGACCGCGTCGCCTTCCTGCGCGTGTGCTCGGGCAAGTTCGAGGCCGGCATGAAGGCATTCCATGTGCGTAGCGGCAAGGAGCAAAAGCTGGCGAACGCACTGACCTTCATGGCCAGCGACCGCGAGCACGTCGAAACCGCCTACCCGGGCGATGTGATCGGCCTGCATAACCACGGGACGATTTCCATTGGTGACTCCTTCACCGGTGGCGAGTCCTTGTCCTTCACCGGCATCCCCAACTTCGCACCCGAGCTGTTCCGTCGGGCGCGGCTGCGCGATCCGCTCAAGCTCAAGCAGCTGCAGAAGGGCCTGGCACAGCTGTCCGAGGAAGGCGCCACCCAGTTTTTCCGCCCGCTGATGAGCAATGACCTGATCCTGGGCGCCGTCGGCACGCTGCAGTTCGATGTGGTCGCGTATCGGCTGAAGGACGAGTACAGCGTGGACTCCAGCTTCGAACCGGTGACCGTGGCGATCGCACGCTGGGTGCGCGGCCCCGCCAAGAAAATCGAGGAGTTCCGCGAAAAGGCGGCGATGAACCTGTCCATCGATGCGGCCGGCGAACTGGTGTACCTGGCGCCGACGCGGGTCAACCTGCAGCTGACCATCGAACGCTGGCCGGAATTGGAATTTGCCGCCACGCGCGAGCACGCGCAGGCGCTTGCCACAGGCTGAGGCGGCGCTGTCGGGGTCGCTAATCGGCGAACGCGATCCCCGCACTCCCATCCACCCGGGTACTGCGTTGGTTTGGCGAGCCGGGCTGCATCCGGGGCTCCATCACCCGATCCAGTGGACTCAATACGCCGTGCCCACCGCGGTTGAGGACGTGGGTGTAGATCTGTGTCGTGGTGACATCCTTGTGGCCAAGCAATTCCTGCACCGTGCGGATGTCGTAGCCGTTCTCGAGCAGGTGGGTGGCGAAACTGTGGCGCAGGGTGTGGCAGCTGGCCGGTTTGGTGATGCCGGCCGCGTGCACGGCAGTCTTGACCGCGCGCTGCAGGACTTTTTCATCCAGGTGGTGGCGGCGCACCGTTCCGTCGAGCGGATCAACGCAGCGCTTTGATGCCGGAAACAAATACTGCCAACCCAACTCCCGGCCTGCATTCGGATACTTGCGCGCCAGCCGGTATGGCAACCAGACGTTGCCAAAGCCTTCGCGCAGGTCCCGCTGGTGCACGACCCTGGCCGCATCGCGCTGGCGCTCGAGTGGCTCGCGCAATTTCCCCGGTAGCATGGTGTGGCGGTCGCGGCCACCCTTGCCATCCCGCACCGTGATCTCATTGCGCCCAAAGTCCACATCCTTGATGCGCAGGCGCAGGCACTCCATCAGCCGCATACCAGTGCCGTAGAGCAGACTGCCCATCAGCCACTCGCGCCCGCTGAGTTGTTGCAGCAGGCGCGACACCTCGGGCACCGACAGCACCACCGGCAAGCGCTGGCGCGGCTTGGCGCGTACCACGCTCTCCATCCAGGGCAATTTGACACCGAGCACCTCCTGATAGAGGAACAACAGCGCCGCCAGGGCCTGGGACTGCGTGCTTGGTGCGACCTTGTCGTGCGTTGCCAATCGGGTCAGGAACGCCTCGACCACCACCCCGTCAAATTCCCGCGGGTGCCGCTTACCGTTGGCCAGGATGAACCGCTTGATCCAGTACAGGTAGGCCTGTTCGGTGCGGAAACTGTAGTGTTTGACCCGCAAACGGCCGCGAACCTGGTCGAACAGGCGGGGTTCGGCTGAGCTACCCACCTCCGTATTAATGGGTGCGATGGCACACCGTTCCGTAGGGTCATGCGACATGGCGGGGTCCACAGTGTGTCTAAATCAGACACTAGCGGCGTCAAAGCAGCATGGCAGTCGGGCAAAGGGTTGATCTTGGGTAGGATTTTTCTTGACGGGGGCGCGGTGGCGTCGTATTCAGTCTTCTTACACCCCACTTTGGGGTCGAAAAGTCGTTAGGC
>JBBRZU010000057.1:0-16976 GCA_038236425.1 Lysobacterales bacterium
CTGGGCATGCTGCACATGGAAATCGTGCAGGAGCGGCTGGAGCGCGAATACGACCTCAACCTGATCACCACCGCGCCGACCGTGGTGTTCGAGGTACTGACCACCGAGGGCGCAGTCATTTCCCTGGACAACCCGGCCAAGTTGCCGCCGGTGAACAAGATCCAGGAGATTCGCGAGCCGATCATCCTGGCCACCATCCTCACGCCGCCGGACTATGTCGGCAACATCATCAAGCTGTGCGAGGACAAGCGCGGCCGCCAGGTCTCGATCAACTACCTCGGCAGCCAGGTGCAGATTTCCTACGAAATGCCGATGGCCGAAGTCGTGCTCGATTTCTTCGACCGGCTGAAGTCGGTCTCGCGCGGCTATGCCTCGCTGGACTACCACTTCGTGCGCTTCGAGGCCGGCCCATTCGTGCGCGTGGACGTGCTGATCAATGGCGACCGCGTCGATGCCATGAGCATGATCCTGCACCGGGCGCACGCCGACCAGCGTGGCCGCGACCTGTGCGAGAAGATGAAGGAACTGATCCCGCGGCAGATGTTCGACGTCGCCATCCAGGCCGCGGTCGGGGCGCAGATCATTGCCCGCTCGACGGTCAAGGCGATGCGCAAGAACGTGCTCGCCAAGTGCTACGGCGGCGACGCCACCCGCAAGAAAAAGCTCCTCGAGAAGCAGAAGAAGGGCAAGAAGCGCATGAAGCAGTTCGGCAAGGTCGAGATCCCGCAGGAAGCCTTCCTCGCCGTGCTGCAGTCCGACAACAAGTAAGCCAGCCCATTTTTCCAAGGACATCGCCGTGAAGCTTGATTTCGCACTGATCCTGACCGCCCTGTCGGCTTTCACCGGCATCGTCTGGCTCATCGACCGGCTGTTGTTTGCCAAAAAGCGCGAACTGATGGTCCGGGATGGCGAGGACATCGTGGAGCCGGTGCTGGTCGACTACTCGCGCTCGTTGTTTCCCGTGCTGTTCCTGGTGCTTGTGCTGCGCAGCTTCCTGGCCGAACCATTCCGCATCCCGTCCGAGTCGATGATGCCCAACCTGCTGGTCGGCGATTTCATCCTGGTCAACAAGTACGACTACGGCCTGCGCCTGCCGGTACTGAACATCAAGTTCATGAACAACAGCGAGCCCAAGCGGGGCGACGTGGTGGTATTCCGCTATCCGGGCAAGTCCGACCTCGACCCTGACAAGGGCGCCGACTACATCAAGCGCATCGTCGGCCTGCCCGGCGACACGGTCGATGTCGCCGACGACCAGGTCCGGATCAATGGCCAGGCGGTGGCCTACAAGCCCGCCGGCGTGTTCGTCGGCACCGGCGCCGGGCTCGACGACACGGGGTCCGATATCGTCGAGGAAGCCCTCCCGGGCAAGACCCATACCATCCTCGATGTCCCAGGCAGCCCCTTCCCTCCGTCTACCTGGGTAGTGCCCAAGGGCCACTACTTCGCCATGGGCGACAACCGCGACCACAGTGCCGACAGCCGCGAATGGGGTTTCGTCCCGGAAGGCAACCTGGTGGGCCGGGCCATGATCATCTGGCTCAACTGCGAGGGCTGGCTGTGCTCGGATGGTTTCGACTATTCACGGATTGGCGATACCATCCACTGAGCGGCGGCCAAGGCCGCCCGGTGACCGTTCGACCAACAGGGGAATCTCATGGCAATCAGGCAACGCGGTATCACGCTGATCGGGTTCGTCATCATCCTGATCGTCGTCAGTTTCTTCGGTTACATGGGCATGGTGCTGGGGCCGGCCTACAACGAGTACTACGGCGTGGTGAAGGCGATGAACTACGTCGCCCACCAGTCCACCCCCGACGACACCGACTACGGCTCCATGGTCAAGGCGCTGGATCGGCAGTTCAACGTGGGCTACGTCGATACAGTCACCGGCAGCCAGGCCAAGCTGATCCGCGACAAGCGCGGCAACATGCTGTCGATGGAATACGAAGCCCGCAAGCCGTTCCTGTACAACATCGACTTCGTGCTCAAGTTTGCCTACTCCGTGCCCCTGGGCAGCAAGACCGCCGGTGACTGAAGGCTTCGGCCACGCGTTCGCCAACCCCTTGTTGCTCGCCCAGGCACTGCGCCATCGCAGTGCCGGGGCGCCACACAATGAGCGGATGGAGTTCCTCGGCGACGCGCTGGTCAACCTGATCGTGGCGGAGGCGCTGCATGCGCGCTGGTCCAAGGCAGACGAAGGCGCCCTGACCCGGGCCCGTTCCATGCTGGTGCGCGAGTCGTCGCTGGCTGACATCGCGCGCCAGCTCGATCTCGGTGCCTGCCTCGAGCTTGGCCCCGGTGAAATGAAAACAGGCGGCCATCGCCGCGATTCGATCCTGGCCGACGGCCTGGAAGCGGTGGTCGGGGCGATCCATCTCGATGCCGGCTTCGAAGCCTGTCGCGCCGTTGTGCTGCCGTGGTTTGAGGACAAGATGGCCGGACTTGCCGTTGGCAAAGTGGAAAAAGACGCCAAGACGCGATTGCAGGAATGGCTGCAGGGTCGCGGCTTGCCGCGTCCGGAGTACGAGTTGCTCAGCGCCGCCGGCGACGAGCATGCCCGCACCTTCACGGTCCGCGTCCGCACCAGCGACCCGGATGCCGACGAGGTCGCCGACGGTGGATCGGTACGTGCCGCCGAACAGGCTGCTGCGGCCCTGTTGCTGGCCCGGCTTGGCGTTCCTGCATGAGCGCCCATCGTGCCGGCACCATCGCCGTGGTCGGCCGGCCCAATGTCGGCAAGTCGACCCTGATCAATGCACTGGTCGGCGCGCGGGTGAGCATCGTCTCGCCGCGCCCGCAGACCACCCGGCATCGCCTGCTCGGCATCGCGACCTTCGAGGGCGCGCAGCTGATGCTGGTGGACACCCCCGGTATCCACGGCAAGCAGCCGCGGGCGATGAACCGCTACATGAACCGTGCCGCGCGCGGCGCGGTGAACGACGTGGACGGTGCCATCCTGATGATCGAGGCGGGTCGCTGGACCGACGACGATGCATTGGCCTATTCGGCCCTGCAGGATTCCAAGGTGCCCTGCGTGCTGGTCATCAACAAGATCGACAAGCTGGCCGACAAGGGCAAGTTGCTGCCATTCATCGCCGGGGTCACGGCCACGCGGACCTTCCATGCGGTGCACCTGATTTCCGCGCTGAAGGGCAAGGGCACGGATGCGCTGGTGCGCGACCTGGTGGCGCTGGTGCCGGAATCCGAAGCGCATTACGCCGAAGACGAGATCACCGATCGAAGCGAACGCTTCCTGGCGGGCGAGTTGGTCCGCGAGCAACTCATGCTGCGCCTCGGCGACGAGCTGCCCTATTCGGCGACGGTGGAAATCGAGAAGTTCGAGGTTGACGGTTCGTTGTTGCGCATCGCTGCGGTGGTCTGGGTCGAGCGCGAAAGCCAGAAGCCGATTGTCATCGGCAAGGGTGGCGAGCGCATGAAGGGTATTTCCACGAGCGCGCGCATTGGCATGGAAAAGCTGTTCGGGCAGAAAGTCTTCCTCGAAACCTGGTGCCGCGTGCGCGAGGGCTGGTCCGACGACGAGGCCGCGCTCGGCCGCTTTGGCTACCAGGAGTAACGCAGGCCGATGCGTGTCCTGGCGCAGCCGGCGTTCGTGCTGCACGCGCGGCCCTGGCGCGAGACCAGCCTGATGGTCGAATTGCTCACCCGCGACCATGGCCGGGTGGGCGTGGTGGCGCGCGGCTTGACCACCCCGAAACGGCATCCACTGAAGGCAGCACTGCAGCCTCTGCAGGCGATCCGCGTGGATTACGAACAGCGCGGCGAACTGGCACGACTGATCCAGGCCGAAGCCATCGACCAGGCACCGACCCTGCAGGGAGAGCGGCTGATGGCCACCTTCTATGTCAACGAGTTGCTGCTGCGCCTGACCCCTCGCAACGATGCGGCGCAACCGCTGTTCGAGCTGTATGCGCGGGTGCGCGACGACCTTGCCGGGTCGGCCGGCCTGGCCTGGACCTTGCGACGCTTCGAGCGCGACCTGCTCGACGCCCTGGGTGTCGGATTGCCGTGGGACCAGGTCGCCGATGGCGAAACAGTGGACCCGCGCGGTCGTTACCGGATTGATCCCGAAGTCGGCCCGGTCACCGAGACGCGGCGCCTTGAGCATGCCGTCAGCGGCGAAGCGCTGCTGGCGCTGGTGGAGGATCGTGAGCCAGGCCCCGAGGCCCTTGCCGAACTGCGCCTGGCTCTGCGCGGCATGTTGCAGGCCCAGCTTGGGGCAACCAGTCTGCGTTCCTGGGGCATGCTCGAGGAGCTGGCAAGGATCCGCGCGGAGCCGCGCTGATCCGATGGCACGCTGACTGCGCGTCGAGCTAGTTCGGCGCCGCGTAGGCGTCGTCGTCCTCGTCCTCGCCGTCGAGGTCTTCGACGGCCCAGGTGAAGGCCTCCAGCGCACCGATATCCATCGGCGCACCGGACAGGGCGCGGATCGCCCGCGACAAACGGGCGGCACCGACAAAGCCGGCGCCGGCCTGGAGCTTGTGCAGCAGGGCGCGTGCTGCTTCGACGTCACCGGTTGCGATCGCGGCTTCCACGCCAGCGCAAACGCCCGGCAATTCACCCAGGAACAGCCCGCGCAAGGCCTGCAAGGCATGGGTGCTGCCGCCAAGGGCGGCCAGCGCGCGTTGCTCGTCCCAGATTGGCAGCTTGCCTGGCTCGGCAACCCGGAACGGCGCCCTCGGCACCTCGCCGGCCAGGCGTCGCACCGTGGCCTGCAGCAATGCAACCGACACCGGCTTGCCCAGGACTTCGACAAATCCACCCGCGCACAACGCCGCGAAATCCTCGCCTGGCCCGCTGGCAGTCACCGCCAGCGCCGCTGTCGTCGCGGTGCCGCGCAGGGCGCGCAGGCAGGCCAGCCCGTCGCCGTCCGGCAAGTGCGCATCGATGATCCAGAGCGTGTACCGCGATCGCTGCGCCAGGGCGAGCGCGCCAGCGATGTCGTCGGCGACGTCCACTTCGGCGGGCAGATCCATCAGCGCCTGCGCGAGAAAGGCCTGGCTGGTCGGGTCGTCTTCGACGAGCAGGAGGTGTGGCGGGTCGATCGCATTCATCGTCGGCTCACCGGAGGCCCTTGGGAATGCGGCTATCCTGCCAGCATGCGCTCGAGCATTCACCTGTTGGCATCGTTGCTGCTGTGCACCATGGCCTCCGGCGCGGCCCGGGGCGAGGTGCTCAGTGCGCGCGTTGCCCGCGTCAGCAGCGGAGCGGGGACGCTCGGAGCAGTGCAACTGGAACTCGATTGGCCACGTGGCGCGGTGCAGGGACAACTGCGGATCCGCGCCGGGACACTGGATTTCCCGGCGATCGAATACGCTGCACGCGGCGTCGATTGGCAGTGCCCCTTGCGCCGCACCGGGCCGGGCGGATGGGCCTGCGACGGCACGGTGCGGACAACTGGCGGCAAGGCCCAGCGCCTCGCCCTGGTGTTCGACGATGCCGGCATCCTCGCCACTCTCGATGCTGGCGCTGCGGGCCTCGCCTACCGGATGCGGCACGATGCCCCGGGTCAGTCCGACGTCATGCTCCGAACGGTGCCGGTCGGCTGGTTGAAGGCATTCCTCGCCGGCCTGTGGGAACAGGGGCGCTGGACGGCCGGAACGCTTGATGGCGGGGTCCATATTGCATCGCCTGCCAAAGGCCCGTTCCTGATCACGACCAAGTTGAAGCTTGCGGGCGTCGGACTGGAAACACCCGATGGGCTGCTGGCAACCGACCGACTTGCCAGCACGCTGCGACTGGCCTATCGACAAGCGGGCACAACGCGCCACGTGGACGCGCAATTGGGCATCACCGGTGGCGAGTTGCTGTTCAATCGCCTCTACGCCAAGTTCCCCAAATCGCCGGTGCAGGTGCACGTCGTTGCTGATCGCGAGGGCACATCGCCGTGGACGCTGGGCACCCTGGAGGCCCGCGATCCTGGCGTCATCGAGGCAACCGGGAACGCCACCCTGACCGCCGATGCGTCCGTGCGCGATCTCGACATGCGGGTTCGCTCCGATAATCTGTCGGTCGCCGGCACGCGCTACCTGAGCGGCTTTCTCGCGCCCGAAGGCTTCGGCGACCTGATCCTCTCCGGCAAGCTCGACGCCAGCATCAAGATGCGCGAGGGGGCTTTGCATGCGTTGTCGGTTCGCGCGGCACGCATCAATGCCGTGGACAGCAAGGCGCGTTTTACCTTTGCCGGCATCGACGGCACGCTGGACTGGCGAGCCGATGCAACGCAGGTCGACAGCAGCATTGCCTGGGACAGTGGCGCGCTGTTCGGTATCGGATTGGGGCCGGCGCGGTTCCCGTTTTCCAGCGCCAGCGGCGCACTGGTCCTGCGCGACAAGGTCGTCGTCTCCGCGCTCGGCGGATCGCTGGTGCTCAATCGCCTGCACTGGCAGGCGCCCTCGGGTGAGGCCGGTCCCGATACGCGGTTTGGATTGGCACTGCAGTCGATGGATCTTGCCAGCCTGTCCCAGCGCCTGGGCTGGCCTGCGTTCACCGGCACCGTGAGTGGCAGCATTCCCTCGGCGCGCCTGCATGGCGACGTGCTCGATACCGAGGGTGGCGTCGACATGCAACTGTTCGGCGGCACCATCCACATGGGCGACCTCGGCATGGAGCGCCCGTTCGGCACGGCGCCGACGCTCAGCGCCAACGTCGAGATCCAGGACCTCGACCTCGAGCCGATGACCCGCGTGATCGGCTTCGGCTCGATTTCCGGCCGCCTGGACGGACGCATCGATGCGCTGCGCCTGGTCAACTGGACACCCGTGGCCTTCGATGCGCAGTTGCATACCGACGTTGCATGGGATGGCAAGCGACGCATCAGCCAGGCTGCTGTCAGTGATATCTCGAGCGTCGGCGGCGGGGGCGGTCTATCCGGCGGCCTGCAGGCGCAGGCGCTGAAGCTGTTCAAGGACTTTGGCTACTCGCGCATCGGCATCGGCTGCGTGCTGCACGACAATGTCTGCACCATGGATGGGATAGGTTCAGCCGGCGATGGCTATATCATCGTAGCCGGTGCAGGATTGCCGCGGATCCAGGTTGTGGGTTTCCGCCGGCGTGTCGACTGGCCGACCCTGGTCTCGCGATTGCGCGCGGCCAGCAACGGGCAGGCCCCAGTCATCCAATGACGGGCCGGCCCAACAGGAGAGTGTCAATGCGCAAGTCGAAGTTGTTTCCGTTGCTGGCCAGCGGCCTGCTGTTGCTGGGCGCCTGCGTGACCATCAACGTCTATTTCCCGGCGGCCGAAGCACAACAGGCGGCGGCTGAATTCGTCGACAAGGTGATCGGCAACGATCCGGCCGAGTCCGCACCGGCGCCGGCCAGCCCGCCATCGGCGATGCTGCGCCGCCCGTTCAATCCGCTGTCGCTGCTGATCAGCGATGCCCAGGCGCAGGAAAGTGTCGATATCACCATCCACACGCCTGCAATCCAGGCCATCCAGAACAGGATGACAGCGCGTTTCCATGCCGACCTGGAGTCGCAGTTCGACGCTGGCTCACTTGGGTTCGGCAACGATGGCCTGATCGTTGTCCGCGATGCCTCCAAGGTGGCGCTGAAGGATCGCGTCGGGCTGAACGAGTCCGTGGCCGAGGACAATCGCGACCGCAAGGCGGTGTATCGCGAGGTCGCCGTGGCCAACGGACATCCCGAATGGGAGACCGAGATTCGCCAGACCTTCGCGCGCCAGTGGGTTGCCAGCGCACACAAGGGTTGGTGGTACCAGGACAGCAAGGGCGGCTGGAAGCAGAAATAAGCGGGAAAACGAGGGCATCGGGGCCGCGGATTTGAGACAATCCGCGGCCCTGTTGCTGTCGGCCTCCGCATCGCCTGCCCATGTCCCGATCCCGTCACAAAGCGCCCTGGCCCGAATTTGAACTGAGCATCGACGACCTGTTGCACGACGGCCGTGGTGTGGGGCGTCGTGACGGCAAGGCGGTCTTCGTGGATGGCGCTCTGCCCGGTGAGACGGTGCGAGCCCGGCAGACCGGGCGCAATCGCAATTTCGATGAGGCCAGCACGATCGAAGTGCTGGTCGCTTCGCCGCAGCGCGTCGTGCCGCGCTGCCCGCACTTCGGCACTTGTTCGGGTTGCGTGCTGCAGCACCTTGACCCGGTGCAGCAGATCGAGGCCAAGCAGCATGTCCTGATCGAAAACCTGGCGCGCATCGGCCATGTCGTGCCCGCGCGAGTGCTCGCACCGCTTGCGGACGCAGCCTGGGGCTATCGCCGCAAGGGCCGGTTCTCGGTGCGCTATGTCGAGAAGAAGGGCCGCGTGCTGGTCGGCTTCCGCGAGCGCGATCCGCGCTTCGTGGCCGAACTTTCCGAATGCCACACGATCGTGCCCGAGCTGGGCATGCGCATCGGCGAACTCGCCGCGCTGGTCGAGTCACTCGACGCAAAACAGACCATCCCGCAGATCGAGTTCATCGCCGGCGACGGGCCGGTCGCGCTGGTGTTCCGGTACCTGGAGCCGCTGTCCGATACCGACCGGGAACGGCTGGTCGCGTTTGCCCAGTCCACCGGCTTCGCCGTCCTCCTGCAGCCGGGAGGCGCGGATTCCGTGCAGCCGCTCTGGCCAACCGAACTCGCGCTGGACTTCGCGATCCCGGCGTTCGACTTGCGGCTCGCGTTCCGTCCGCTGGATTTCATCCAGGTCAACGCCGGGTTGAACCAGCAGATGATCGCGCACGCACTGGACCTGCTCGCACCGACCGCTGAAGACCGCGTGCTCGACCTGTTTTGTGGCCTCGGCAATTTCACCCTGCCCCTGGCCCGTCGCGCCGGCCGCGTGGTGGGCGTGGAAGGCGATGCCGGCCTGGTCGCGCGGGCGCGCGAGAACGCCCAGCGCAATGGCCTGGAGAACGTTGAATTCCATGCCGCCGACCTGGCCAAGGACCTGTCACAGGAAACCTGGATGCGTGGCGGCTTCGACAAGCTGCTGATCGATCCGCCGCGCGCGGGCGCAGCCGAGGTGCTGGCCCAACTGCCGCTCAAGGGCATCGGCCGGATTGTCTATGTCAGTTGCCACCCTGGTTCGCTGGCCCGCGATGCAGGCTTCCTGGTGCGCGAACGTGGCTATCGGCTGGTTGCCGCCGGTGCCATGGACATGTTTCCGCATACCGCGCATGTCGAATCGATCGCGCTGTTCGAGAAGTAGTCGCCAAGCGGGCTTACAATCCCGTGGGAGCGGCTTCAGCCGCGATTACTTGCCCAAAAATGAAATCGCGGCTGAAGCCGCTCACACCAATCGCGGCTGAAGCCGCTCCCACAGGATATGGCGGATGCTGGTGATCGGAATCGCGGGCAAGGAACTGGCGCCGGAAGAGCGCGACTGGTTGCAGAACCCGGCCTGCGCCGGGGTGATCCTGTTCAGCCGTAATTTCGCGTCGAAGCAGCAGGTCTCCGAGCTCTCGCGGTCGATCCGCGAGGCCGCCCCGCGCCCGCAGTTGCTGTGCGTGGACCAGGAAGGCGGTCGCGTGCAGCGCTTCCGCGAAGGCTATGCGGCGCTGCCACCGCTGGAACGCTTCGGCGAGTTGTATGCGCGTGACCGCGACGCGGCGCTGCGATTGGCGCATGAGCATGCCTGGCTGATGGCCAGCGAGATCCGCGCCACCGGCATCGACCTCAGTTTCGCCCCGGTGGTGGACCTGGGCCGCGGCAATCGCGCGATCGGCAATCGAGCCTTCCATGCCGAGCCCGCAATCGTCGCGGAATTCACCCGCGCCTACGTCAGCGGCATGCACGCCGCCGGCATGGCCGCGACACTCAAGCATTTCCCCGGCCATGGATCGGTCCTCGAGGACACCCACTTCGACGAAGCGGTGGACCCGCGGCCGATGGAGGTGCTGGCCGCCGAGGACCTGCTGCCATTCGTGGCGGGCATCGACGCTGGCGCCGACGCAGTGATGATGGCGCACGTGACCTATCCCGCCGTCGCACCCGAGCCGGCCGGCTATTCGCCGCGCTGGATGCAGGAGATCCTGCGCCGCGACATGGGTTTCCGCGGCGTGATCTTCAGCGACGACATCGGCATGGCCGCGGCCGAATCAGCCGGTGGCGTCTCGGCCCGCATCTTTGCCCACCTCGACGCCGGCTGCGACATCGTGCTGGTCTGCCCGCCGGCGCTGGTGTCCGAATCGCTCGCCGCCATGGACGGGCGTCCGGCCGGTAACAACGCCGCAGTCGCGTCCTTGATGGGCAGGGGATTTGCTGGCTGGCAGGGACTGTTGGCGGACGGCAGGTATGACGCCGCGCGGGGCGCGCTTGGCGGTCCCGACTTCGCACAAGGATTGTCATGAGCAACGATCTCGCTGACGCCCTCGCGCACTCGCGCTGCCTGTTCGACCAGGATGCGATCGACCAGGCTATCGACCGCATCGCCAGCGAACTGCGCGAGGACTACGCCGACGGCGAGCGGCCGGTTTACCTGACCCTGATGCATGGCGGGATGCTGTTTGCCTCGCAGCTTTCCCTGCGGGTCGGTTTCGACCTGGAATTCGATTACCTGCACGCCACCCGCTATCGCGGCGCGCTCACCGGCTCGGGCCTGGCCTGGCTGCATCGCCCAGCGACACCGCTTGCCGGCCGGCGCGTGCTGATCGCCGACGACATCCTCGATGAGGGCCATACGCTCAAGGCCGTGCGCGACTGGTGCGAAGACCAGGGCGCGGCGGAGGTGCGGATCGTGGTCCTCTGCGACAAGCTGCACGATCGCCGCGTGGAAGGCATCGAGGCCGACTACATTGCGCTCGAAGTCCCCGATGCATACGTCTATGGCTACGGCATGGATTACCACGAGCAGGGCCGCAACCTGCCGGGCATCTACGCGCTTGAGGTTTGACTTGCATGAGTATTGACCTCGCGATCATCGGCGGCACTGGCCTGTACGCGCTGGCCGAGCTGCGCAATCCCGAGGCGCTGGTTGCCTCGACGATCTATGGCGACGCTTCCGGGCCGGTGCGCGTCGGCGGCTTTGGCGACAAGACGGTTGCCTTCCTTGCCCGTCATGGCGAAGGCCATTCGGTCCCGCCGCATCGGGTCAACTACCGGGCCAACCTGCGCCGGCTCGCCGACCTCGGTGCCAGGCGCGTGTTGGCGATCAACGCCGTCGGCGGCATCACCGAGCGCTACGGGCCGCGCGTGGTTGGCGTGCCCGACCAGTTGATCGACTACACCTGGGGCAGGCTCAGCACCATCTGCGAAGAACCCGGCACGCCGGTCCTGCATGTGGATTTCGGCGAGCCCTATTCGGCATCACTGCGCGACGCCGTCCTGCGTGCGGGCGTCGCGGCGGCGGTGGATCTGGTGGATGGCGGCTGCTACGGCGCCACCCAGGGCCCGCGCCTGGAAACCCGCGCTGAAATCACCAGGATGCGCCGCGACGGCTGCGACCTGGTCGGAATGACCGGCATGCCGGAGGCCGGGCTGGCGCGCGAAATGGGCCTGGACTATGCCTGCCTTGCCCTGGTTGCCAATTGGGCCGCCGGCTGTGGCCCGACGCCGAACGAGGAGATCACCCTCGACGAGGTGCTGGCCAACGTCGAGCTCGCCACCGCGGGCCTGCCGCGGCTGCTCGAGACCCTGTTGCTGGAATGATTCGGGCGGATGCCGTTGTCAAGTGCCAAATTCCATGGCAATAATCCGCTGCGCACGCGACCGAAGACACCCTCCAGGCCGTCGCAACCCGTCCGAAACGTCACCGAGGTAGTACGTAATGAGCAACGGCACCGTGAAGTGGTTCAACGACGCCAAGGGATTTGGCTTCATCTCGCCCGCAGACGGCAGCGAGGACATCTTCGTGCATTTCTCCGCGATCACGTCCACCGGCTTTCGCTCGCTCAAGGAAGGCCAGGCTGTCAATTTCGAGGTTGTGCAGGGACCGAAGGGCAAGCAGGCGGCAAACGTTACCGAGGCCTGATCCAGCACCGGTCAATGCGTCGCAAAGCCCCGCTCCGGCGGGGCTTTTTTCTTTCGCGCGGGCTGGCGACGCGTTGGCCACGCACGGCCTCCGCAATCCGGGCTTCACGGGACCGCAACTGCCTGCAAGCTAGCGTAGATGGATGATCAGACACCGACACGCGAAAAACCACTGATGGCACGCGCCCTGGTCTGGTTCCGGCGCGACTTGCGGCTGGCCGACAATCCCGCCCTGCAAGCGGCCCTCGAGGCCGGTCTCGAGCCGGTTCCCGTTTTCATCCACGCGCCGTCCGAGGAGGGCGACTGGGCCCCGGGCCGGGCCAGCAACGCCTGGCTGGCACGTTCACTGGCCGCCTTGACGCGCGACCTGCAGGCGCTCGGCTCCGGCCTCATCGTGCGCCAGGGTGACAGCCTGCATGTGCTGGGCGCGCTGGCCGAGCAGGTCGGCGCAACGGCGGTGTTCTGGAACCGGCTCTACGAGCCGACGGTGCAAAGTCGGGATGCGCGGGTCAAATCGGCGCTGCGTGCTGCGGGCCTGTTGGCCAAGTCATTCAATGGCGGCCTGCTGGTGGAACCGTGGACCGTCGCCACCGGGGGACGTGACCCCTATCGCGTGTTCACGCCATTCTGGCGCAATGCCAGCCAGAGGCTCGCCGGCGTCGTGAGCGCGGCGGCACCGGCCGGGCTCCCGCCCTTGCCAGAGGCACTTGCCCACGGTGATCCCGAGCAGTTGCGCCTGGCGCCTGGCATCGCCTGGGACCAGGGCTTCTGGGACGAGTGGCAGCCGGGCGAGGCGGGTGCACAGGAGATGCTCGATGCGTTCATCGACGGTGCTGCGCACGGTTACAAAGCGCAGCGGGATCTACCCGACCGCATCGGTACCTCGCGGCTGTCACCGCACCTGCATTTTGGCGAGATTTCGCCGCGCCAGATCGTCGCCCGCCTTGGGACTCCAACGCGTCCTGCAATCCACGAGGAGGACCGCAACAAATTCATTACCGAGTTGGGCTGGCGTGAGTTCGCCCATCACCTGCTCTATCACTACCCGCACACCAGCGATCGTGACCTCAGCCCGAAGTTCGCCCAATTCGACTGGAACACGCCGGATCCGGCACTGCTCGCGGCCTGGCAGCAGGGCCGCACCGGTGTCCCCTTGGTGGACGCTGGCATGCGCGAACTCTGGCACACGGGCTGGATGCATAACCGCGTGCGCATGCTGGTCGCCAGCTTCCTCACTCGCAATCTGCGCTACCACTGGCGCCATGGTGCGCGCTGGTTCTGGGACACGCTGGTGGATGCCGACCTGGCCAACAACAGTCAGGGCTGGCAGTGGTCGGCGGGGACGGGGGCCGATGCCGCGCCGTATTTCCGGATTTTCAGTGCGGTGGCACAGGCGGAACGATTCGACCCCGACGCCCGCTATATCCGCCGCTGGATTCCCGAATTGCGCGCGCTCCCCACGCCGGCGGTATTCGCGCCCTGGCAATACCCGCAACAGGCCAGGCAACTCGCGCCGCTGTATCCAGCCATGCCGATCGTCGACCCGAAGGCGTCGCGCGATGCCGCCCTGGTTGCCTACCAGGCCACCCGCGGCTGATCCGCAGATTCTCGCCGGTCGCGCATCCTTTTGACTCGTGACTGCCTCTTTGCTGGGAGTAACATCAACGCGGGCGTTCCGCAGGGGGAGAGGGGCATGTCTGCAACCAAGGGTGCACTGACGTACCGGCATCGCCTGCCCGTGCGGATCATGCATTGGGTCAACGTGATCTGCCTGATCGCGCTTTTCATGAGCGGGCTTCAGATTTTCAACGCGCACCCCGCGCTGTACTGGGGCGACGCATCACGATTCGACCAACCAGCTCTGTCACTCAAGGCAATGCAATCGCCCTCGGGTGAAATTCGCGGCGTCACCCAGGTTGGCTCCTTCCATGCCGATACCACCGGCGTACTGGGCGCGTCGAAAAACCGGGCCGGTGTCATCCAGGCCCGCGGGTTTCCGGCCTGGGCCACCATCCCCGGGCCACGCAGCCTGTCAGACGGGCGCAGCTGGCATTTCTTTTTCGTCTGGTTGTTCGTGATCAACGGACTGGCCTACTGGCTTTGGAGCTGGCGCTCGCGACATTTCCGCCAGGACCTCGCACCCACGGGCGCCGAACTGCGTGTCATCGGCGGGTCCATCCGCGAGCATCTCCGGTTCAAGCACCCGACCGGTGCCGAGGCTGCGCGCTACAACGTCCTGCAGAAACTGGCCTACCTCGCGGTGATCGTCGTGTTCGGGCCCGGGATCGTGCTGATGGGCCTGGCGATGTCACCGCACCTGGACTCGGTGCTGGGCTGGATGGTGGACCTGGTCGGCGGACGACAGTCGGCGCGGACCTGGCATTTCATCATTGCTTTTTCCCTGCTTGCCTTCGTGCTGGTGCACGTGTTCATGGTGCTGGTGAGCGGGCCGCTGAATCAGTTGCGCTCGATGATCACCGGGCGCTACCGGATTCCGTCCGATCCGGAATCGGATGTTGCACCTGCACCTGCACCTGCACCTGCACCTGCACCCGCGTCTGCACCAGCGTCTGCGCCTGCGCCTGCTCCCGCACCCGCGCCGGCAGCTGCAGCTGCAGCTGGTTCGCCGCCCACCACCGCCACCGGAGATGCGCCATGAGCGACAACGATCGCCGTCGATTCCTCGAGCGCCTGGCGCTGCTCGGCGCCGCAGGCGCGCTTGCCGGTTGTGACAAGCTGTCCATGTCCCCGGGCTTCCGCTCCCTGCTGACCACGGCTGACGCGCCCACCGACAAACTGCTGCATGCGCTGACCACCGAAGACGCGCTTGCCACCGAGTTCACCGAAGCCGACATCTCACCGGTGTTCAAGGCCAATGGCTCGACCAACCCGCAGACGCCCGAATACCTGGCGATGGTTGCCGACGGCTTCGCCAGCTGGCGGCTGCGGATTTCCGGCATGGTCACGCGACCGATGGAATTGAGCATCGAACAATTGCGCGCGATGCCCTCGCGCACCCAGATCACTCGCCACGACTGCGTCGAGGGCTGGAGCTGCATCGGCAAGTGGAAGGGCACGCCGCTCGGCCGAATACTCGACATGGCCGGTCCGGCGCCGGGGGCGAAATACGTGCTGTTCCGCTGTGCCGATAGCGTCGGCAACAACGAAAAACGCTATTACGAAAGCATCTACCTGTCCGAGGCCTACCACCCGCAGACCATCCTGGCCTACGAGTTGAATGACCGGCAGCTCGACATCCCCCATGGCGCGCCCCTGCGCGTGCGCCTGGAGCGCAAGCTGGGCTACAAGCAGGCCAAGTACCTGGTGGCGATCGAACTGGTGGATCGCATGGACCAGGTCGGCGGTGGCAAGGGTGGATTCTGGGAGGACGAGGGCTACATGTGGCACGGCGGGATCTGACGCCAGGCAGCGACGGTGGCCGCGCGGCAGCCGGGCGTGGCACCATGGGTGCAGACACGAGGCGCCCGATGAGCAATCCCAAACTGGCAAAACCACGACGCGATCCCATGACCCGGGTGGATACGGCGTGGCTGCGCATGGAGCGCCCGACCAACCTGATGATGATCACCAGCGTGATGATGTTCGAGGAGCAGATGGACCTCGGCCAGCTCAAGCGCACGGTCAAGCAACGCTTCCTCGCCTTCCCGCGCTTCCGCCAGAAAGCCGTGGATTCGGCCGCCGGCGCCTGGTGGGAAGTCGACGCGGATTTCGACATCGACTGGCACATACGATTGTCCGCGCTGCCCGGCCGCGGTGGAAAGCGCGAGTTGGAACGCTTTGTCAGCCAGCAGGCGTCAACACCGCTGGACAAGACCAAGCCACTTTGGCAATTCCATCTGGTCGAGAAATACGGCGGCGGCTCGGCGCTGGTCACCCGCATCCACCACTGCTACGCCGATGGCATGGCGCTGGTGCAGGTGATGCTGTCGATGACCGACACCGCCAAGGATCCGAAGAAGGGCAGCGATCTGCGTCGCGCGTGGCTGGAAAGAGGTGAAGCGGAAAGCCCGCGCATCGGTGCCATCGACCGCTACATGAAACTCGGCGGGCAAGTCTGGGAAAAAGGCCTGGATTTTTATCGCGACCCGAGCCTGGCCTCGGTGGTGGCGAAGGAGGGCGGGGAACTTGCGCGCGAACTCGCGCTTGCGTTGTCGCTGTCCGACGACCCGGAAACCATCCTGCGCGGCAAGCTGGGCGTGAGCAAACGCGTTGCCTGGGCTGAGCCCCTGGACCTGGAAGACGTCAAGGCCGTGGGTCGTGCCTATGCCTGCACTGTCAACGACGTGCTGATGGCATCGGCCGCCGGCGCGCTGCGCAGCTACATGATCGAGCGCGGTGAGTTCGTTGATGGCGTGACCCTGCGTGCGACGGTGCCGGTCAACCTGCGGCCGCTCAAACATGCGCGCAAGCTCGGCAACCACTTTGGCCTGGTGTTCCTCGAACTGCCGGTTGGCGAAGCCAATCCCGTGCGCAGGCTCGAGCAAGTGGCCAGTTGCATGCGCCAGCTGAAGGGGTCGCGGCAGGCTATCGTCAGTTACGGCCTGCTGGCCGCACTGGGCATGGCACCGGCAGCCCTGCAACGCATCTTCCTGGAATTGTTCAGCCGCAAGGCGACCGCCGTGGCCACCAACGTACCCGGCCCGAACATGCCGCTCTACCTCGCCGGCTGCACCGTGCGCGACATGATGTTCTGGGTGCCGCAAACCGGCTCGATTGGCTTGGGCATCTCGATCCTGAGTTACAACGGCCGCGTGCACTTTGGCCTGATCGGTGACGCCAAGCTGGTGCCCGACCCCGATGCGATCATCCAGCGTTTCCAGCCGGAGTTCGAAAAACTTCTCTACCTGGCCTTGATGGCGAAGTGGGACGGCACCATCTTGTCCGAAGACGCAGACGCGATGATGGAGCCCGCCTGAACGCAAGCCTGAATGGCGGCGTGAATGCCGCGCATCCTTTCACCCGCTCGTCGCCTCATGATGGTTAAAAGGAGAGCGACATGAATAATGCCATTTGCGATATCCC
>JBBRZU010000058.1:0-16972 GCA_038236425.1 Lysobacterales bacterium
ATCCTACCCCGCCCTTGTGGGAGCGGCTTCCTCCGCGCCTGGCTATCGCGGCGTAAGCCGCTCCCACAGATCGCGGCTGAAGCCGCGCCCACAGATCGCGGCTGAAGCCGCTCCCACAGGGGGCTCACAAGGTAAAATACCCGGATGATTGCCTTCAAGAACTTCGCGCTGCGGCGCGGCGAGCGCCTGCTGCTGTCGCAAATGGACCTGACCCTTCACGCGGGCTGGCGGGTCGGCGTGGTCGGCCGCAATGGCTGCGGCAAGTCCAGCCTGTTCGCCGCGATCATGGGCGAGGTGGAGCCGGACCTGGGCGATCTCGACAAGCCGACCCGGCTGCGCATCGCCAGCGTTGCGCAGGAAACGCCATCGCTGCCCGATCCCGCGATTGATTTCGTGCTCAGTGGCGATGCCGCTGTGTACGACGTCATCCGCGCCGAGGCCGCGGCGATGGATGCCGAGGACTACGACGCTGTCGCCGAAGCGCATCACAAGCTCGACGAGCTCAATGGTTATGACGCCAGCGCGCGCGCCGGCCGCCTGCTGCACGGCCTGGGCTTTCCGGCCGACACGCATGCGCGGCCGGTGTCGTCGTTCTCCGGTGGTTGGCGCGTGCGCCTGAACCTGGCGCGGGCGCTGATGATGCCGTCTGACCTGTTGCTGCTCGACGAACCAACCAACCACCTTGATCTTGACGCCGTCCTTTGGCTCGAGCAGTGGCTGCTCAAGTATCCCGGCACGTTGTTGCTGATTTCCCACGATCGCGAGTTCCTGGACGGCGTGTCCACGCACACCCTGCACCTGCACGAAGGCAAGGCCAAGCTGTACACCGGCGACTACACCAGCTTCGAGCACCAGCGTTCCGAACACCTGCGCCTGCAGCAGATCAATCACGAGAAGGTGCAGGCCGAGCGGGCGCACCTGCAGAGCTTCATCGATCGCTTCAAGGCCACGGCGAGCAAGGCCAAGCAGGCGCAGTCGCGGGTCAAGCGCCTGGCCAAGCTGGCCGATACCGAGGCGGTGCGTGCCGAGCGCGCGATCCACCTCAGCTTTGCCGAACCGCTGCGCCTCCCGCACTCGCTCATCCGCCTCAACCACGTCGACGCCGGCTACCCCGCCGGCTCCCGCGACGAAGACGACGATGCAGCCCCAACTGTGGGAGCGGCTTCAGCCGCGATAAGCGAAGGCCAAGCCCTGGCCATCGGCGCGGAACTGGCACTGGGAATGGGCGATGTGGGGTTTGGGATCGCGGCTGAAGCCGCTCCCACAGGTGTGCCCACGGTCATATTGCGGGATGTGGGGTTTGGGTTGGAGGCGGGGGATCGGGTTGGGCTGCTTGGGCCGAATGGCGCGGGTAAATCGACGCTGGTCAAGTCGCTGGTTGGCGAGCTGAAATTGCTGCGCGGCGAGCGCGTTGCGCATCCCGACCTGCGCCTGGGCTACTTCGCCCAGCACACGGTCGAGAGCTTGCACGAAGGCCAGTCGCCGCTGTGGCACCTGCGCCAGATCGATGCCAACGCCGGCGAGCAACCGCTGCGCAACTTCCTTGGCCAGTGGAATTTTGCCGGCGAGCGCGTGTTCGAATCCGTGGACGCATTCTCCGGCGGCGAGCGCGCGCGTCTTGCGCTTGCGCTGATCGCCTACCTCAAGCCGAACGTGCTGCTGCTCGACGAACCGACCAACCATCTCGACCTCGAGATGCGCGAAGGCCTGGCCGAGGCCCTGAGTGATTTCCCCGGTGCGATCGTGCTGGTGTCGCATGACCGGCACCTCATTGGCCTGGTCTGCGACACGTTCTGGCGCGTGGCCGATGGTCGCGTGGAGCCGTTCGACGGCGACCTGGACCAGTACGCCTCGTGGCTGAAGTCGCGCGGTGGCAAGAGCGACTCGGGCGCCAAGGCGCAGGCGGCTGCAGCAAAAGCAGCCACCGCCGCGGCACCGGCGTCGATCAGCGCTGCTCCGCATGCAGCGGCCGCCGCGATCAGGGCTGGCCAGGCCGCAACGGCCGCGCCAGTGCGCTCGAAGAACGCCCAGGACCAACTGCAAAAACGTGTCAAACAGCTCGAGACCAGGATTGCCGACCTGCAGTCGGAGTCCCGGCATATTGAGGACGAGCTGGCCGACCCCAATCTGTACAACAGCGACGGCAATGCCACCGTCCTGCGCCTGGGCCAACGCCAGGGCGCGCTGCTGGCCGAGCGCGAAGCGCTCGAGTCCGAATGGCTGACCCTTTACGAGCAACTCTGACCATGCCCATCTACGCGTTCGAATGTACCCACTGCGGCCACCGCTTTGACCGATTGCAGCGCCTGGCCGACGACGACCCGACCACCTGCCCCGAGTGCGGCGCAGAAGGCGAGGTGCGTCGTCAGCTGACGGCGCCCAGCTTCCGGCTCGCAGGCGGCGGCTGGTACGAAACCGATTTCAAGAAGGACGGCAAGCGCAACCTGGCCGACAAGAGTGACTCGTCGTCCGGCGCAGGCGATGCCGGCACCGCGAAATCCGATTCGAAATCGGATTCGAAATCGGAATCGAAATCCGATTCGAAATCCGATTCGCAATCGGAGTCGAAATCCGACCCGAAGCCATCCAGCAGCGGCGATGCCAAGGCGCCCGCCTCGACGCCGACCAGCACGACGCCCGCGGCCAAGCCGGCGCCAAAGTCCGATACCTGATTCCGCCCGGCGTTGCTCAGTTGCGGCCTTGCCGCGTCTTGGCGTCGGTGCAGGCGTCCAGCGCGGTATCGTAATCGGCCCGGCCTTTCAGCGTGCCGACGGCGGCCTGGCAATTGACGAGCACGACCTCGCTCGGCGCCGCCTTCTGCTTGTGCCAGCCCAGTTTATTCCAGTCCATCTTGCCACCGGTGGCGCAACCGCTCAGCGCGAACGCGGCCAGTGCAAGCAGGACGATGCGAAGTTTTCCGTTCATGGTGATTTTTCCTGTGGCATTGTCTGGGCGATCGGCGACTCGAACAGCGCTTTCGCGCTGCCGGTCTCCGGCAGGATATAGACCACGCCATTGGTCTTGGTGAAGGCCGGACTGACCACGTTGGCGTAGAACATCGCCGGCACATTGATGCAGCCGTAGGAAATGCGGTTGTCCTGCGAGGTCGGGCTGTTCAATCGCTCGGCGCGGTGTTCGCCGGGCGTGCCCTTGATTACCGGATGCAGCGCAAGCGAGGCAGCGTAGTCGATCAACAGGATCTCGCCGCCATGCAGATCGTGATCGATGGACGCCATGAAACGACCAGCCGGCGTGATGCGCTCGATCGGCGTGATCGCCGACAGCTTACGCTCGCCAATGCCGCGCTCGGAGCGGTCGCCGCGCGCCATGCCGAGCAATGCCGCGTCAGCACCTTGCAAACGGCCTCTCGCATCGAACACGAAGACCCGGGCATTGACCTTGTCGACGATCAGGTACGGGTAGCCGCTGCTGTCGCCCGACTGCAACGCCCAGCTGGCGACCTGGCGGACTTCGGCCGACGCCGTTTCCTGTTTGAAATCGACTGCGGCCGCGGGCCCCGTTCCGACAGCGGCCACGCTGCCGGCAAGCAGCAAGGCCACGGTCGACAGGCGGATCAGGCGCGGGCCAGGCATGCGCTCAGTTGCGGTACTGCTTGGGCGCCTGGACCGGCGCGACATACTCTGGCGGCACTTCCTCGACCGGTGTGATCGACAGCATATTGGCCGGCAAGGATTCCTCGGTCACCTCGACCAGTGCCCCGCCTGGCGTCGGTACCCACGCGACCGGCGTGATGCCAAGTATCGTCTCGCCCGACACCGGCGGCGAGTAGTAATCGATCGGCGTTGGCGTCGGTGTTGGTGTCGGCGGCGGCGGCGGAGGCGGCGGCGGCGGTACCGTGGTCGACGCCGTGATGGTGCCGGTCGTATGCGCCACCACCGGACCGCAGCAATTGAAGGCCAGTGCGTAGGCACCGGCATTGCTACCTTGCAAGGTGTAGCCGGTATAGGTGATCGTCTGCGCCACGCCGACGTCCGGGGATACGTAATTGGCCACGGCACCGGGACCGGCGACCAGGCTGACGCCCGCCGGATCGCCGATCAGGCCACTCAAGGTGGTCGCGGTGGTGCCGTCGTATGCGCGGCTGCCGCCATCGGCGAACACCAGCATCAGGCTGCGCAACGCGGCGCCTTCGGTCAGGGTGAACCGGGTCGTGTAGTCGGTCGGCGCGGTGTAGGACACCGGGTTGTAGTAGATGGTCACCGGCGCGGCGGTGACCGTCGCTTTCGGGGCCAGCGAATCGAACGTCACCGTGCCACCTGCGATGCCCGGGCCGCTGCCGTCGGTGTCAGCGCTCAGGGTCAGGCCGCGCGGCAAGCCGAGGCTGCGGGTCGGGTCATTGGTGCCGCGGGTCACGGTGATGGCGCTGAAGATGTTGACGTCGTTGGCCGCGCACATCATCAGGTTGCCGTCGGTGACCGTGATCGCGCCCCGCTGGTTGACGTCGCGGTTGGCGCTGAGCAACACACTGCCATTGGTCGCGGTAATGGCGGCGTTGACGTTGACGTCGCGTCCGCAGCACACATTCAGATTGCCGTTGGTAGCGGTGATGGGTGCGTTGATGTTGACGTCGCCGTTTGCCAGCAAGGTCAGCGTGGTGGGCGCGCCGCTGGCCGTCCAGGTCACCGCGTCATTGACGAAGATATCGCCCGGCTCGGTGCCGGCGCCGGCGGTGCTGATGGTGATGTTGTTGGTGACCAGCAGCGCCGACAAGGTGGTTCCGGCCATGTTGGCGCCGGCGGAACTGCCGATGGTGTAATTGTGCGGATCGATCAGCCAGTTGCCGGTGATGCCGGCCGGCGCGAGCGTGCTGACCAAGGCACCACCGCGGACGTTGACTGTCGCGGCCGAAGTTTCGATGAAGCCACCATTGCCGCCGTTCGGCGCGCTTGCATCAAGCGTGCCGCCAACATTGACAGTACCGCCTTGCATATCGCCCAGCAGCAATATGCTGCCATTTTGGTTGGAGATGGTCTGCGCCTGGATCACGCCGGTATTGTTGACCACCGTATTGAGCAGGTTGCCGGCTGCCTGCGCGGTCAGCAGCACGTGGCCGCCATCGGCGCGGATCATGCCGCCGTTCTCGACCAGTGCATTGACCGCGCCGGTCGACACCGACACGTTGAGCAGGCCATCACCCGCCAGGTCCAGCGTCACCGCCTCGGCTCCGGCCAGCGCCACGGTGCCCAGTCGCGCGGAGATCACGCCCTGGTTGCTGACCGTGCGACCCATCAGGGCGACAAAGCCACCGTCGGCGGCGGTGATCGTGCCCTGGTTGACCACGGTGCCGGTTCCGGCGTCGCTGAAGGCATAGCGGCCGGCGAGGAAATCGCTGTCACTGAGCTTCATCGTCGAGGCCACCAGGCCGCCGACATTCACCGATGCGCCGGTACCGAACAGGATGCCGTTGGGGTTGAGCAGGAACACCCGGCCGTTCGACTGCAGCGTGCCGAGGATCACCGACGGGTCGGCGCCCAGCACGCGATTGAGCGCAATCGAGCTGGCGCCCGGCTGGATGAACTGCACCGTGTTGTTGGCACCGATGTTGAAGGTCTGCCAGTTGATCACCACGTTCGCGGAGGTCTGCGTGATCGTGGTGGTGGCCGCGTTCTGGGCGATGTTGGCCTGGCCAGCGGCGATGACGCCGCCGGTGGGCGCGGACTGCGCATGGGCGGCCGTGGACAGCACCAGCAGGGCGCCGGTGCTCCAGAGGGAACGATGGTTGCAGGTCATGGCGGATTCTCGATGGTGTTTTCAGGGCCGTGCGTAAGGGCTGACCGGCAAGGCTCAGAAGTATTTGATTGCCTGGATCCAGAAGCGCCCGGATCTGTCGGGCGCTGACATCGCGTCTTCGCTGCCGAGCTTGCGGGCGTAGTACGTGCGCACCGCAAAGTTGCCCGGATCGTCCCAGGTGATGCCGACGCCGGCGCCGCTGAGGTTTCGCTCGTTGGTCCCGGCGTACCAGGGGTTCTTGTTGATGGTGACGCGGCCGGCATCGACAAAGCCGACCAGGTGCAGTTGGCCCGGCAGGTTGCCGGACATCCGTCCCAGCAACAGGCGGGCTTCCACGGTGGCCAGGTAGCCCTCGTCGCCGAACGCTTCGCCCTGCGGATAGGCGCGCACGCCATCCATGCCGCCGAGCACGAATTTCTCCGACGGATCCAGGTTCTTCGAAGCGCGCTGCCCGCTGAGCGAGGCGTTCAAGGACAAGCGATCGGTGATGTGCTGCCCGCGCGAGACATTGAACCAGAGCTTGCTGTAGTGGCCATTGGTGCGCGCGGTCGCGGCGTCTGCGGCCAGCGCCGCAGGTGTACGGATGTCGAGATCGCCTGCCGACAGTGCGACGAAGAAGGCGCTGTTGCCGCCGCCACCGAAGCTGTCCTGGTGATTGCCATACAACGAGGCATTGGCGACCCGGGCATGGGCGGTGCGGCCGGAGGATGGAAACAGGTCCAGCTCGTCCTTGAGCGACTTGTCGTCATAGCCCAGGCCGAAATACAGATTGCTGTTGCGCGAGCGGATCAGTGGCAGGCTGCCATAGATGCTGGCAACGTCGGCAGTACCATGCGCACCGAGGTCGGTGAACTGCCTGCCCAGCGCGTAATCCAGGTGACTGTAGGCGACGCCGGCGGTCGCCCGGCCGAACTGCATCTGGTAGGAGGCGCGGCCGTAGACCAGGCCCGAGCCCGAACTCTGCACGCGCAGGCTGGCGACGTCGCCGCGGCCGGCCAGGTTGTTGAAATTGATCGTGGCACCGAGGCGGTTCTCGCCGGTGTAGGGGTTGCCGGCATTGTCGGCATCGATCTGGCCACTGACGCGGCGACCGGGTGTGACATCCACCAGCAGGTCCGAGGTGCCGGCCAAGGTGCCGGGCACGAGGGTCGAGCTCACTTTCACGCCCGGCACATCCGAGAGCAGCAGCAGGCGGTGTTCCAGCGGCTTGAGGGTGATCGTGTCGCCGCTGTCCAGGCCGTTCAGCAATCCATTGGCCAGGCCGTCGTCGAGGTTGCTCTGGTTGCGCAGGCTGACCTTGCCGTACTTGCCCTCGCTGACTGCAATGGTCACGACATTGCCGGTGATGTCCTGGGCCGGCAGGTAGGCGCGGGCCACGAAGTAGCCATGCGCGCGATAGTGCTCGGTGATCCGCGCCGCCATCGCCTGCAGTTGCCCGAGGGTCAGCTGCGAGCCGGGCGTGAAGCCGGTGATCGCCAGTAATTCGGCGGCTGGATAGACCTGGGCGCCGGAAAACTGCAGCGCATTGACCAGCACGGTGGCCGTGGCCGACTCGGCGGTCGCCGGATTGGCGGCTTGCTCGATGCGGATGGTTGGCACGGCCCTTTGCGTCGCCGCGGGCGGCGTGATTTGCCGCAGCTGGGCGCCGGCGCCAGGAATTTGCTGGGCCGAGACACACTGGCTCGCCGCCAGCAATGCCAGCGGCAAGAGTTTGCTTGTGGTTCGCATTCGACGATCCCTGTCGTGAGTTCGGTACTCGGCTCACGAGAACGGAGCCGATGCCGCGCCAAACCCTGGTGATGCAAGTCGCATCCCGCTCGTTGCGTACCTGAAGGTAGGGCCCGAACGCGCAACCTTGGATGAACAGGCACACTGCGCGTAACGATTGTGTGACGACGTCCGAGAACGGACGCGTGGATCCAGTGGCGTGCGGACAGGCGCAGGGAAATCCGTGACGCAGAAAAAAGCCCCGGCTCGCCGGGGCTTTTCATCTGAACGCGTGGTGCAAGCCTGGCGTTACGGAGTAAAGCGGGCGCGACAACCTTCGCTCACCCACAATCCGTTGCGGCCGTCGTAGCCCCACGTGCGGCCCATGTCGCAACGCGAACTGGACAGTTGCTGCTGCAGGCGCGGCGCGCCATAGCGTGGATCCCAGTTGCAGTTGCGCGGACGGTTGTCCTGGCTCTCGCAGGTCACCGAGTAATTCGAGTTGCCATAGCCGGGACCATTGCCGTAGCCCGGCCCGTTGCCGTAACCGGGGCCGTTGCCGTAACCCGGGCCGTTGCCGTAACCCCCGCCGGCGACCGAGAACCGCGCGCGGCAGCCTCGATTGACCCAGATGGCGCCCGGCTTCTGGCCCCAGGTGCGGCCCTCGATGCAGGACGCATCGGAAATCTGCTGGGTGATGCGGACGCGGCCGTTGAACGGAATCCGGCATTCCTGGTAGCGCTTTTTGTCGCTGCTGCAGATGACCGACTGCGCATTCCAGCCCCGATCCGGCTGCCAACGGGCGTTGCCGCCGTTGGAGCGGGACATGTCGTCACGAATCTGGTTCATGCTCCAGCCGGAATCCTGCCGGTCCAGGTAGTACTCCAGTTGGGCGTCGGAAATCTGCCGGCCATTGGTCTGGCGGGCGTACTCCTGCTCAATCTGACGGACATCACGGCGCGCGTAGTGCTCGGCCTCGGCTGTGGGCGCGATGGCGAGCAGGCCGCCGGCCACCAGGGCGCAGGTGAGCAGTCGGGTGGGCAGGTTCATGGCGAGCTCCGGAGTCGTGACGGGAATCAAAGATGACCCACCGAACCTGAATGCGCCCTCTCTGGCAAAATAGGGGGTGTTTCATACCGTCGGCCCCCGGAGTCCCATGCGCACCCATTACTGCGGTCTCGTCACCGAGGCCTTGATCGGACAAACCGTCACCGTCTGCGGATGGGCCGACGTCGCCCGTAACCTCGGCGGCCTGTGCTTCATTGACCTGCGCGACCACGAGGGCATCGTCCAGGTCGTTGCCGAGGTGGACGCTGCGCACGCGGAAACGACCGCGGTCTTCGCTGCGGCGGCCGAAGTCGGTTATGAGGACTGCCTGCGCATCACCGGCACAGTGCGTGCACGGCACAGCGTCAACGACAAGATCCGCACCGGGCGGGTGGAAATCGTTGCGACTTCGATCGAGATGCTCAACAAGTCCGACAAGCTGCCGTTCTATTCGCACGAGAACCCGGGCGAGGACGTGCGCCTGAAGTATCGCTACCTCGACCTGCGCAGCCCGCTGATGCAGTCGCGCATGCGCAAGCGCATCGCCCTGGTGCAGGCATTGCGCCGGCACCTCGACGCGGCCGGCTTCCAGGACATCGAGACGCCGATCCTGACCAAGGCCACGCCGGAAGGCGCGCGCGATTACCTGGTGCCTTCGCGTGTGCATGCAGGCGAGTTCTTCGCGCTGCCGCAGTCGCCGCAGCTGTTCAAGCAGTTGCTGATGATGGCTGGCATGGACCGCTACTACCAGATCGCGCGTTGCTTCCGCGACGAGGACCTGCGCGCTGATCGCCAGCCGGAGTTCACCCAGCTCGACATGGAGTTTGCCTTCGTCACCGAGCGCGACATCCAGGATTTCGTCGAAGCGATGATGCGGGCGATTTTCAAGGAAGTGCAGGGCGTTGACCTCGCAGACTCGTTCCCGCGCCTGACCTATGCCGAAGCGATGCGCCGCTATGGTTCCGACAAGCCGGACCTGCGCATCGCGCTGGAACTGGTGGACGTGGCCGAGTTGGTGAAGGACAGCGGCTTCAAGGTGTTCACCGACTGGGCCTCGAATCCCGACGGTCGCATCGCCGCGCTGCGCCTGCCCGGTGGCGGCGCGCTGTCGCGCAAGCAGATCGACGAAGCCTCGGCCTACGCCGCCAAGTACGGCGCCAAGGGCCTGGCCTGGATGCGCGTGGACGACCTGGCCAAGGGCCGCGAGGGCGTCAATTCGCCGATCGCCAAGTTCCTCGATGACGCCACGCTTGCCGCACTGCTGTTGGCCACGTCTGCGCAGACCGGCGACCTGGTGCTGTTTGGCGCGGGCCCATGGAAGACCGTGTGCGATTTCATGGGCGCGTTGCGCCTGAAGCTGGCGCGTGATGCCGGGCTGGTTGCCGATACCTGGGCGCCGCTGTGGGTGACCGACTTCCCGATGTTCGAGTGGGACGAGGACGACCAGCGTTTCGTCGCCCTGCACCATCCGTTTACCGCGCCCAAGGTGGATGACGAGGCCGACCTGCGCGAAAACGCGCGCAATGCAGTGAGCCGCGGCTATGACATGGTGCTCAACGGCAACGAAATCGGTGGTGGTTCGGTGCGTATCCATCGCTCCTCGATGCAGAGCGCGGTGTTCGACCTGCTTGGTATTTCGCGCGAGGAAGCGCAAGCGAAGTTCGGCTTCCTGCTTGAGGCGCTGCGTTATGGCGCGCCGCCGCATGGTGGCATCGCCTTCGGTATTGATCGCATCGCGGCGCTGATGGCGGGTACCGAGTCGATCCGCGACGTGATTGCCTTCCCGAAGACGGCGTCGGCGCAATGCCTGCTGACCTCGGCACCGTCGCCAGTCCCCGACAAGCAACTCGCCGAACTGCACATAGCAGTAGTGGGAGCGGCTTCAGCCGCGATTCCCACAGATCGCGGCTGATGTGGGAGCGGGGTCAGCCGCGACGCCCACAGATCGCGGCTGAAGCCGCTCCCACATTGGTTGCTTCTACGGGTGGGACGGTGTTGTTGTTGCACGGGCTGCTGATGCGGCGGCTGGCCTTGCTGCCGTTGGCTTTGCGCCTGCGTTCGCGTGGCTACGCGCCCTCGCTGTTTCCCTACCTGACGCTGTGGCACTACCCCGACCTCGCGATTGAGGCCCTGGCCTCGCGGATCGAATCGCTGCGTGCCCGCGGTCCGGTGCATGTGGTCGGCCACAGCCTTGGCGGCGTCATCGCGATCGAGACCTACAACCGCTACCCGCAACTTCCGCCCGGACGCATCGTCTGCCTTGGCTCGCCGATTGCCGGCAGTGCCGCGGCGCGCGGACTGCAGGCACGCGGCCTCGGCCTGATGTCAGGACGCAGTGGCCCACTGCTGCGCAAGGGCCTGTCCGGGCTGCCGGCGGGGCGCGAGGTTGGCATGGTCGCCGGCACTCGGGCGCTGGGCCTGGGCCGCTGGTTCGGCCGGATCGAAGGCACCAGTGACGGCACCGTTGCCCTGGCGGAAACGAGCCTGCCCGGGCTGGCTGCGCGTATCTGTGTGCCCATCAGTCACACCGGATTGATCTATTCGGCAGTCATCGCCGATCGCATCGACCAGTTCCTGCGCCGCGGCCGATTCGATGGGCCATCCGAGGTCGATCCCGGGATCGCGTCCTCACCCTGACCCAGCCACATCGCCGTGCCCGTCCCCCGCGTATAATCCGCGCAGTTTCGACGCAGGGCAGGGCACATGGGCAGGTTGATGGTGATCGAGGGTCGCAAGGGCGCGCAGGACGCCAGGCGCGGCAAGGTTTTCACCAAGGTGATCCGCGAGATCACGGTGGCGGCACGCGCCGGTGGTGGCGACCCCAAGATGAACCCGCGCCTGCGCCTGGCCATGGACAAAGCGCTGGCGGTGAACATGTCGCGCGACGTGATGGATCGCGCGGTCAAGAAGGCCACCGGTGAACTGGAAGGCGTCGAGTACGAGGAAATCCGCTACGAGGGCTACGCGCCCGGGGGCATCGCGGTAATCGTGGACTGCATGACCGACAATCGCGTGCGCACCGTCGCCGACGTCCGCCATGCCTTCAACAAATTCGGCGGCAACCTGGGCACCGATGGTTCGGTCGCCTTCATGTTCAAGAAAGTTGGCGTGCTCGGTTATCCGGCTGGCGCTGACGAATCAGCGATCACTGACGCCGCGATCGACGCCGGCGCCGATGACGTTGTCGTCTATCCGGAAGACGGCGCGATCGATGTGATCACCGCACCGGAAAATTTCCAGGTGGTGAAGGACGCGATGATTGCGGCCGGATTCACGCCCGGGCAGGCCGCCGTCACCTATCGCGCCGACAACGACATCGCCGTCACCGGCGAAACCGCCGAGCAGGTAGTGAAGATGCTCGACCTGCTCGAAGACCTGGACGATGTCCAGGACGTCTACCACAACGCCGAACTAGCCCAGGCCATCCACGAGTGACCCTGCTGTGGCAGCACCTGTGGGAGCGGCTGACCAGACATGCGTCTGTTGAAAACCAGCCGCGATCCCCCCCAACAAAATGACCAGAATCCTGGGCATCGACCCCGGCTCCCAACGCACAGGCGTCGGCATCGTCGACTGCGACGCCACCGGCCGCGCCGTGCACGTCCACCACCAGCCAATCGTGCTGCTGGAGGCCGAGGATTTCCCGCGCCGGCTCAAGCTGTTGCTCGATGGCCTCGGCGCGCTGATCGACCAATACCGCCCGGACGAAGTCGCGATCGAGCGCGTGTTCATGGCCCGCAATCCCGATTCCGCACTCAAGCTGGGCCAGGCCCGCGGCGCCGCGATGTGCGCGGCCGTGATGCGCGACCTGCCCGTGCATGAGTACGCCGCCAAGGAGATCAAGTTGGCGGTGGTCGGCAAGGGGTCCGCCGACAAGGTGCAGGTCCAGCATATGATCGGCGTCATGTTGAACCTGCACGGCAAGATCCAGGCCGACGCCGCCGATGCCCTTGCGGTGGCCATCACCCACGGCCACGTGCGCGCCACTGCCAACCGGATCGGCGTCTCCTCGCGCGACGCCTGGAGGCGCAAGTGAGCCAGCGCGGGGAGCAGGCCGAGGATGCGATTGAGCACGTGGTCGAGCGCGTGATCGAGCATGCGATCAAGCACCTGATCGAGCACCTGATCGAGCGGGGGATCGGGCGATGATCGGCCGGCTGAAGGGCATCCTGGTGCACAAGGAGCCGCCGTGGCTGGTGATCGATGTCGGCGGTGTGGGCTATGAGCTGGAAGCGCCGATGTCCACCTTCTACGACTTGCCGGAAATCGGTCGCGAAGTGGCGCTGTTCACCCACTACGCAGTGAAGGAAGACTCCGTGGCGCTGTACGGCTTCCAGCGCGAACTCGAGCGGCGATTGTTCCGCGACGTGCAGAAAGTCACCGGCATCGGCGCAAAAATCGCGCTGGCCATCCTGTCCGGAGCCAGCGTGGATGATTTTGCGCGTTTGGTGCAGGCCGGCGATGTCACCGCGCTCACGCGCATCCCCGGTGTCGGCAAGAAAACCGCCGAGCGTATCTGCGTGGAACTGCGCGACCGCACGGCGGATTTCAGTGCCGCCGGCAATACCCTTGCCGGGCGCGATCGTCCGGGTGACGCCGTGTCCGAGGCCGGCGTGGCACTGCAGCAGCTTGGTTACAAGCCGGTGGAAGTCGCGCGCATGTTGAAAGAAGCTGCGCCCGGCGACGGCGTCGAGGACATCATCCGCAAGGCGCTCAAATCCATGCTTCGCAACGGTTGAGGCGACCGACCATGTCACAGCAACAGACAGGCGAACACGGCAGCCAGCGCACCTGGCCGCTGGTGCTCGGTGCCATCGGCGTCGTGTTCGGCGACATCGGCACCAGCCCGCTGTACACCTTGCGCGAGGCCTTCGACCGCAAGTACGGCCTGGCCCTGGATGCGGCAAACATCCTGGGCATCCTGTCGCTGGTGTTCTGGGCGCTGACCCTGGTGGTCACGATCAAGTACGTGTTCGTGATCATGCGCGCCGACAATCGCGGCGAAGGCGGCATCCTGGCGCTGATGGCCGTGGTCCAGCGCAGCTTGCCGATTGCCTCGCCACTCACCTACGGCATCGGCCTGCTGGGGATCTTCGGCACGGCGCTGTTCTTCGGCGACAGCGTCATCACGCCGGCAGTGTCGGTGCTGTCCGCGGTCGAGGGCCTGAAGGTCGCAGCGCCAGGCATGTCCAATTACGTCGTGCCGATCACGCTGGGCGTGCTGCTGGCACTGTTCGCGTTCCAGTCCGGCGGTACCGAGCGGGTGGGCAAGGCGTTCGGGCCGGTGATGGTGGTCTGGTTCATCACCCTGGCGGTGCTGGGCGCCTGGCACCTGCTGCAATATCCCGCCGTCCTGCAGGCGCTCAACCCGATCTGGGGGATCCGATTCTTCATGCACCACGGCGTGCACGCCTGGCTGGCGCTGGGCGCGGTGGTGCTGGCGGTGACCGGCGGTGAAGCGCTGTACGCGGACATGGGCCACTTTGGCCGGATTCCGATCCGCATCGCCTGGGTCTGGTTCGCCATGCCGGCGCTGGTGCTCAACTACTTCGGGCAGGGCGCGCTGTTGCTGCGCGACCCGACCGCAGTGCACAGCCCGTTCTTCGCAATGGTCCCGTCCTGGGCCTCGCTGCCGATGGTGGTGCTGGCGACGCTGGCCGCGGTGATTGCCTCGCAGGCGGTGATTTCCGGCGCGTTCTCGCTCGCGCGGCAGGCCATCCAGCTCGGCTATCTGCCGCGGCTCAAGTTGATCCATACCTCCGCCGATGCCATCGGCCAGGTCTACCTGCCATGGGTCAACCGGGTGCTGCTGGTATTGGTGATGCTGCTGGTGGTGACCTTCCAGACCTCGAGCAACCTGGCCTCGGCCTATGGCGTGTCGGTCACCGGCAGCATGCTGATCGACACGATCCTGCTGATCATCCTGGCGCACGAGCGCTGGCGCTTGCCAACCCGCATCATCCTGCCGGTGGCGGTGCTGTTCCTGACCGTGGACATTGCGCTGCTGTCGGCGAATGCGGTGAAGTTCCTCGACGGCGCCTGGGTGCCGGTGGCGCTGGGCGTGTTGGTGTTCTCGATCATGCGCACCTGGCGCCGCGGACGCGACCTGGTGCGCGAGCACATCAACCGCGACAGCCTGCGCATCGAACACTTCATCCAGTCGATCCTGGTGGAGCCGCCGGCGCGGGTCACCGGCACGGCGGTGTTCATGACCCCGTCCAATGACTACCTGCCGCCGGCGATGCTGCACAACCTCAAGCACAACAAAGTGCTGCACGAACGCAATGTACTGCTGAGCGTGGAAACCCTGAGCGTGCCGCGCGCCGACGAGAGTGAGCGGGTAGCCTACAGCGATCTTGGCCACGGCTTCTCGCGGCTGAGCCTGCGCTACGGCTACATGGAAAATCCCGATGTGCCCAATGCGCTGAAAAAATGGGCGCTGCCCGGGCCGCCGTTCGATCCCATGGACACCACCTTCTTCGCCAGCCGCGAGTCACTCACCGCGAGCAAGGACGAGGGCATGGCGCTGTGGCGCGCCAAGATGTTCCTGGTGATGTCGCGCAACGCCACGCCTGCGACCGAGTTCTTCTCGATTCCGGGCAACCGGTTGGTCGAATTGGGCACGCAGGTCACCATTTAGCGGCATAATTCGGGCATGGAACCCGCACGCGTCCTCGCCAGCAACGCCACCCGGGAAGACGAGGCCGTCGAGGCCAGCATCCGGCCCAAGCGGCTGGATGAGTATCTCGGCCAGGAAACCGTCCGCGAACAGCTCAAGATCTATATCGAGGCTGCGCGCCAGCGCAGCGAGGCGCTCGATCATGTGTTGATCTTCGGGCCGCCCGGGCTCGGCAAGACCACGCTGGCCCACGTGATCGCGGCGGAAATGGGCGTCAGCCTGCGCCAGACTTCGGGCCCGGTGATCGAGCGCGCCGGCGACCTGGCCGCGCTGCTGACCAACCTGCAGCCGCATGACGTGCTGTTCATCGACGAAATCCACCGCCTCTCGCCCGTGGTCGAGGAAGTGCTGTATCCGGCGATGGAGGATTTCCAGATCGACATCATGATCGGCGAGGGCCCCGCCGCACGCTCGATCAAGCTCGACCTGCCGCCGTTTACCCTGGTTGGTGCGACCACCCGCGCGGGCCTGCTGACCGGCCCGCTGCGCGATCGCTTCGGCATCGTCCAGCGCCTGCAGTTTTATTCGCCGGAGGAGCTGACCCGCATCGTGCGCCGCTCGGCCGGCATCCTGGGCATCGCCTGCGCGCCCGAGGGCGCCGGCGAGATCGCCCGCCGCTCGCGCGGCACGCCGCGTATCGCCAACCGCCTGTTGCGTCGGGCCCGCGATTTTGCCCAGGTGAAGGCCGATGGCGCGATCACCCGCGAGGTCGCCGATGCGGCGATGCTGATGCTGCGGGTTGATCCGGAAGGTTTCGACGAAGTTGATCGCCAGCTGCTGCGGATGATCATCGAGAATTTCGATGGCGGCCCGGTCGGGGTCGAATCCCTCGCTGCTGCGCTCAGCGAGGAGCGCGGCACGCTGGAGGACGTCATCGAGCCCTACCTGATCCAGCAGGGCTATATCGTGCGCAGCGCACGCGGCCGCATGGCCACCAACAAGGCCTACGCCCACCTTGGCCTGAAGGGGCCGGCCCGGCCGGCCGGGCTGTTTTGATTCAATCCGTTTCCGAGCCGTTCAGCTTCCCGATACGTGTCTACTGGGAAGATACCGATGCCGGCGGAGTTGTTTACCACGCCAGCTACCTGCGATTCCTCGAGCGCGCCCGCACCGAGTGGGTTCGCGCGCAGGGGATCGAGCAGCAGCGGCTGCGCGTGGAGGGCGACCTGGTGATGGCGGTGCGCGAAATGCGTATCGACTTCCTCAAGCCGGCCAAGCTCGATGATGAGTTGCGCGCAACCATGGTCCTGCTCGAACGGCGTCGTGCCAGTTTCCTGGTCGCGCAGGAACTCTGGCGCGACAACATGTGTCTGTTGCGTGCGCAGGTGCGAATTGCCTGCCTGCGTGCTTCCGATTTCAGCCCGCGTGCCTTGCCATCCTGGCTCGCGGTCGACCCCAGCCATGGAGATGCACACTGATGCTTGCCGAAGTGATGATGCTGCTGAGCGCAGCCCCGATCGAGGCCCTCGCGCCCGATACCGTCGCGGCCGCCGTGGCACCTGCGCAGACAGGGATCAACTACTTCGAGCTGGTACGCCACGCCAGCTGGCCGGTGTTCACCGTGATGGTGCTGCTGCTGGTGGCTTCGGTGATGAGCTGGTTCGTGATCTTCCGCAAGATGGCCGTGTTCTCGCGTGCCAACCGCGAGGCAGAAGAGTTCGAGGGCCGGTTCTGGTCCGGCGCGGAACTCAATGCCCTGTATCGCACGGCCACCGAGCGCAATCGCGTGGTATCCGGGCTGGAGGCGATCTTCGAGGCGGGCTTCCGCGAATTCACCCGCCTGCGCCA
>JBBRZU010000059.1:0-16556 GCA_038236425.1 Lysobacterales bacterium
AATGACCGCGGCACGGCGTTGCCTGGATGAGGGCGCAGCGATGAATGACTGGTTGCCGCTGATCTTCGTCGGCCTGATGGCGCTGGCCATGCTGATCTATGTCGTGCTGGACGGATACGACCTGGGCGTGGGCATCCTCTCGCGCCGCGCCGATCCCGCCGACCGCGATCGCATGGTCGCGGCGATCGGCCCGTTCTGGGACGCCAACGAAACCTGGCTGGTGCTTGGCGTGGGGCTGCTGCTGGTCGCGTTTCCCGCGGCGCACGGCATCATCCTTGGCAAGCTCTACCTGCCGGTGACCGCGATGCTCATCGGCCTCATCCTGCGCGGCGTAGCGTTCGATTTCCGGGTCAAGGCGCGGGATCGCCATCGCGCGGCATGGAACCATGCCTTCTACGCAGGATCCCTGCTTGCGGCTTTTTCGCAGGGTTTCATGCTGGGACTCTACCTGCTCGGATTCGGTGAATCCGCCGGGCACCTGGCGTTCGCCGCGTTCATCGGCCTGTGCCTTGTCGCCGGCTATTGCCTGCTCGGCGCGACCTGGCTGGTGCTGAAATCCGAGGATGCGCTGCACGGGCGCGCCCTGGTCTGGGCGCGTACAAGCCTGTGGCTCACCGGCATCGGTATCGTCGCGGTTTCCATGGCCACGCCATGGGTCAGTACCCGGATATTCGATCGCTGGTTCACGCCGTCGCACCTGGTGATGCTGTCGCCGATTCCGTTGGCCACGCTGGCAATCTTTTTCCTGTGCGACCGCAGCCTGCGTCGATTGATTGCCGGCATCGAGGTGCCGCACTGGCAACCGTTTGCCTGCGCGATCGGATTGTTCGTGCTGAGTTTCGTCGGCCTGGCGTACAGCCTGTTCCCCTACCTGGTGGTAGACCAGTTGACCTATGTGCAGGCCGCGAGCGCGCCGGAGTCATTGCGCTTCATGCTGTATGGCGTGGCGATTGCGTTGCCTGCAATCCTTGGCTACACCGCGTACTCGTACCGCGTGTTCTGGGGCAAGTCGCAAGACCTGAACTACTGAGCGTCGAGCCAGGCCGCCAGCCGCTCGCGGGCGTCGAGGTTGTGCACCGGAAGCACCACGACATCCCCCTCGCCCGCCGATTCCACCAGCAGCCGCGCTGCCTCGAATTCGTCCAGGTGCACCGAGATGCGCTCCGCCGCCACGCCCGACGCCTGCAGGCCAGCGGACAGGACCGTCGCGACGTCACCGACATCGCGGCCACGCATGTAACCGTCGATATCCTTGAGCACGACACGGAATGGATTGGCCGCGGCCGCGACAGCGGCCAGTTCGCCGAGCGCGCTGTTGTCGCGATTGCCGGCCTGGCCAAGCAGCAGGAACAGCCGCGCATCTGCCGCGCCCATGCCGCGTGCGACGCGCAGCAGGCCGCCGAGCCCGTCGGGGTTGTGCGCGTAGTCGAGCAATACCTCGGCCCCGCCGATGCGCCAGCGCTCCAGCCGACCGGGATTGTCGCCACGCCCGCTGCCGAAGCGCAAAAGCAGCGCGGCGATCGTCGCCGGCTCCACGCCCATCAGTGCCGCCACCAGGGATGCACCAGCGATGTTGGCGATGTTGTATCGCGCCGCGCCACCCAGGGTGAGCGGCATCGATTTCACGCGCCCGAGCTGGTGCCGGGTTTCATTGATGTGCAGCAGCAATTCACCGTCTTCCGGCGCGCAGTTTGGCAAACCCAGTCGCCGCGCCTCGCGCAGCATCGGATGCTCCGCATCGGTGGCGAACCATGCCAGGTGCACGCGCAGGCGCCTGGAAGCCTCCACCAGCACGGCGTCTTCGGCGTTGAGCACCAGCGTACCGCCGCCCTGCAGTGCGCGTGCCAATACCAACTTGGCATCGGCCAGGGCTTCCAGGCCGTCAATGCCGTACTCGCCAAAATGATCGGCCGAGACGTTGGTGACGATGGCGGCATCCGCGCGCGAGACCGCCAGTCCACGGCGCAGGATGCCGCCGCGTGCGGTTTCCAGGACGGCCGCCTGGGTCCGCGCATCGCGCAGTACGCGACGTGCCCCCGCCGGGCCAGACCAATCGCCGCGTTCAATCGCTTCGCCATCGACGAACACGCCGTCCGTGCAGTTGAATCCGGCGCGGCGTCCCGAGGCGCGCAACATGGCCGAGACCAGTCGCACGGTCGTGGTCTTGCCGTTGGAGCCGGTCACCAGCGCAACCGGTATCGCGCGGAGTTGCTGCCAGGGGACGTCGTCCGCGCTGGGCAGGTCATCGATGGGCCAGGCGAGACTGCCGACGCCCTCGCCGATTGAAAGCGCATCGTCGTCGACCAGGCAGGCCAGGCCGTGCTGCTGCGCCGCTGCGCGCAGCGCCAATGCGCGCGGACGGGACTCGGCGCGTGCCAGCAGGGCCAGGGTATGGAATGCGAGTTCTGCATCGCATGCAGAAGGATGACCCGGCGCCTGGGGCAACGCTGGCAGCGGCGTTACGCCGGCGTCACTGGCTTCGGCCAGCCGCAGCTACTGCCATGCCCATTCGCCCACCTCCGTCGCGCACAACAGTTGGTCGGTCGGCGCGGTGAACGCCAGCACGGCGCCACCAGCATGCAGCCGGGCAACCGACTCCGGCGCCGGCCAGTCCAGGCGCCGGCAAATGGTGCGAACGCGCGACTGCCATTGGGCGCACTGCGCCGCAGTCGCCGCGGCGACCTCCAGCAACGCGGCCGGCACGCCGAAATACAGGTTGGGACCGGTCAGTCGCCGCGAGCTTTCAAACCAGTCGGGGGCCGTGCCGCTCAGTCGGCCTCCTCGCGACCAACGCGCACACCACGCTCGTCCCGGACCAGTCCTTCCAGATCCGGACTGGCATCACCGCGGCGCTCCGAAGCCAGCGCGGTCGTGGAAACCGCCGGCTCCGCGTCACGCGGCGGCGGCGCGCCCTCGTGACGGAACTTGATGACCTGCTTCCAGGAGCGCACCAGGGCATCGGCAAAGATCAGCACGAGGTCACCGGGCTGGCCCATGCGCAGCGCCGCGTCGATCGCCTCCTGCTCGTCGGGAATCAGGCTGATGGACGTGTCGGGAACACCCTGCTCGCGCAGTGCGCGTGCCAGGATGCGCGGCACCTCGTCGCCATCCCGACCACGCAGGCCATCATCACGGCGGCAGATGTAATGGTCGAAGCGACCGGCAACCGCCAGCGCAATCTCGCGAAGGTCTTCGTCGCGGCGATCGCCAGGGCCGGCCAGCACGACGATGCGACGGCCAGTCACATCCAGGCGCTGCGCCAGGTCGGCCATCGCCGCCACGGCGTGGGCATTGTGACCATAGTCGAAGATCACCTTGAACGGATGCTCGTCGAACACGTTCATGCGCCCGGGCACCTGGAAGAAGCTGCTGCCGAACGTGCGCAGGCCCTGCCGGATGGCATCGAGCTTGATCCCGAGCGAGAACGCCATCGCCGCGGCGAACATCGCGTTCTGCACATTGTGCAGGGCACGGCCTTCCAGGGTGGCCGGCACAAGGTGTGTCCACAGCAACGGGATATGGCCACCCTTGTCGTACAGGGTGATCATCTGCCCGTTGATGCCCGCCTCCAGCGCACAGGCGCGACCGCCAGCGCGGATGTGCTCGCGCACCAGGGCATGCTCGGGATTCATGGTGACGTAGCAGATCGCCTTGGCATCGGTGTAGTCGGCCATGCGCAGGACGTTGGCATCATCGGCATTCAACACTGCGCAATCGCGCGCCACTTCCACCACCACGCGCTTGACCTCGGCCAACTGCTCGAGCGTATCGATGCCCTTGATGCCCAGGTGGTCGGAAGCGATATTGGTCACCGCGCCCACGTCCACGAACGGCACGCCCATGCCGGCGCGCAACAGGCCGCCTCGGGCCATTTCCAACACCGCCAGGTCAATCTGCGGGTCGGCCAGCACCATTCGGGTAGCCACCGGCCCGGTCATGTCGCCTTCCACCGTGCGCAGGCCATCGATATAGACGCCGTCGGTGGTGGTCAGGCCCGGTGTATAGCCGGCCATCTTGGTGATGTGCGCCAGCATGCGCGCGGTGGTGGTCTTGCCATTGGTGCCGGTTACTGCCGCGATCGGCACGCGCGCGGGCGAGCCGGGGGGAAACAGCATGTCGATCACCGGCCCGGCGACATCGCGCGGCGTGCCTTCACTGGGCGCCACGTGCATGCGGAAGCCCGGCGCGGCGTTCACTTCGCAAATGCCGCCGCCGTGGGTCTTGTAGCTCTCGGTGATGTTGTCGCTGAGGAAATCCACACCACCCACGTCCAGGCCAATCGCCTTGATCGCGCGCACCGCCATGTCGCGATTGTCCGGATGGATCACATCGGTGACATCGGTAGCGGTGCCGCCAGTGCTGAGGTTGGCGGTCGAACGCAGGTAGACGCGTTCATCGGCGGGCGGCACCGTGTCGGCGTTGTAGCCAAGCTTGTCGAGCATGCCGGTCGCCTGCGCATCCAGCTCCAGGCGCGTCAGCACTTTCTCGTGGCCGACGCCGCGGCGCGGGTCGCGGTTCACTTCCTCGACCAACTGCGCGATCGTGGAAACACCGTCGCCGACCACGTGGCCCGGCGTGCGCCGCGTCGCTGCGACTAGCTCGCCGTTCACCACGAGCAGGCGATGGTCATCACCGGTGACGAAGGTCTCGACGATCACCGAACGCGAATGCTCGCGTGCGATACGGAATCCTGCCTCGACCTGTTCATCGTCCTGCAGGCGAATCGAGATGCCGCGACCGTGGTTGCCGTTGTAGGGCTTGGTTACCACCGGATAGCCGATCCGGCGTGCCGCGCGCCGCGCTTCGTCTTCGGTCTGCACCAGTTCCTGGCGCGGCACGGGCAGGCCGAGCGAGCCGAGGATCTTGTTGGTTTCTTCCTTGTCGCTGGCCAATTCGACCGCGATATGCGGTGTCCGCCCCGTGATCGTGGCCTGGATCCGCTGCTGGTACTTGCCATGGCCCAACTGCACCAGCGACTGCTGGTTCAAGCGCATCCACGGGATATCGCGTTGCTCGGCGGCCTGCACCAGCGAATGCGTTGACGGGCCAAGTGCACGGCGTTGCGCGTAGCGGATGAAGCCATCGCGCGCCGACGGCCAATCCCAGTCCTCGGGCAGCAGGCCCGACGTGCGCAACGCGACCGGCAGCAGCGAATCAAGCAGGCGCATCGCCAACTCACCTGCGGCAATGCCTTCGTCCTTCTGCGCATATTCGTACACCACCGAATACACGCCCGGCCTGCCGGCACCGCGGGTCTTGCCGAAGGTCACGTCTTCGCCGGCGACGTTCTGCAACTCAATGGCGACGTGCTCAAGCACGTGGCCAAGCCAGGTGCCCTCGTCCTCGCGCAGCCGGCGCAACAACCCGCCCGGTTCGCCGTAGGAGCATCCATGCTCGGCCAGGCCAGGCAAGGCCTCGACCAGGCCATCGATGAATGCAGCGCCCAATCGGGCAGTCGGCCACTGTTCCAGTTCGCCCAGGTCCAGCTCAAGCCGGATGACCGGAAAATGCGCATAGAGCGACGGGCCGACATACACGGAACGGTCGAGGATGCGCATCGGTGAAACTCCCTTGGTTGGTTTGTCCGGCCTGCCGTCAGCTGGCTGCGCCAGCGCGCGCAAGCGAGCCCGGGCTGGCACGTCGGGTGGCCAGGTCGAAACGTGCGCCCGCCACCAGCAAGTGCAGGCGTACCCCGAGCATACACACGGGATCACCCTCGTTGACCTGGTCCATGGACGAGAATTCGATGCCGCTGGCGTCGACCAGGGTGATCCCGCCCGAGCCTTCGACTTCGATCACGTTGTAGGGACTGATGAAGGCCGCAGTGTCTTCGTCCAGGCCAATGCCGGCCGCGAACGGATTGTAGGCAAGCGCCGTCAGCAGCCGGCCAAGGCGGTCGCGCTGGCGGAAGTGCTGGTCGATCACCACGCGGTTGGTCAGGCCAAGCCCCGGCGCCAGGCGCACGCTGCCGGCAACCGGCGTGCCGCCCTCTTCGCCAAACGCGATCATGTGTTCGCTGATGAAACTCGCACCGGCGCTGGTGCCGGCGACGTGCACGCCCTCGGCATTGCGCACGCGCACCGCACGGGCAACCGGCGTGCCACCCAGGATGGTGCTCAGGCTGAGCTGGTTGCCGCCGGTGAAGAAGATGCCATTGGCGCGCGAGAGTCGCTCGAGCTTGCCGGCATCTTCGCAGTCGGTGCGGCTTTCGAAATCGAGCACGGCCACGCGCCCTGCGCCAAGCCCCCGGAAGATCGCTTCGTAGCGCGAGCCGGTGTCGACCATCCGGCTGGCCGTTGGCAGGACCGCGATGTCCGCGCCGGCGCCGCCGCACAGCTCGACGAAGCGGCGCAGGATCTGCGGATTGTTTTCCTTGTCTTCGCCGCCGCCGATCGGAACGATCCAGCCGCGGGTGGCGCCTTCAGGCACCTGGCTCGGGCACATCAGGCCCCGCCGATGTAATCGCTCTTGCCGATCTCGACGCCGTTGTGGCGCAGGATGGCGTAGGCCGTGGTGTAGTGGAAGTTGAGGTTGGGCAAGGCGAACACGATCAGGTAGTCGATGCCCTTGAATTCCAAGGTGCGGTCCGGGCCGGCCGGGATCTTCAAGTCACGATCCTCAGCGCCGGCGAATGCGGACTCGGGAACCGAGTTGACGAACTCGAGCGCCCGGGCCAGGCGCGCCTTCAGTTCGGGAAAGCTGGTTTCAACGTCTTCGTGGCGGGGATTGTCCATGCCCGACAGGCGCGCCATCGGACCCTTGCAGAAATCGGCCACCAGTTGGACTTGGCGCACCAGCGGGAACATGTTGGGCGCCAGCCGCGACTGCAGCAGAACCGCCGGATCGACCTTGCGTGCCTCGGCGAAGGCAGCGGCCTTGTCCAGGATGGCGTCAAGGTTGCGATTTGCGCGCGTCACGCTGGTGAGGGCGAGGTGGTACATGCTGATCTGCATGGGAAAGCTCCTGGAGGGTCCAGCCAAGCCCCCTATGATACGCGGCCCCGGAGGCGCTCCGCAGCGGCGAAACGGACGGGCTGGCGTGAATTTGCGATAATTGCACCGAAGGCCCCGTAGCTCAGCTGGATAGAGCGGCTTCCTCCTAAGAAGCAGGTCGTGCGTTCGAATCGCGCCGGGGTCGCCAATGTACCCATTTGCCACCCCCGGCAGCCCCGGTTCCCGGCCCGTTGGCCGCGACCCCCACCAATGCAGGAATCTCCATGAACCATCCCGTCATCTCCGCGCTCGGCCTGACCGGCGACGAATCCGGCGCCTACCTTGGCCAAGGCCAGTGGTCCTCCACGCAGGACGCAGGCGTCATCGAGCCGGTGAATCCGAGCACGGGCGACGTCCTCGCCCGCGTGCACGCCTCCAGCGAATCGGACTACGAAACCATCATCGAGCGCGCCGAGGCAGCCTTCCGCATCTGGCGTACCACGCCGGCCCCGCGCCGCGGCGAAGCCATCCGCCTGTGCGCCGACGCGCTGCGCGCGCACAAGGACGCGCTGGGCTCGCTGGTTGCGCTGGAGATGGGCAAGATCAAGCCCGAGGGCGACGGCGAAGTGCAGGAGATGATCGACATCGGCGATTTCGCCGTCGGACTGTCGCGCCAGTTGTACGGCCTGACCATGCACAGCGAACGCCCCGGCCACCGCATGTACGAGCAGTACCACCCGCTGGGCCTGGTCGGTGTGATCAGCGCATTCAATTTCCCGGTCGCGGTCTGGGCCTGGAATGCATTTTTAGCCGCAGCCTGCGGCGACATCACCATCTGGAAACCCTCGCCCAAGACGCCATTGTCGGCGATCGCCTCGGTGCGCATCTGCAATGAAGCCCTGCGCGCCGGCGGCTTTCCGGACATCTTCTTCCTGTTCAACGACGCCGGTACCGAACTGGCGCAGCGCTTCGTGGATGACCGCCGCATCCCGCTGATCAGCTTCACCGGTTCCACCCAGGTTGGTCGCATTGTCGGCGAGCGCGTTGCACAGCGCCTCGGCCGCTCGCTGCTTGAGCTTGGTGGCAACAACTGCATCATCGTCGACGAAAGCGCCGACCTGAAGCTGGCGGTGCCCGCGATCGTGTTCGGCGCAGTCGGCACCGCCGGCCAACGTTGCACGACTACGCGCCGCGTGCTGATCCACGAAAACATTTTCGACGGACTGATGGACACGCTGGTCAAGGCCTACAAGCAGGTCGAGGCCAAGATTGGCGACCCGACCCAGGCGACCACCCTGATGGGCCCGCTCAACAGCCAGACCGCCGTGCAGCAATTCCTCGCCGCGATCGCCAAGGCCCGCGCCTCGGGCGGCACCGTGCGCACCGGCGGCTCCGCGGTCGAAGGCAAGGGCAACTTCGTGCTGCCGGCCATCGTCACCGGCCTGTCCAACCATGACGAGGTCGTGCAGGCCGAGACCTTCGCCCCGATCCTGTACGCGATGCCGTTCAAGGAACTGGACCAGGCCATCGCCATGCAGAACGCGGTGCCGCAGGGCCTGTCCTCGTCGATCTTCACCGGCAACCTGCGCGCGGCCGAGGCCTTCCTGAGCGCGGCCGGATCGGACTGCGGCATCGCCAACGTCAACATCGGCACGTCCGGCGCGGAAATCGGTGGCGCCTTCGGCGGCGAGAAAGAAACCGGCGGTGGCCGCGAGTCGGGCTCCGACGCATGGAAGGTCTACATGCGCCGGCAAACCAACACGATCAACTACTCCGATTCGCTGCCGCTGGCCCAGGGCATCAAGTTCGACCTCTGAGTCCGCACACACGCATCGACCTCTACCCATGGGAGCCCACCTTGAACGCAATCCAGAATGATTCCGGAATAACACCGATGAAGACGACCAGCCCGCTGGCCATCATCAGCCTGGTTTCCGGCATCCTGGGCTGGGTGCCGCTGCCGATCATCGCCAGCATCGTCGCGATCATCACCGGTCACATGGCCCGCGCCGCGATCCGGCGCCAGCCGGACCAACTCGATGGCGACGGCCTGGCGCTGGCCGGGCTGATCCTTGGCTGGAGTTCGGTGATCGTGTCACTGCTGTTCATCACAGCGGTGATCCTGTTCTTCGGCGGGCTCGCAGCGTTGCTGGCTTGGCTCGGCGTCAGCGGGCACTTCAACTAAGCCACGCCCGGTGTATTCCCTCGCCCGGCAGCTCCTGTTCCGGATTGACGCCGAGCATGCGCATGGTCTTGGCCTGCAGGCGATCGAGGCGGCCTACCGCACGGGCTTGAATCCCCTGATGGCGCGCAAGCCCGCGCCGCTGAAAACGCGTGCCTTCGGGATCGAGTTTCCCAATCCCGTTGGCTGTGCCGCGGGCCTGGACAAGAACGGTGCACACGTGGACGCGCTGCTCGGCCTGGGCTTCGGTTTCGTCGAGATCGGCACCACCACGCCGCGGCCGCAGTCGGGCAACCCGAAGCCGCGGATGTTCCGGATCCCGGAGCGCAACGCGGTGATCAATCGGCTCGGCTTCAACAACGAAGGCGTTGATGCGCTGGTGCGCAACGTCGAGCGCGCGCGCCGCAACGGTATCCTCGGCATCAACATCGGCAAGAATCGCGACACCCCCAACGAGCTGGCCGCGCAGGACTATATCCACTGCATGGAGCGCGTGTACGCGCTGTCCGACTACATCACGGTCAATATCTCCTCGCCCAACACCACCGGACTGCGCGACCTGCAGGAAGAGGAGACGCTGCGCCGCTTCATCGGCGAATTGCGCGAGGTGCAGGAGGAACTGGGCGGTGTGCACGGCCACCGCGTGCCGATGCTGCTCAAGGTATCGCCCGACATGACCGATGAGGAGCTGGATGGCATGGCGGCCGTGCTCAACGCCGCGCGGATGGACGGCGTCATCGTCTCCAATACCACAGTGGACCGATCCGAACTGGGCGACCACCCGCTGGCCGCGGAAGCCGGCGGTCTGTCCGGCGCACCGTTGTATGCGCGCTCGACCGCGACCCTGCGCAAATTGCGCCTGCGCCTGGACGATTCGATTCCCCTGATCGGCGTCGGCGGCATTCTGAGCGGCGCCGATGCCGCAGGCAAGGTGTCGGCTGGCGCCAGCCTGGTGCAGTTCTATACCGGGCTGATCTATCGCGGCCCCGATCTGATCGGCGAATGCGTCGGCTCATTGCGCCGGCGGCGCGAGGGCGTGGCTTGAGCGGCGGCTACCAGCTGGCCGAGGACGTCTCCCTCGCCGGCCGCAACACTTTCCGGGTCCCCGCACGCGCCGAAATGATGGCCGACGTCACCCGCGCCGATGCCCTCGGCGAGTTGCTCGACTTCGCCATGCTGCGCAATGGCCCGACCCTGGTGCTGGGCGAAGGCAGCAACCTGCTGCTGGTCGGCGATGTGCCCGGCGTGGTTGTGTGCATGACCGGCGCGGCGGTGCAGATCCTCGAGGACGATGGCAGTCATGCGCTGGTTCGCGCCGAGGCCGGGCTGGCGTGGAACGATCTGGTCCGCTGGACGCTCGGGCGCGGCCTGGTCGGCATGGAGAACATGGCGCTGATCCCGGGCACGGTCGGCGCCTGCCCGATCCAGAACATCGGCGCCTACGGCACCGAGGTTGGCGAGTTCATCGAAACCGTGGAGGCATTCGATCGCGGTATTTCGAGCCTGAAGCGAATCGGGCGGATCGATTGCGAGTTTGGCTATCGCGACAGCGTGTTCAAGCAGGATCTTTCACGCTGGGTGATCACCGCAGTCGAGTTCCGCCTGCCGCGGGTGCGCGAACTGCGACTCGACTATGCCGGCGTACGCGAAGAGTTGGCGGCGATGGGCATCGACACGCCTCGCGCATCGCACGTCGCCGAAGCGATCAGTCGCATCCGCACACGCAAGCTGCCCAATCCCGCAATGCTGGGCAACGCCGGCAGCTTCTTCAAGAACCCGATCGTTGCCCAGGATCTTGCCTATGCACTGCGCGAGGCGTTCCCGGGCCTGCCGGTGTTCGGTGCGTCCGGCGATGGCATGGCCAAGCTGTCGGCGGGCTGGATGATCGAGGCGGACGGCTGGAAGGGATTCCGGGATGGCGATGCCGGCATCGCAGCGCAGCACGCGCTGGTGCTGGTCAACCACGGCAATGCGACCGGCATCCAGCTGCTCGATCTCGCCCGGCGCGTCGCAGCATCGGTGCACTCACGGTTCGGGGTCGCGCTCGAACCCGAGCCGCGCCTGATCGGCGCGACCTGGGACGGGGCGTGAGCGCAGCCGTTTCGGCCTCGAGGATGCGCATTCCTCCGCGCGCCGACGATATCCCCCGCGCCGTCGCGCTGATGGTCGGAAGCACCGTCCTGTTCGGCTCCATGGCCGTGTGCATCCGCCTGGCCTCGAAACAATTGCATCCGTTCGAGATTGCGTTCTTCCGCAACCTGTTCGGCTTCATGTTCACCCTGCCGATCCTGCTTCGGCATGGCTGGGGCATCCTGCACACCGACAAGCTGTCGCTGTACCTGGTGCGCTGCTCCATCGGCATTGTCTCCATGCTGGCGGGTTTCTGGGCGATCGTGCACCTGCCGCTGGCGCAGGCCGTGGCCCTGTCCTACTCCACGCCGATCTTCGTCACCATCGGTGCGGTGTTCGTGCTCGGTGAAGTGGTGCGCGCGCGGCGCTGGACGGCGGTGATCATCGGCTTCTTCGGCGTGATCGTGCTGCTGCACCCGGGCGCCGGAAGTTTCCATGCCGGCAGCATGGTCGCCGTCCTCGCCGCGGTGATGAGTGCGAGCGTGGCGATCAGCATCAAGTTCCTCTCGCGCACCGAACCAGCCGATGCAATCGTCATCTACACGACGATGCTGTGGGTCCCGATGTCGCTGGTGCCGGCGCTGTTCTTCTGGACCATGCCCAGCGGCTGGACCTGGCTGTGGATCGTGCTCGCCGGCGGATTGGGCACCACCGCGCATATGTGCTGGACCCGTGCACTGGCGCTTGCCGACGCGTCCCTGCTCACGCCGATCAGCTTCCTGCAGGTGCTGGTGGTTGGCGCGGCGGGCTGGTTGCTGTTCGGGGAGGCGATTGACCGCTGGACCGCGGTGGGTGCGGCGATCATCTTCAGCAGCAACCTGTATATCGCCCGTCGCGAGGCGCAGCTCTCGCGCCGCGCCGTCACCGATCCCGAGATGAATCCGGAGATCGGCGGCGGAATCTGACTGGCGTCAGGCGCCGGACTTTGGCGGTGGCGGCGTTGCCGGTTTCTTTGCAGCGGGTTTCTGTGCAGCGGGTTTCTGTGCAGCGGGTTTCTTTGCGCTCCACTTTTTCTTGTGGGTGGTCGTCGACGGCGTGCGCGAAGGCGGCGTCAGGTTGAGCTTGGCCCGCGCACGGCCGGACAGCAGGACCATCTCGGTGGTGTGGCCGTCGCCCTGCGGGCCGAACTGGGACCGGCTGCCGGCCAGCGCAAGCGCCAGCGGCGTTTCGCCATTGGCGGTCTTGCGCTCCTGCTCGGCGCCATGCGCCAGCAGGTAATCCACCACCTCGGCATGACGCTGGCTCGACGCGTGGTGCAAGGCACTCCAGCCGGCCGCATCCACGCGTTCGATGTCCGCACCGCCGCCGACCAGGGCAACCACGACCGGCAGGCACCCCGCACGCGCGGCGAGCGACAGCGGCGCCAGTCCGTCGGCATCCGGCACGTCAAGCTGCGCGCCAGTCATTCCTGACGCCAGTGCAGCGCGCACCGGCACCACGTCGCAGGCCTGCGCCTGGTGCTGCACCTCTGCCTGCGCAGGGGTCGCTTGTACTTCCGCAGCGGCATGGGTCTGGCAGCCGACCAGGCCCAGGGCAAGGAGGGCAAATTTTCCGGGATTTCTCATCGCATTCATTCGGGGGGATTTTTCGCGGGCCGGGTGAAATGGAAAGGGGCCCATGCAGATGGACCAATGGAGATGGCTCAATGGCCAGCGGTCAGTGTTGGTCCCGCGGATATCTGCGGGCGACGTAGTCGTCGATCATGGCAACGAAATCGCCGGCGATGTCATCGCCGCGCAGGGTCGCCGCTTTCTGGCCGTCAACAAACACCGGCGCCACCGGCGCCTCGCCCGTTCCTGGCAGGGAAATACCGATATTGGCGTGGCGAGATTCGCCCGGGCCGTTGACCACGCAACCCATCACGGCAAGAGTCAGGTTTTCGGCGCCGGGATTGCTGATCTTCCAATGCGGCATGCGTTCGCGTACATGCTCCTGCACCCGCTGTGCCAGCACCTGGAAAAATTCCGACGTCGTCCGGCCGCAGCCCGGGCAGGCGGTCACCAGCGGCACAAAGGCGCGCAGGCCCATGGTCTGCAGCAACTCCTGCGCAACGATGACTTCCTGGTTGCGACTGGCGCCCGGTTCCGGCGTCAGGGAGATGCGGATGGTGTCGCCGATGCCCTCCTGCATGAGGATGGCCAGCGCGGCGGCAGAGGCGACGATGCCCTTGCTGCCCATGCCGGCTTCGGTCAAGCCAAGGTGCAGCGGGAAATCGCAGCGTGCGGCAAGGTCGCGATACACGGCGATCAACTCCTGCACGCCGCTCACCTTGGCCGACAGCACGATCCGCTCGCGCAACATGCCAAGCTCCACCGCGCGCTCAGCCGAATCCAGCGCCGAGCGTACCAGTGCTTCGCGCAGCACCCGGCTGGCGTCCCAGGGTGTCTCGCGCAGGTGGTTCTCATCCATCAACCGGGTCGCCAGCGCCTGGTCCAGCGAGCCCCAGTTGACGCCGATGCGAACCGGCTTGTCATGGCGCAGCGCAGTGTCGATGATCGCCGCAAACTGGTCATCGCGTTTGCGCCCGAAGCCGACGTTGCCGGGATTGATCCGGTACTTGGCCAGCGCCTGCGCGCAAGCCGGTTCATCGGCGAGCAGCTGGTGGCCGTTGTAGTGGAAGTCGCCGATGATCGGCACCGAGATACCCATCATCTCCAGGCGCTCGACGATGCGCGGCACCGCGGCGGCGGACTCGGGGTTGTTGACTGTCACTCGCACCAGCTCGGAACCAGCCCGCCACAGTTCGGCGACCTGTTTCGTGGTGCCCTGGATATCGGCGGTATCGGTGTTGGTCATGGACTGCACGACCACGGGCGCGTCGCCGCCCACCATCACCTCGCCGATCCGGACCGCGCGACTGTGCCGGCGCGGTTGCGGGGCCGCCTCGCTCATCGCGACTCACCTGCGGTCGCATCAACAAGGTCGCGGCGGAGCGGGCGCAGCAAGGCGTAGTCGCCAGCATTGAGCAGGACGTCCACGCCGGCAAGCATTTCCTCGACGCCGGGCGTGCCTTCCAGATCGCAACTGGATTCGTCGCGCACGACTTCAATCCGCGTGGCGCCGCAATCGAGCGTGTTCGGTGCAAGGAAGTTCATGTCGCCATCGTCCTCCATCGCATCCATCTGCAGCGCGCGCAGTGGCTCGCTGCCATCGTCGAGGCGCAGACCGACGGCGGTGGCACGACGGGAAATCAGTTCGACGCCGGCGCTGAGGCCACCATCGTTTTCGTAGCGCAACCAGCGGATCACCCCGAGCATCCACTCGGGCACTTCGTCGCCGTCGGACAAGGTCAGCCCGACCAATTCGCCAACGCGGGCGCGGATCTGGTCGGCATGATCCCAGGCTAGCCGGTAGCCGCCGAGGCTCTGGTCAAGCACGCGCGCCTCGTGCACCGGGACTCCGCGCGCGCTGCCACCACCAACCCAGTTGGCGCGATCAACCTGGTGCACGATGTGCTGGGTTGCATGGCGCATGAAGGCGTCGAAATCGCGCTGCCCGGCAAGATGGAAATGCAACGCGCTCAGTCCGAATACGCTGCGCATCCCGTGGCCGCCATCCAGCCGGCGATGAGTGCGCGCCGCTGCAAGCCCAAAGCTACGCTGCAGGCGATGCAGCATCTCGACGCTCACCCGCACGCCAACACCGCGCGCGGGCATGATCAGCGAGACGCCATCGCGTGCGCGCGCCAGCGCCGCATCCACTTCGGCCACGAAGGCGGACATATCCAGCCATCGGCTTGCGCTCTCGCCGACAACCCCGGGGCCGGGGCCGTGGTCGGCGTCCTCCGGCACCACCGGCAGGTTGTCGCCCGATGGCGTCGACAGCAGGCTGCAGCGCGACGCGAAATCCGATGTCGCCTGCCACAGCGCATCCTGCTCGACCTGGCTGAAGCCCAGAGGATGACTGACCGCCATCAACACCGACTGCAGATAGAGCGAACGCACGTCAACTGACGCTCCCGCGAGCGGGTCCTCGACGCTGCGGCTGTCGAGCCGGCATTCGGTGGCAAAGCCGTGCACGCGATGCAGGCCCTGCCAGGTGCCAGCAAGCGGCGCGCGATAAACGCGCCAGGCCAGGGCCAGTGCCTGGGTGTAGTGCCAGGCCGAGCGTGCCAGCGCCAGCGCCACGCTGCCGCCACGCAGCATCGGCACACCGCCGTTCGGCGCGCAGAACTCGACCACCGCCTTCCGGTAGCCCTGGGCGAGCGCGCCATGGAAGCCCTCGACCTGCCGTGCCGCTGCGGCCTTTGCCGGCGCCAACGGCAATGCGCTGCCGGCGTAGTCGCGCTTGAGCAGGCCGATCGACTCACCGATCGCAACACGCAGTTCCTCCAGCACCGACAGCCGGGTGCCGCCGTCGAGGCGCTGGCCGGCCAGGCTGTCGAGCGCCTCCGTGAGGCGCTGCTGGGTGGCCAGCGCATTGGCCCGCGGCAAGGCCGCAATCCAGGCGCGGGTGCGCTTGGCATCGGCCGGGAAAAGCAACGCGGACAGCCCCAGCGGTCCGGGGATTCCTTCTCCGAGTAGCCGATAGCCCTGACTCATCCAACCGCCTCCAGATTCCGTGATGCAGGGCGGATTCTACGCGAGACACCGCCGCCGCGACCACGCAGTGCAGCCCCCCGGACTAGGTAGAAGTACGAATAGTGCCCGGCGCTGCGATCCCTAAAATGAACCACGAAGGCCGGAGCGCATCCGGGCCGCCCCCGAGAACCCCGATGTCCCGCAATCGCGTGCCAGCCAAGGGATTCACGCTGATCGAATTGTCGGTCGTGCTGAGCGTGATGATGACCTTCTGCCTGATGGCGATCCCGAGCTTCGCCAGCCTGCGCCAGCGCTCCGCGCTGCGCGGTGCCGCCGACCAGGCCCTGTCGTTCTGGAACGAGGCCCGGTTCGAAGCCGTCAAGCGCAACCAGATGGTGAAAGTCGGGGTGTGGACCGGAGCAAATGGCGCGTTCTGCCTGGGTGCCGCCACCACCACCGACGAAGCCGATGCCACGCCCTGCGACTGCAGTTCGGCCAACCCCGCCAGCAATGCCTGCGACGTGGCTCGCTATCCGTCCGACCAATCTGAATGGAACCGGGTCAGTCTGGCGGGCATTTCGCTGGGTGGTAGCACCAGCCTGGCGGCCAGCAAGCCTGCCGTCATCGATCCCAAGCGCACCATGCTGACCGAACCCGGGGACAAGGGCGCCATCAGCCTGGCCGCGCCTCCAGGCCAGTCAGCCTACAAGATCAACTTGCGGGTCGACCAGCTTGGCCGAGGGCTGCTGTGCCAGTCATCCAATGACTCGAACCGGCTCCCGGATTTCGCAA
>JBBRZU010000060.1:0-16197 GCA_038236425.1 Lysobacterales bacterium
ACCGCCGCCACGCACGCAAGGTTTTCAATCGCCCGCGCGCGCAGCAGCGTCTGCCACGCGTAACGGCGCGGCGTCGGCCAATTGGCGACAAACAGCAGCAGGTCGTAGTCGAAACGACCGGCCGCCTCAACACCAAACCGATTGCGGATGAACACCGGAAAGCGCAGGTCATAGCAGACCAGCGGACACACCCGCCATCCCTTCAATTCGACCGTGATGCGGTCGCGGCCCGACGCATAGCGTTCATGCTCGCGCGCCATGCGGAACAGGTGCCGCTTGTCGTAGAACTGCAGCTCGCCATCAGGCGTCGCCCACAGCATGCGATTGAAAACACCCGGGCCGCCGGAGCCACCCGCAGTTGCGGCATCGCGGATCTGCACGCTGCCGGTGACCACGGCGCCAAGCGCGACAGCCTGCTCGCGAATCCAGGCCACCGTCGGGCCAGCCATGTCCTCGGCTTGGTCGATCACCTCGTTGCTGAAGCCAGACGTGAACGTCTCGGGCAACAGGATCAGGTCCGTCGTCCCCGCCAACGGCGCCATCAGCGCGCCGTACTTGGCGCAGTTGGCCGCGGGGTCGTGCCAAACCGTTTCGCCCTGCACCAGGCTGACGCGCAGGTCGTCCATCACACCTTCTCCAGCCGTTCGATGGCGGCATCCAGGGTCGACGGATTCTTGGCGAAGCACAGGCGCGCGATGCGCTGTCCGGGCGGCGGTGTTTCGTAGAACGGCGACAGCGGGATCGCAGCCACGCCCTTCTCGATGGTCAACCAGCGGCAGAATTCGGCGTCGCCCATGTCGTTGATCGCGGAGTAATCCACCAACTGGAAGTAGCCACCGGGCACGGGCAGCGGTACAAAGCGCGTGCCACGCAGTTGCTCCGCGAAACGATCGCGCTTTTCCTGGTAGAACGCGCCGAGCCCGAGGTAGTGCTCCGGGTGCGCGGTGATCATCGCCGCGAAGGCCCACTGCGCCGGGGCAAAGGTGCAGAAGCTGTTGTATTGGTGCACCTTGCGTATCTCGGAGCTGAGCGCGGCCGGCGCGATGCAGTAGCCGACCTTCCAGCCGGTGCAGTGGTAGGTCTTGCCGAAGCTCGACACCACCACGCTGCGCGCGGCCAGCTCGGGATAGCGCAGCACGCTTTCGTGGCGGCGGCCGTCGAACACGATGTGCTCGTAGACCTCGTCGGACAGCACGATCACGTTGGTGTCGCGGACGATATCGGCCAGCGCGGCCATGTCGGCCGCATCAAGCATCGCACCAGATGGATTGTGCGGCGTATTGATCATCAGCATGCGCGTGCGCGGGCCGATGGCGGCGCGCACCCGCTCCCAGTCCACGGAAAAATCCTCGGCATCCAGCGGCACGTGCACCGCGCGCGCACCGGCCAGATCAATGGCCGGTTCGTAGCAGTCATAGCAAGGATCGAGCACCACCACTTCGTCACCGACAGTCACCAAGGCCGCGACGGCGTCGAAGATCGCCTCGCTGGCGCCGCTGCAGACGGTAATCTCGCTGTCGGAATCCACTATTGCGCCATAACAGGCGAGGGTCTTGGCAGCGATTGCCTGGCGCAGCGCAGGGATGCCAGTCATCGGCGCGTACTGGTTCTTGCCCTCGCGCATGGCCTTGGCCAACTCGTCCGCCAGGAACTCCGGCACGGCAAAATCCGGGAATCCCTGCCCCAGGTTGACGGCGCCGTGCTCGACGGCCAATTGCGACATCACGGTGAAGATGGTGGTGCCGACCTTCGGCAGTTTGGTCTCGACGCGCATGCGGAAGGGCATCCTGCGGGGCATGGACCCCGATTATGCGTACTTTCCACACCAGTTGGCCCCTCCAACCTGAAGCGCCTCGGTACAATGGGGGCTGCATGGATACCGCCCCCTCCGAGCCCGCCCTGCTCGCCTGCCGCGGCCTGGCCTTCGCACGCAACGACGAGCCGGTGTTCGGCCCGCTCGACTTTGCGCTGGCGGCCGGCGGCGCACTGCAGGTGCTTGGCGGCAACGGCCGCGGCAAGACCACCCTGCTGCGCGTGCTCGCGGGCCTGCTGCCGGCAACGGCAGGTGAAGTGCGGATGGGCGAGCGCATCGTTGACCGCGATCACCTGGCGCGCGGCTGCGCCTTCCTTGGCCACCTGCCCGGACACAAAGGCGAACTGACCGCGCTGGAGAACCTGCAATTCGCGCAGGCGCTGCAGCAGGGCAATGGCGATCCCGAAGCGGCGCTGCATGCGGTCGGCCTGGTCGGCCTCGAGGACTCGCTCGCACGCCGCTTGTCTGCTGGACAGAACAAGCGCCTCGCGCTCGCCCGCCTGATGTTGTCGCCGGCGCGACTGTGGCTGCTGGACGAGCCCTATGCCAACCTCGACCTGGCCGGCATCCATCTGGTCAACCAGCTGATCAAGGGCCATGTCGCGGCGCGCGGTTCAGTGCTACTGACCACCCACGGCGCTTACGCCGCGCCGCCGGTGCCGGTGCAAACGCTGGAGCTGGGGATATGAGCCTGGCCGTTGTCGCCCGCGCGCAACTCGAACGCGACCTGCGCATGGTCTGGCGCCGTCGCGGCGATGCCATGCAGCCGGTGTTGTTCGCGCTGATGGTGGTGACCCTGTTCCCGCTCGCGCTCGGTGCCGACGGACCGATGCTCGCGCGCATTGCCCCCGGCGTACTCTGGGTCGCGGTGCTGCTGTCGGGCCTGCTCAACCTCGATGCGCTGTTCCGCGGCGACCTGGAAGACGGCAGCCTGGAACAGATGATGCTCAGCACCACGCCGCTGGCCTGGCTGGTGAGCCTGCGCATTCTGGTGCACTGGTGCGTCAGCGCCCTGCCGGTGCTGCTTTTGACGCCGCTGCTGGGCGAGATGCTGCACCTGCCACGCCCGCTGCTCGGCCCACTGATGATCTCGCTTGCGCTGGGCACGCCACTGCTCAGTCTGCTTGGCGCGGTAGTCGCCGCGTTGACGGTCGGAATCCGGCGCTCTGGTATGCTTCTGGCGGTGCTTGCACTGCCCTTGTTCGTGCCCGTGCTGGTGTTCGGAGCAGGTGCCGTGGTGGCTGCCTCGCAGGGCCTGCCCTGGGTCGGTGCCCTGTATCTGCTCGCTGCCGGCCTTGCTCTTTCGCTGGTGCTCGCCCCGCTCGCCGCCGCAGCCGCATTACGCATCGCCCTTTCCTGACGCCCTGCCCCCCGACGTGAACGCCATTCCGTGAGCCGCGCACCAAACCGCCTGATCCTCTGGTTCAACCAGACCGGATCGCCGCCGAACTTCGACCGCTTCTGCGCGCGCTGGACGCCGTGGGGGTTCGGGATTGCCTTCATCACCCTGGCGATCGGCGTGTGGGGCGGCCTGTTCGCGGTGCCCGCCGACGCCTACCAGGGCGAAAATTTCCGCATCCTCTACATCCATGTGCCGAGTGCGTGGATGAGTCTGTTCATCTATGTGGTGATGGCGATCCAGGCCTTTATCGCCCTGGTCTGGCGGATCAAGGCCTCCGAAATACTGGCGATGGCCTGCGCGCCGGTCGGCGCCGCCTTCACCCTGATCACCCTGCTGACCGGATCGATCTGGGGCCGGCCAACCTGGGGCACCTGGTGGGAATGGGATCCGCGCCTGACGTCCGAACTGGTGCTGCTGTTCATCTACATCGGCGTGATGGGCCTCAATGCCGCGATCGAGGATCGCCGCGCCGCCGCGCGCGCCGCCGCCTTTCTCGCGCTGGTTGGCCTGGTCAACGTGCCGATCGTGCATTACGCGGTGAACTGGTGGAACACGCTGCACCAGGGAACCACCATCCGCCTGATGGGTCCATCCAAGATGGACTCGAGCATGATGTGGCCCCTGCTGTTCACCCTGATCGGGACCAAGGCCTGGTTCGTCGGCTCGCTGCTGCAGCGCGCGCGCGGCATCAACCTGGAACAGGAATCGGGCAAGGCCTGGGTACGCGAGGCGTCGGATGCACACTGACCTGATCGTCGGCATCGACTACCTGCATCTCGCCTACGGCGTCGCGGCCGTCGTGCTGGCCTGGGACTATTTCGCGCCGCGCCTGCGCCTGCGCCAGGTGCGCCGCGCGATCGCCCTGCGCGCGCGCCGCGACGCCTCGCGCGCTTCGGAATCGGCACGCATCGCTGGCAGCAGCCCGGATAGCGAGGCACCTCGATGAACCCCGTCCGCAAGCGACGCATGATCGGCGTCGGCCTGGTCCTGCTCGCCGCCGTGGTCGCCGGCGGCTTCGTCGTGCTGGCACTGCAGGAAAACCTCAGCTACCTGCATACGCCTACCGAAGTGCGCACCGGCAAGTCGCCGGCGGATGCACGCTTCCGGCTTGGCGGCGTGGTCTGCGAGGGCAGCGTGCAACGCAAGCCGGGCATCCTGGAGGTGCGTTTTGCCGTGACCGACCGCATCCGCCAGGTGCCGGTGCGCTACAACCGCATCCTGCCCGACATGTTCCGCGAAGGCACCAGCATCATTGCCACCGGCCGAATGGAAGGCGGCGAGTTCGTCGCCACCGAAGTGCTGGCCAAGCACGATGAAACCTACATGCCGCGCGAAGTCGCCGAGGCGATGAAGAAAGGCGCTGCCCTGCACACCAAGAGTTGCGGGGCCAACTGAGTGCTGCCCGAACTCGGCTTGCTCTCACTGCTGTTCGCGCTGGTGCTTGCCGTGTTGCTCGGCACCCTGCCGCTGGTCGGTGCGCAGCGCGGCAATGCCGCGTTGATGGCCACGGCCAGGCCGCTGGCGTTTTCCCAGCTGTTCTTCATCGGCATCGCCTTCATCATCCTCGCGCACGCATTCCTTGTGCACGACTTCTCGGTCGTGTACGTCGCGCAGAATTCCAATTCGCTGTTGCCGGACATCTACCAGTTCACCGCTGTCTGGGGCGCACACGAGGGCTCGCTGCTGCTGTGGGTGCTGATCCTGTCCCTGTGGATCGCGGCAGTCGCACTGTTCTCGCGCAGCCTGCCGGCACCGATGCTGGCGCGCGTACTGGCGGTGATGGGCTGGATCAGCGTCGGCTTCCTGGCCTTCCTGGTGTTCACCTCCAACCCCTTCGAACGCCTGTTGCCGATGGCGGAAGAGGGTCGCGATCTCAATCCGCTGCTGCAGGACCCGGGAATGATCGTGCACCCGCCCCTGCTCTACACCGGCTATGTCGGTTTTGCGGTGGCGTTTGCGTTTGCAATCGCGGCGCTGCTCGAAGGTCGCGTGGATACGCAGTGGGTGCGATGGTCGCGGCCGTGGACCAATGTCGCCTGGGGCTTCCTTACCATCGGCATCGCGCTGGGCAGCTTCTGGGCTTACTACGAGTTGGGCTGGGGTGGCTGGTGGTTCTGGGATCCGGTCGAAAACGCCAGCTTCATGCCCTGGCTGGTCGGGCTGGCCCTGCTGCACTCGCAGGCGGTGACGGAGAAGCGCGGCAGCTTCCGTAACTGGACGCTGTTGCTGGCCATTGCGGCGTTTTCGCTGTCGTTGCTCGGTACCTTCCTGGTCCGTTCGGGCGTGCTGACCTCGGTGCACGCCTTCGCGTCCGATCCGACCCGCGGCATGTTCATCCTGGTGTTCCTGGCGGTGGTGATCGGCGGCTCGCTGCTGTTGTTTGCGCTGCGCGCCCGCGATGACCATCCAGGAAAACCCTTAGCCGCGTACTCGCGCGAGACCCTGCTGCTGGTCAACAATTTGTTGCTCACTGCCGCTGCGGCGATGATCGCCATCGGCACGCTGTATCCGCTGCTCGCCGAAGCGCTCGACCTTGGCAAGATTTCCGTTGGCCCGCCCTACTTCCGCCTCCTGTTCGGGCTGCTGATGGCACCGCTGGTCCTGCTGGTGCCATTCGGCCCGCTGACCCGCTGGCAAAAAGAACAGCCGTCGCTGCTGCTGCGCATGCTTGCGCCCTGGGCTGGACTGTCCGTGCTGGCCGGGGCCGCATGGTGGGTGGCGACGCCGGGAGGATCCTGGCGCATCGCCGCCGGCGCGCTGGCCGCTGTATGGCTGTTGGCGGGTACCGGGCGCTTCGTCTGGCAGCGCCTGCGCAATGGCGGTCGCATGACCGCCGAGATGATCGGCATGAGCCTGGCGCACGCCGGCCTGGCGCTGTTCTTCTTCGGTGTATTGCAGACCGAAGGCGGCAGCGAAGAGCGCGATGTCGCCGCCTCGCCAGGGCAAACCTTCCACCTGCGCGGCGAGAGTTTCCGCTTCGACGGCGTGGATCGCGTGCAGGGCCCCAACTACCAGGCCGACCGCGGCCGCATCGTGGCCCGGCTCGGCGGCGGGCCGGAGATCGTGCTGCGACCGGAAAAGCGCGCTTACGTGAGCGGCGGCAAAGTCATGACCGAAGCCGACATTGATGGTGGCCTGCGACGCGATCTCTATGTCGCCCTTGGTGAGCCACTCGACGACAAGGGCACTTGGGCCTTGCGCCTGTACGTGAAGCCATACATCCGCTGGATCTGGCTGGGCGCGCTGATGATGGCACTGGGCGCATTCACCGTCTTGTTTGATCGGCGCTTTCGCCGCTCAGCGAAATCGTCTGCCGTATCTGGGTCCGGAGAGCCGGCATGATCCGCCGCCTGCTTCCGCTGTTTGTCTTCATCGCCCTGGCCCTGCTGCTGTGGGCAGGCGTGCGGATGAATTCCGGGCACGACACCAGCGCCATCGACTCGCCGCTGATCGGCAAGCCGACCCCGCGCTTCGTGCTGCCCGTGCTTGGCCAGCCCGGACGCTCGGTCTCGAGCGCCGACCTGCTCGGCAAACCCTACCTGCTCAATGTCTGGGGCAGCTGGTGCGTGAATTGCCGCGAAGAGCATCCGCTGGTCAAGGCGCTCGCCGACTCCGGTCGCATCCGCGTGATCGGCTACAACTACAAGGACGCACCGGACGACGCGGCGCGCTGGCTCGGCACGCTCGGCGATCCCTATGAATTCAGCCTGGCAGACGAACCCGGCCGGGTCGCGATCGACTGGGGCATCTACGGTGCGCCGGAAACCTATCTGGTCGATGCCCGCGGCATCGTGCGCTGGAAATTCGTCGGCCCGCTCGACGCGAACATCATCAGCCAGCAACTCGAACCGGCACTGGCGCAGTGGGCGCCCAAGGCGGTCCAGTGAACCCGGGCCTGCGTGCACTTGCCTGCGTGATGGTGTTGCTGGTGGCGAGTTGCCTCGACGTCGGCTTCGGCCTTGGCTCGGTAGTGGGTGAGGCGCGCGCGCAGGCGACCTCGGCGGCGGATGCGAAGCCGATCACCTTCCGTGGTTCGGCCGAGGAAGCGCGCTTCCGCGCCCTGGTCAGCGAACTGCGCTGCGTGATGTGCCAGAACCAGTCGCTGGCGGACTCCGACGCGATGATCGCCCACGACCTGCGCCTGCAGGTCCTGCGCATGATGCGCGCGGGCAAGTCTGACGCGCAGATCAAGGCGTTCCTGGTGGCGCGCTATTCGGAATTCGTGCTGTACCGTCCTACCGTGGAGCCGCGCAACTGGCTGCTCTGGTTCGGACCGGGGATCTTGCTGCTGCTCGGCGCGGTTGCCGTGTGGCTGGTCGTGCGGAACAAATCGCGCCAGGCCGCCGATACGGCGCTCGTGCCGGCGCCCGATGACAGGGAGTCGTGGTGATGGGTGGATTCGTGTTTTTCGGCGTGCTGTTGGGCTTGCTCGCGATTGCCTTTGCCATTGCGATGCTCTGGCAGCGTTCGCCACGCTTGGCGATCGGACTGGCGCTGGCGATTCCGTTGGCCGTCGGCGGCCTGTACCTGCTCAAGGGTCGGCCGGCGGCGCTGGAGCAGAAAAACGTCGAACGTCCCAAGACGATCCAGGATGCAGTCGCCCAGCTGCAGAGTTCGCTGAAGGACGAACCGGAGAACTTCGAGAACCTGGTCGTGCTCGCCCGCTCCTACATGGCCATCGAGAAATTCGACGACGCCGGCAACACCTATGCGAAGGCCCTGGCGCTCTCGCCGGACGATGCCGAGGTTGGCGTGGAGTACGCCGAGGCGCAGCTGCGCGCGTCGCCGAACCGGCAGTTTCCGGCCGCGGCGGTGCCCCTGCTGGAAAATGCGGTGAAGAAGGATCCCGGCAGCCAGCGCGCGTTGTTCTTCCTGGGCTTGCAGCGCATGCAAGCCAACAAGCCCGCCGAGGCGTCGGCGTTCTGGGAACAGTTGCTGCCGCTGCTGCAGCCCGACGCCGCCACGGCGCTGCGGCCCCAGGTCGAGCAGGCACGCAAGAGCGCAGGGCTCCCGCCCCTGCCCGACTCGGCATTTGCCGGTATTCCCGGCCTGGATATCGAGGTCAATATTGATCCGACCCTGGCGCGGCTGGTGACGCCCGGCGAGACCGTATTCGTGTTCGCACGCAAGGTCGGTGGTACAGGCCCGCCGTTGGCGGTCAAGCGCGTGGAAGCCGGGCAATGGCCGGTGAAACTTCGCTTGACCGATGCCGACAGCCCGATGCCGGCCGGCAAGTTGAGCAGCGCCAGGCAAGTCGAAGTGCAGGCGCGCGTGTCGAAAACCGGCGATGCCCAGGGTGCCAGCGGCGACTTCGAGGCGGACCCGGTGACCGTGGATACCGCATCGCGTGATCCGGTATCGCTGATGATTACCCGCACCCGGCCATGACCGAGTTCATTGCACCGGGGACGCGCTTGGCACCCTTGCCCTCGCCATTCGCGATGAAGCGCGGCGAGTCGCTGCACGACGCGCACATGGCCTACGAGGCCTGGGGTGAACTGAATGCCGCGCGTGACAACGCGATCCTGATCGTCACCGGCCTGTCGCCAAGCGCGCACGCCGCCAGCCACGCCGACAATCCCGACGCCGGCTGGTGGGAAGCGATGCTCGGGCCCGGCAAGCCGATCGACACCAATCGCTGGTTCGTGGTCTGCGTCAACACGTTGGGAAGCTGCAAGGGCTCGACTGGCCCGGCCTCGGTGAACCCCGCTACCGGCAATATCTATCGCCTCGATTTTCCCGACCTGTCGGTCGAAGACTGCGCCAACGCGGCATTCGAAGTCGTGCGCACGCTGGGCATCGAACAACTGGCCTGCGTGATCGGCAACTCCATGGGCGGTATGGTCGCGCTCGCCTACCTCAAGCTGCATCACGGTTCTGCGCGCGGCCACCTCAATGTCTCCGGCAGCGCGCGCGCCCTGCCGTTCTCGATCGCGATCCGCTCGCTGCAGCGCGAAGCCATCCGCCTCGATCCGGCCTGGAACGAAGGCCTCTACGACGCCCAACACTACCCGGTGAACGGCATGCGAATGGCGCGCAAGCTGGGCGTGCTGACGTATCGCTCGGCGATGGAATGGGACGGCCGCTTCGGACGCGTGCGCCTGGAACATGAACCGGGCGGTGGCGAAGATCCTTTTGGCCTGGAGTTCGAGGTCGAGCGTTACCTCGAGGCCCACGCCCAGCGCTTCGTCCACCAGTTCGACCCGAATTGCTACCTGTACCTGTCCCGCGCCATGGACTGGTTCGACCTCGCAGAAGTTGCCGGCGGCGATGTGATGGCGGCATTGGCCTCGATCCACGTCGAAAAGAGCCTGTCCATGGGCGTGCACACCGACATCCTGTTCCCGCTGCAGCAACAGGAGCAGATTGCCGACGGCCTGCGGGCGGGCGGCGCCGACTCCGAGTTCGTCCACTTGCCGTCGCCCCAGGGCCACGACGCCTTCCTGGTCGATATCGCCAGGTTCGGGCCGGTGATCGCCGGATTCCTCGCACGGCTGTAAACTGTCCGGCATGAGCACCACCGCCCTGACTTTCCGCGGACGCGACGCACTCCTGCAGGTCGTCGAGGAAGCGTATGCCCAGCCCGATGGCGAGGCCTTGACGCATTCGCTTCGCGACGGCCTGTGCCAGCTGATCAAGGCCAAGGCCGTGTCCCTGCCTGAATGCGTGTTTGAACCAGTCGAAGGCCACTACGCTCGACGCGAGCTGTATGCCTGCCGCGAGCGCGGCACCACGATCGTAGCCATGACCTGGGCGCCCGGCCAGGGCACCCCGATCCACGACCATTGCGGCCTGTGGTGCGTCGAGGGCGTCTGGCAAGGCCAGCTCGAGATCACCCGCTACGAGCTGGAAGAAGAAGACGGCGACCGTGCCCGCTTCAGCATGCACGAGACCCTGATGGCCGGTGCCGGCAGTGCAGGCAGCCTGCTGCCGCCGCACGAGTACCACACCATCCGCAATCCACAGCCGGACCAGATTTCAATCTCGCTGCACGTTTACCAGAAGACGATGGGCACCTGCTCCACGTTCACGCCGATCGAGGACGACTGGTACCTGCGCGGCTGCAAGGCGCTGTGCCTGGACCAAGTCGAGTGCGACTGACCTCGCGTCAGGCCGGCTCACGGCCAACCCGAGTTCGCGGCAGCTTCGAGGACATCCCGCAATCCGTTATACTGCCGCCGTCACATGCCGGTGTGGCGGAATGGTAGACGCGGCGGACTCAAAATCCGCTTCCAGAGATGGAGTGTAGGTTCGAGTCCTATCACCGGTACCAAGTCGGAATCGCGCGCGCGTCACCACGCGCGGGGCATTCCGGATCTTCAGGGTAGACAGCCCCGCACGATCTCCGCGACGCGCTCCGGCGCATTCCCCGCTGAATCGATGCCGATGTCGCGCGGGCCGTAGGGCCCCCAATTGGCGGGGTCGGTCACGTTGAACAGGCCGGCGACCGGCGTGCCCGTCGCGCAGGCCAGGTGCATCACCCCACAGTCGGCGCTCACGTAAAGGGTCAGCCCCGACAGGACGCTGGCAAGTTTGCGGATGTCGCTGGCATAGAACGCTGGATAACGGTCATCGAGCATCGACGCGCCCGATGCCGGCACGATCTCGACGATCCGGTAGCCGGCCAGCGATGACTCCAGCGCCGGCAGGAAACGATTCCACCAGGACGAAGGGTGGCGCTTTGCTCCAGTCGCGTTTGCAAACACTCCGACCACGCCTTTCTCGCCGCCCGGTCCGCCGGCGATCAACGCCAGTGCGACGCGGCCCGCATCTCGTTCGGCCTGGCGCAAGCCGATGTCCAGCGGCGGCCAGGACGCCCCTGCCGCGCGGCCAGTGGCGGCGCGCAGCAGGTCCACGGCCTGTTTGCCGAAATGCGCCGAGCAGTCCTCGACCGCGATGGCATGGGTAAGTTTTCCGACCGATGAACCGCCGGCAAATCCCAGTTTGAAGCGCGCCTTCACAAAGGAAAGCCACAGGCGGCCGGTACCGGAACGCGGGCTTGGATCAATGACCAGGTCATAACTGGTTTCGCGCACGCGGCGCAGGATCCCCAGCACGCGCAGTGGATGCGCGAACGTCCGCCCAGGCACGCGAAAGACGCGCCGGATCGGAAATAGTGACCCGAACACCTCGTCGGCCACGCCGCTGCGGGTCAGCACATCGATCTCCGCGCCCGGATACAGCGCGTGCAACTCGCTGACCAGTGGCGTCACCAGCAAGGTATTGCCCAGGCTTTTGGTGACCCTGCAGATCAGGATCCGGTGGATGCCGCGTTCGGGAAGCAAGGAAGGGGCCTGGGGCGGCGCCATGGCGTTCATTCGAAGCGTCCGGGACGGGGACAGGAGCATTGTATGGCCCGCGCGGCGCAAGCCGCGGCCACCGGTCAGCAAGCTCGCGCGCCGCAGTTGGTTCCCACCGACCAAGCGGCTAGACTCGAACCGTCAGGCCCAGCCCGACGGCAGCAGTACCGCCGCCTCGCAAGGCCTTCGGTTTCGAACCTGCCTGGAGGGGTATCTTGCATCCCACCGATATCCGGAATCCGGACTATTTCCACAAGGTCGTCGATTGCCAGTGGGCCTGCCCGGCGCACACACCCGTCCCCGAATACATCCGGCTGATTGCCGACGGACGTTACGACGACGCTTACCTCATCAACTGGGAATCGAATGTCTTCCCGGGCATCCTCGGTCGTACCTGTGACCGACCCTGCGAACCAGCCTGTCGGCGCGGGCGGGTCGAGGAAAACAACGGTGAGAAACCGGAACCGGTGGCAATCTGCCGATTGAAGCGAGTCACTGCCGATTACAAATCCGACATCCGTCCGCGGCTGCCCAAGCGTGGCGCGCCCAATGGCCGGCGCATCGCCTGCGTCGGTGGCGGCCCCGCATCGCTCGCGGTCGCGCGCGACCTGGCGCCGCTGGGCTACGACATCACCGTGTTCGATTCCGATCCCAAGGCTGGCGGCTTCATGCGCACGCAGGTGCCGCGCTTCCGCCTGCCGGAATCGGTGATCGATGAAGAGACCGGCTATATCCTCGACCTCGGTGTGCACTTTCGTGGCGGCGAGCGCATCGATTCACTCAAGGGCTTGATCGCGGAAGGTTATGACGCGGTCTTTGTCGGTTGCGGCGCACCGCGCGGTCGCGATCTCGATTTGCCGGGTCGGCATGAAGCGGCGGCAAATATCCATATCGGCATCGACTGGCTGGCCTCGGTGAGCTTTGGTCATATCGAAAAAATCGGCCGACGCGTGATCGTGCTTGGCGGCGGCAATACTGCGATGGACTGCTGCCGCAGTTCGCGCCGCCTGGGCGGTGACCAAGTAAAGGTGATCGTGCGCTCCGGCTTCGAGGAGATGAAAGCCTCGCCCTGGGAAAAGGAGGACGCCATCCACGAAGGCATCCCGATCATGAACTTCCTGGTGCCGAAGTCATTCGAGCACGAAGGCGGCAGGTTGAAGGGCATGCTGTTCGAGAAGGTCGAAGCAACGCAGGACGAGCGCGGCCGGCGCAAGCTGGTGCCGACCGGCGAGCCCGACCTGTTCGTGGAATGCGACGACGTACTGATCGCCGTCGGCCAGGAAAATTACTTCCCGTGGATCGAGCGCGACATTGGCCTGGAGTTCGACGAGTGGGGCTTGCCGGTACTGGACAAGACCACGCTGCAATCGACCATTCCGAACGTGTTTTTTGGTGGCGACAGCGCCTTTGGCCCGAAGAACATCATCTGGGCGGTGGCGCATGGTCACGACGCGGCGATCTCGATCGACCGCTTCTGCAACGGCGAGGACCCGCGCGTGCGCCCGCCGGTTGGCATGCGCATGATCTCGCAGAAGATGGGCATCCACGAGTGGAGCTACGACAACGAGATCTCGCCCGACGAGCGCTACAAAGTGCCGCTTGAAGTGCAGGAGAAGGCACTCAAGAGCATCAGCATCGAAGTCGAACTGGGCTTCGACCTCCCCACCGCACTGAAGGAAGCAGAGCGCTGCCTGAACTGCGATGTGCAGACCGTATTTGCCAAGGATGCCTGCATCGAATGCGACGCCTGCGTGGACATCTGCCCGATGGACTGCATCAGCTTCGTGCATGATGAACCGGAGCCTGAACTGCGCCTGCACCTGAGCGCACCCGCGGTGAACCTGACCCAGGATCTTTATGTCTCGCCGCCACTCAAGACCGGTCGCGTGATGGTGAAGGACGAAGACGTCTGCCTGCACTGCAGCCTGTGCGCCGAGCGCTGCCCCACCGGCGCCTGGGACATGCAGAAATCTCTCGTCGAACTGACCCGCGCCGGGCCGACCTGCCGCGATCGCGCCAAGGCCGCGGCATGAGGTCGCCGCGATGAACGACCTGTCCGACATCCAGCGACACCCGCGCGAAGCCACCGTCGCGGGGATCCAGGCGACGAACGACTTCGTGGTCAAATTCGCCAACGTCAACGGCTCCGGCTCTGCGTCGGCCAATGAACTGTTCGCCAAGGCAATCCTGCGCATGGGCGTGCCGGTCAGCCCGCGCAATATTTTTCCGTCGAACATCCAGGGCCTGCCGACCTGGTACGAGGTACGCGTCACCGAGGCCGGGCACCTCGGAAGGCGCGGCGGTGTGGACTTGATGGTCGCGATGAACCCGCAGACCTGGGCCGCGGACGTCAAGGAAATCAGCCCCGGCGGCTACCTGTTCTACGACAACTCCAAGCCGATGCCGGCCTCGCGCTTCCGCGAGGATGTGCATGTCATCGGCGTGCCCCTTACCGAGATCTGCAACGCGGCCTACAGCGATCCGCGGCAACGCCAGCTGTTCAAGAATATCGTCTATGTTGGCGCCCTGTCGCTGCTGCTGGACATGGATGCTGCGGTGCTCGAGTCGCTGATCGGCGAGCAATACAAGTCCAAGCCCAAGCTGCTGGATTCGAATGTACAGGCGCTCAACATGGGTCGCGAGTACGTGCGCCAGCACATTGCCCACCCGATCGGCCTTCGCGTGCGCCGTGCCGACGCAGTCGGCAATCGCATCTTCGTGGACGGCAACAGCGCCGCGGCCCTGGGCTGCGTTTACGGCGGCGCGACGGTCTGCGCCTGGTATCCGATCACGCCCTCGTCTTCGTGCGCGGAGGCATTCCAGTCGTACTGCCAGAAGTTGCGCGTGGACAAGGCAACCGGTCGCAATCTGTATGCCATCGTGCAGGCCGAGGACGAGATCGCCTCGATCGGCATGGTGGTTGGCGCCGGATGGAATGGCGCCCGCGCGTTCACCACCACGTCCGGACCCGGCGTGTCGCTGATGACCGAATTTATCGGCCTGGCCTACATGGCCGAGATCCCGGTAACAATCATCGACGTGCAGCGCGGCGGGCCGTCCACCGGCATGCCGACCCGCACCCAGCAGGCCGATATGCTGAGCTGCGCCTACGCCTCGCATGGCGACACCAAGCATGTGCTGCTGCTGCCGGAAGATCCGAACGAATGCTTCCACTTCGCCGCCGATGCCCTCGACCTGGCGGACCGGTTGCAGACGCCGGTGTTCGTGATGTCCGACCTCGATATCGGCATGAACCAGCGCCTGTGCGCCCCATTCGAATGGGACGCGGACAAAGTCTACGACCGCGGCAAAGTCATGACTGCCGAAGAGCTCGAGGCCGGCCGCGATTTCGGACGCTACCTCGACGTGGATGGCGATGGCATTCCGTTCCGATCCTACCCGGGCACGCATCCCACCCGCGGTGGCTTCTTTACCCGCGGCACCACCAAGGATTCCTACGCGCGCTACTCCGAGGCGGGCCCGGATTACCTCTACAACATGGAGCGCCTGCTGCGGAAGTTCGAGACCGCCAAGGCATTGGTGCCACAGCCAGTGATCGAAGCGGCACGCGAACCGACCCGGCTGGGCGCGATCTTCTTCGGCTCCACCAGCCCTGCGCTGGCGGAGGCGATCGAATTGCTGCGGGCACAGGGCATCCACCTGGATACGCTGCGATTGCGCGCCTTCCCCTTTCCTGCCTCGGTGCCGGAATTCATCGCCGCGCATGACCGCGTATTCGTGGTCGAGCAGAATCGCGACGCGCAGATGCGCAGCCTGCTGGTGAATGAACTCGAGGTCGATCCGGCGCAGTTGGACCCGGTGCGCCATTACGACGGCACGCCGATCACCGCGCGCTTCATTGCCGCGGAGATCGCCGCGCGCATCGCCAAGTCGCAGGCCGCCGGAATGCAGGGAAACGATAAGCAGGCGAATCCAGTGGCATCCAGGACGGCCGCGCCATGACCTATATCGCAAAGCCCAAACTGCACCATCCGTCCCTGACCCAGAACAAGGTCTGCCGGACGCGGCGTGACTACGAAGGCAAGGTGTCTACCCTGTGTGCAGGCTGCGGCCATGACTCCATTTCAGCGGCGATCATCCAGGCCTGTTGGGAAATGGACGTCGAGCCGCACCGCGTCGCCAAGCTCAGTGGCATCGGCTGCAGCTCCAAGACCCCGGACTATTTCCTCGGCAACTCGCATGGCTTCAACACCGTGCACGGCCGCATGCCATCGGTACTCACCGGCGCCAACCTGGCCAATCGCGAGCTGCTCTACCTGGGCGTGTCCGGCGACGGCGATTCGGCCTCGATCGGCATGGGTCAGTTCGTGCATGTGATGCGGCGCGGCGTGGACATGGTGTACATCGTCGAGAACAACGGCGTATACGGCCTGACCAAGGGCCAGTTCAGCGCCACGGCAGACCAGGGTTCGACCTCGAAGAAAGGCGTCGTCAACGCCGACTCGCCGATCGACATGGTCGGCCTGGCCCTGCAACTCGGCGCCACCTTCGTGGCGCGCAGCTTTTCCGGCGACAAGGAACAACTGGTCCCGCTGATCAAGGCGGCGATCGGCCATCGTGGCGCAGCCTTCCTGGACGTGATCAGCCCCTGCGTGGCGTTCAACAACCACCCCGGCAGCACCAAGAGCTACGACTACGTGCGCGAGCACAACGAAGCGGTC
>JBBRZU010000061.1:0-15977 GCA_038236425.1 Lysobacterales bacterium
ATGGGCGGCTACCAGCTCGCCGTGGCGATGGACATCCTGCGCGGCCGCTATCGCGAGGGCTTCGAGGTATCGAAGCCGATCGCCACCAACCAGGCGCTCGGCTATCGCTTCGCGCTACCCAACGCCAATCATGTGTTCCTGCCCGGCCACCGCATCATGGTGCAGGTGCAGTCGAGCTGGTTCCCGCTCTATGACCGCAATCCGCAAACCTTCGTGCCCAATATCTTCAACGCGAAACCAGCGGACTACCGTGCAGCCACGCAGCGCATCTACCGCGGCGGCGCGGCAGGGCAGGGGAGTTTTGTGGCCTTGCCGGTGGTGTCGGGAAACTGAGTCAACCAGCCACACTCAACCCCCAATCCAACTGAACGCCAGCGCACCCACGCAGGCAATGATCAGCCCGATGCTGACCCAGGCACCGAAAAACGCGGCGCGGCCCAAGCGTGCCTCGCCCATCATCGTTGGGTTGCCCACCAGAATGGTCAGGGCGATCACCTGCAAGGGCAGCATCACCGCGTTGATCACCTGGCTGCCGTAGATGAGCGGAATCAGCGACAGGCCCGGCAAGGCCACCACGCTCGCAGCGGCGATGGTCAGGCCGATGAAGGCGGCATAGAAATACTGGAAATGCTTGGAGTCCAGGTCCAACGATGCCGGCGAGCCAATGCCTTCGGCGATTGAATAGGCGGTGGCCAGCGGAACAATCGCCGCGGCCAACAGCGATGCGCCGAGCAGACCGGCGCCGAACAACACGGTTGCAAAGGAGCCGGCCAGTGGCTGCAATGCGCTCGCCGCGTCGCCGGCATCCTTGATGTGCACGCCGGCGCGATTGAGCGTCGCCGCGCAGGCCACCGCAATAGCCAGGCCGATGACGCCGGTCAGCACCGAGCCGATGACCACGTCCACCCGCTCCCAACGCAGGTTGGCGACGGTGATCTTCTTGTCTACGGCATAGGACTGGATGAAGGTCAGGCCCCAGGGCGCAAGCGTGGTGCCGAGCGCGGCAGCGATGGCGATCCAGCCCAACTTGTTGGTCGGCATGTGCGGGATGACCGAGTTTTGCCAGACCGCGGTCCAGTCCGGCGCGGCCAGGATGCCATCGACGATATACAGGGCCAGCGTGGAGGAGATCACCAGCAGCACGCGTTCAACCCGATGGAAGGAGCCCAGCACCACCACCAGGCAGATCAGTACCGCCGCAACCGGCGTACTGACCCAGGACGGAATGTGCACCAGCGAGCCAGCGGCGGAGATGCCCGCGTACTCGGCGCAGATCGTGCCGAAATTGGCGAACAGCAATCCAAGCACCGCCACATAGCCCCAACTGTGTCCCCAGTGATGCCGGATCACGCCAACAAAACCCTTGCCTGTCGCAGCGCCCAGGCGCACGGCCATCAGGTGGAACTGGATCAACAGGATGGTTGATGCGGGAATGATCCAGAGCAGGCGATAACCATGGTCGGCGCCGAGGATGGAATACGTGGTGATGCCGGCTGGATCGTCGTCCGACAAGCCCGCCAGCAAGCCCGGGCCAAGCACCGCCAGAAAAGCCACGATGCCGCCGGCGCCGGCGGTGCGGAACTTGGCGAAGCGCGAGGCGATTCCATGTTTGTGGTGGGCGATGGCATGCAGCGGCGCACCCGCGCGCTCGCGGGCACGGCGGGCGAGGGACTTTCGTTTGCCACCGTGCCTTGTCATCGGGCTATTGTGCGACCAATCACGGCGCCCAGGGACGCGCGCCGACCGACCGCCTTGGCCGACGAATCGACTAGTGCTTGGACTTTGCCGGGGTCGCTGCCTCGGCTTCTTCCACCTTCGGCGTCAGTTCTGCCTCCAGTTCCTCGAGTGCCGTGATGTCCGTCTCCAGGGAGGCGTACATCTCGCCCTGGCGCGTCATCAACGCCTCGATTCTCTCGGCCTGCTTGAGCTTCTTCAATTCACCATCAAACAGCAGCCACTGCGTGGTCAGTTGCTCGACGTTGTTCTTGGCGTAGTGGCGCATTTCCTTGAGCTGGTTCACGGTGTCGCTCACGTGCTCCAGCGGGGTCTTGGTATCAGCAGTCATGGCAGCCTTCCTTCCGATGGATAGTCAGTCTGGAGAGTACGCGCGCCAAGCTGGCTGCCAGTGAAACGGGGGGCTAGGCGCGAGGCACGGCGGTCGGTTATCGTCGTTCCGTATGCCCAATCAATGGCCACCACCGCGCCGCAGACCGCCCCCATCGTCGGATGACATGCTGATCAAGATCGCAGCGGGCGTCATCGTTATCGCGTTGCTGGCAGCCGGGGTCCATTGGCATCGGTCCGCCAAGGCAGCCCAAGCGCTCGCCTTGGTGCAGGCACAGCATGAAGCCGCTGCCGATGCGGCGCGCCGCGCGGAGCAAGCCAGCAACGAACAGGCGCCAACCGGCCCGACGCGATTGACCATCTCCAGCAACCAGCTAACGCTGTACAAATGCCGCGATGCCTCGGGCACGGTCGCCATCCAGGACTGGCCGTGCAGCACCGACACGCAGGCAGAGTGGTCGCGCCCGCTGCCCAGCGATGAACGTGAGGCAGCTGAGGCACGGCAGCGCGCCGCGGACACTGCGCGGCACGAAGCCGAAGTCGCGAAATACACACAGATGTTCGGTGACCGCCCTGCGCCAGTGGTGTATTCGGCAGGTCCACAGTCCAGTGGCAACCAGTCCCGTTGCGACGCGGCCAAGCGCTATCGCGACGGCGTCTATCGCCAGGTCGGCAACAACCGCACCTTCGACTTGATCCGCCAGCTCGACGACTACGTCTATGAGGCCTGCAAGAGCAACTGACGCATTGATGCGTGCCTACCTAGGCGAGCCGCTCCGCCAGCCAATGGCCCAGCACACGCCATCCTGCGGAATCGAATAGCAATACTTCGAGCAGGCTCTCCGCGATCACCGCCGTGCCTGCGATCAGGTATGCGGGATGGACACGTCCGATCGCGAGCCGGTCCCACAACATCGAGCCAAGCACTACGAGCGCCGGCGGCACGAAACCAAACCAGATGTCGGGTCGTTGCATCGGCGGGAAATAGTGGCGGAAGCGGAAGAACGCCAGCCACAGGATCGCGACCGTCGCCAGCCACATCAGGCGCTTGTGAAACTCGGGCTGGCGCCGATAGTGGAGTGCGGCGGCGACCGGCGCGGTAAACATCAGCGGCGTCGTGATCGTCCCGACCAGCGTGGACGTTGCGATTTCTCCCAGCCCGGCTGCCAGGTCGCGATGCATGACGAAGACGCCGAGTTGTGCGGTGGAAACAACGATCAGCGGCACCAACGCCAGCGACAGCAAGCCCAGCCGCCGGTGGACGTCCAGGCGCCGCGTGTGCACCAGGCTGACCTGCATCACCAGCAGGACAATCCACGCAAACACGGCGTCGCCATGCACGAACATCACGACCTCGACGATGGCCAGCGGCACCATCCAGCTCAGCCAGCCAAGCGCGGCACCGTTGCCCAGTTCGCCAAGCACCGCGAGCGCGGGCACCTTGCCGATCAGCCGGCACAGCACGAACGACCATGCCAGCACGTAGCTGCGGATCATCCACGCGCGATGGTTGTCGAAGCGAGGATTGCGGGCCGCGCGCCAACCCATGCCGGCGCAGAGCATCCAGGCCGCAGCCAGCGCCGGGTCGCGCCGATGTAAAGATTCAGCGAGCCGAACACCAGCATGCAGGTGCCGCCGAGCGCATGCGCATACACATACACATACACGAAGGGATTGTGTCCCGCATGGCGCGCAGGGTCGGCGACGGTGAGCACGGGCCACGCCACCAGCCACCAGGCGGGCAAGGCGCGGATCATGGCAACCAGCAGGACCGCGCCGGGCAGCGTGGTCCACCAGGAACGGGCTTGCGGCGAATCGACGGAGGTCGCCATGGGCGGAGTCTAAATCAGGTCGCGCCCAGGCAGGCAACCCAGATGACGCCGACCCCGCCGGGGCAAGGCCGTGTCTGCGTCAGAGCATCCGCTTGAGCGTATTGTCGCGGCGATAGAAGTGATGCCACAGTGCAGCAATGATGTGCAGGCCGATCACGTAATAGAACACCGTGCCGATCCAGCCGTGGATTTCCTCGATCTGCTCGGCCAGGTCGTGGCTCTTGGCGAACGGCGAGGGCAGTTCCAGCGTGGTGAACGGGATGCCGATGCCGCGTCCGTTCAACCACAGCGAGGTAAGGCCCATGAGCGGCTGCACCAGCAGGAAGGCATACAGCAGAAAGTGCGTGAGGCGAGAAAACTGCGCCTCCCAGTTTGCGATTGGCGGCACGATCGGCGGCGCCGCGTTGCGCATCCGGTGCAGCAGGCGCGGCAGCACCAGTGCCAGTACGACCAGGCCGGCGAGGAAATGACTCTGCGTCACCGCACGCCGCAGCGGTGTGCCGCGCTCATAAAGATCGATCAGGTTGACGAACAGGTAGGCCAGCGCGACGAAGCCGAACATCCACCAGTGGAACAGTCGGGCGCGCAATGCGTAGCGCGGCGCGGTCGCGGGCAAGCGGGTGGAGTCCATGCGTCGGCCTGGCGAAGGTGAGGTTGGATTATCACCAGTCAGGGACAGGGTGCGCCACCGTCGCCGGATTGTCGTTTAGCGCAGGCTCGTGATCGCCGCGGACGTCCGACCGACCATCCGGAGTCCCCGTCCGAACGCGCCATTCGGAGCCAGCGCCCGAATCTGCCGCTCAACCGAGCGCAAACGGTAAACTCCGCCCATGACTGCCCTCGACCTCAACGGCTGGCTCAGCCTGATCTCCACCCTCGCCATCATCGTGGCACTGGTCTTCGCCGGGCTGCAGGTGCGGCAGGCAAACCTGCAGCGCCGCGACCAGGCCGCCATGGCCTTCATCCAGAGCGCCCAGGGCGACACCTGGACCCGCGCCGTGCACGCGCTGGCGCAATTGCCGGCCGAGGCCAGCGCCGAGCAAGTGGACGCCAGCGGCGACGGGCAGGGCGACGCGCTGCTCAACTTCGGCATGCGCCTGGAGTCGATCGGCTACATGGTCCATCTGAAACTGGTATCGCTGGAGATGGTCGACGACCTGCTTGGCGGCGTGGTGCTGGTGTTCTGGTCGCGCGGCCATGCCTGGGTCACACGCGAACGCGAACGCTCCGGCAATCCAAAGCTGTGGGAGTGGTGCCAGTGGCTGGCCGAACAGGTCAGCGAACGGCGCGCGATGCTCGGACATGCGCCGGCGCACCTGAAGCACCGCAAATCCGGCTAGCCTCGGGGTGAGCTCCCGGCTACGTCGGAAAGTCGAACTTGAATGGTGTCGCCTTCGCCGAGCTGCGCTGGCCGAAGTGCGCGGCAAATGCACGCAGCGCCGGGTAATCGTCCATCGCCAGCACCTCGCGAAACGGCAGGTGCTCGACCAGGCAGAACAACGACACCTCCAGGTAGCTGAGATCGCGCGCGGGCGGGAGTGCGGCAATCGCCGCCGCGGCGTTGTCTTCGAGCCAGTGCATCGTGCCCAGCAGACTGGCGCGCAGCTTGGCCTGGTGCGTGTTGTCGGCGGGCACGCCGGTGGCCTTGCCCATCACCAGCGCCACTTCGCTGGCCATGGCGCTGAGCACCATTTCCTGCGTGTTGCAGGCGAGCGCGGAGGTGAGCTGGTCGGCTCAGACGATGTACAGGTCGAGCGCAGATTGCCGTGCCAGCTCGCGGCAGATGCCCAATGAGCCAAACCAGTTGCCATCCTCGTCCACCAGCGTCGGCATCTTCAGCGCCGGATTGCCACCGTAGTCGTCGGGGTCGGCAGACATCAGGTCGCGGATGATGTGGAAGTCGTATGCAACCTCGCACTCGGCGGCAAACATGCGCGCGATGCGGGTGAAGTGCGAACTGGACCGGCCGGACAATTGCATGGCGTCACCTCCGGGGCCGATTATCCACCAGTCGGCGCGGCCAGGAAGATATCGCCCGCGACCAGCCACCAGCCGAGCAGCAGCGCGAAGCACACGCTGCCAGCCCGCAGAATCAGCAGGGCCGACGTTACCAATTCACACCGTACGTAAATAATTCACACCTGCCCCCACGCGACCCGGCGGTCGCGTATGGTCGTTGGTCGCAGTCCTGCATCGCTTGCCGTGCACGGGATTGCCCAGCCCAGGGGATGTGAATGAGCGACCGGTGGCAGCTTCGGCGCATGCGCTCAATCGCATCCACGGACGATGCGCTGGTCAGGATTTCCGCGAGCATCTTCGTGATTGCTTTGGTCGTGGGCGGCGAGCGCTGGTATCACGCCGAGCAGGATCTGGATGACATGGCGTTTGCCGCAGCGCAGGATCGCATTCCCGAAGTCGCCCGGGCCGCTGCCGAGCAGCGGGCAGCGCAAGCGCGCGAGACATGGGCCGAGGATGATCGCGCCCGTCTCGCTGCGGCGGCGAAGCGCTCGACCCTTTACAGGTGTCGGTTTCCCTCGGGCATCGAGACCGTCCAGAACTGGCCGTGTCGTGCCGATGCCTCCACGGAGTGGTTAGGGTCCAGATCCGCGCGCGGCGCGCGCAACGCGGAACCTGCCGGCCGCAGGTGAATCGAGGGCGAGTGCATCGTATATGGCGGGCGCTGCCCGGACGACGCGTTCACGGTCACGCGACCGCCTGGACCCTTTCTTCCGGCGTGGCGCCACGGATCAGGCTTTTGGCGCTGGCGACTTCCAGATAATCCGCCACGAAATCCAGCAGAGCAGCTTCGAACGCATCGCCCTGGCTGCGGATGACCGCGGCGTCCGCGTGGCCGACCAGGAAAGGACTGAACAATTTGTGGTTCCCGGTCGGGACGAGCTTGAATCGGCCCAGCGAGGGAACATTGGTCAGGTCGAAATCGATGCTCCGTTCGTGCTCGTGAATGCGCCGGACAGGATCGCCTGCGCTGCGGCCATAGGCCGGCGCGATGTCATGCGTGCGGTGCGGCGCGTGCTCGCCCAACGCCGTGCGCCGCAGTTCGTCCTCGGCACCAGCCGGGCCACCCAAGACTGCCCGAAGCCAGCGCGCCAGCGGGAAGAAGATCCTGCGCCCGAACGCATTGGCCGATGACAGGATCAACAGTCGCGGCGGCTGGCTCCTGCCGTAGGACATTCTGCTGTTCAACTGGTGGATCAATTCGTATTGCAGTGCGTCGATAGCCGGATTGAGCAGCACCACGAGGTCGCCGTAGCCGCCGAGCCCACCCTCCGGTGGCCTGCGCCCGGCAGCCGACCTGGCCACGCCTGCCTTGAGCTGTTGTTCGAACTCGGCGCGCGTTGCGCGGAACAGGACCTGGCCACCCAGGCCGCGGCCGACACTGACCAGCCCCATGAAGGTGCCGCCGCGCGCGCCCGGTCGGCGCCGCCCGCATCCTGCGTGGATGCTTCGCAGATTCTGCATGAATCCGGCCAGGTCGCGCTGGCCGACCCGCTCGGCCGCGGCCTTGCGGCCCCAGAAAGTCAGGTAATCGAGCGGCATCGGCAGGGACTTGCCCCGCCAGCCGACATAGATGCCGATCACCCGGAGCTTTCCGCTGCCGGTCAGGCGCAGGCGGGTATCCACGTGTGGCTTTCCGGCGAGCAGCTCGCGGGTTGCTTCGAGCTGCTCCAGGAATGCGGCGGCATCGGCGTCGCCTGGTGCGGCATTGTGGTGCCACCCGTGGACGTACACCGAAACGATCGTGTTGGTTGATTCCGCCGACCGGCTGACCGTATCGAGCACCCGTTGTGCATGGGCTGCGTCCCAGAGCTTGCCGTCATCGTCCAATTGGATGACGAAATTGTCGCCATCGGCAAAGCCCGTGTCGGCGTGGTCGAATTCCGCGTGTCCGTAGTTCGGCATTCCGTTGCTCGCTGGTAGGTGCACCGGATGTGTCGCGGCCCGCGACAGTCAGTCTGCTGGCGGCATTCGCTGCGTTTACGCAGCCGGTATCGGACCATTCCGGGCTTGCGACGCGCAACGGAAATAATTCACACCAAACGATTCAACTCGCCGGCATAGGCGTCGACCACGCGCTTCGATCAAGTGCTGCGGAAGAGCTGCAGCTCGGGTCAACGGGTGCTGGATTACTTGCCCGCCGGCTTTGCCAGCAAGGCCTGGAAGCGCGGGTCCTTGCGCAGCGGATCCCAATCCGGATCCAGGCGCAGTTGCGCCTGCGTGATGCCATAGGGCATGGCGAGCGAGCGCTGCAGCAGCGCGATGGCGGCGGTTGGGTCGCCGGATTGCGCGAGGATCGCGGCCTTGAGGCCGAGAAAGCTTGCGGTCGCTGGCAGGTCGTTCTTGAAGACAAGCAGGGCGTGATCCAGCGTGGCCAGACCGGCCTTGGGATTTCCCAGTTCGGCTTCGATCCTGGCCGCCTGCGGAGCCAACTGGCTTGGCTCCGGGCTGGCGGCCATGAGCGGCAGCAGTTCCGATTTTGCCAAGCGGAATTGCGCGTCGGCCCCAGCGCGATCGCCTTTCATCTTGAGCAGGAAGCCCATGAACGAGTGCGCCCTCAAGCGATCCCGCGCGCCCTTGGGCCCGGCCTCGGCCTTGGCCACAGCGACCTTCGCGCGTGCGAGCGGCGAATCGAAGTCCCGGCGGTACACCTCGTAGGTTGACTGCGCGCCATCGCGACCGGACGGGTCCTTGTCCATCGGTGGCAGCGCCGCGAGTGCCTTGCCTGCGGCCTGCAGGTCGCCTTCGTCCAGCCAGACGTTGATCTTTTCGGTGGCAAGGAGACGATCATCTGGCGACAGCGCCAGCCCACGGTCCAGTGCGGCACGGGCTTCGGGAAATTGCCGTTGCGCAACGTACATCTGGCTCAGGAATTCGGGCCACAGGGGTGACGCGGGATCCAGTTTCTCCGCGCGCTCGACATGCGCGAAGGCATCATCCATCTTGCCGAGGCGGCGTTCGATCGCACCCAGCGCACCGAGCACCCGGGCGTCGTTTGGCAGTTGGGCCAGCGCTTTTTCGAAGGCATCGTGGCCGCCCTGGTAATCGTTCAGGCCCCGGTACTTGTAAAAGGCGACCGTTATCCAAGCCTCGCTGGAGTCGGGCCGCAGTCGCATCGCGGTCTCGGACGAATGTTTCATGCGCGCTAGGGTGGCCGGGGTTGCATCGATGCCATTGAAGTACAGCAGGCTGTCGTAATCCTGCAGATGGGCGTAAGCCTCGACGAAGTCGGGGTCCAGGCGGATGGCCTCCAGGAAGAAATCGCGGGCGCGCGCGATCAGGTCCCAGTTGGCGATCGTCTTGCTGCCCAGGCTCAGCCCCTTGAGGTAGGCGCTGTAGGCAGCGGCATTCTGCGTAGGCTTGCGTTCCACCTGCTGCTGCTCGGCATCGGTCATGTGCGCGTTGAGCGCTGTGGCAATCGCGGTGGCGACTTCACTCTGGATCGCGAACACATCCACCAGCTTGCGGTCGTAGCTCTCGGCCCACAGGTGCACATCGGTGTTGGCGCGGATCAGCTGCACGTTGATGCGCACCGCATCGCCGACTTTCTGCACGCTGCCTTCGACGATGTTGGCCACGCCAAGTGCCTTGGCGATTTCCTTGAGGTTATCGGGCTGGCTGGCGTAGCGCTGGGTCGAAGTGCGCGAGATCACCTTGAGGTCGCCGACTTTGGCCAGGCGGGTGAGGATCTCGTCCTGGATGCCTTCGGCGAAGTAGGCGTTGTCCTTGTCCGAGCTGAGGTTTTCGAACGGCAGCACGGCGATGGATTTTGGATTGATGCCGGCATCGGCCCTTGCGGTGGCGGCGCTTGCCGCGGCTGCTGCGTCTGCCGCTGCTGCGCTTGTACCGGCGACTGCATCTGCGGGTGGCGCTGCGGGAGTGTGCATGCGATTCCATGCCAGCAAGCCGACTACGCCCAGCGCAGCAGCCCCGGCGATGCCGATGGCCAGCGTGCGTGGTTTGCCGTCGCGCGCGGTTGCCGGCATCGCCACGGTCGGCGTCCAGCCACTGTTGGAGGTGGTGTTTAGCAGCGGCTCGAGCTGTTCCTGCATCGCCTCGGCGCTCTGCCAGCGTTCTGCCGGATCCTTGGCGAGAGCACGCATCACGACATTGGCCAGGCCTGCAGGTACGCCGGGTCGTGCGACGGAGATCGCCTCGGGCTTGGTGGTGAGATGCGAAGTCAGCACCTGCTGCGCGCTGCCGCTGAAGGGCGTGTGGCCTGCGAGCATCTCGTACCCGACGATGCCCAGCGCGTAAATGTCGGCGCGATGGTCCAGCGCAGGATCCGACGAGGCCTGCTCGGGCGACATATAGGCCGGCGTGCCCAGGGCCATGCCCAGGCTGGTGCTGGACTTGCGCTCGCTGGCGTCGCTGATCGCCTTGGCGATACCGAAGTCGGTCACCACCACGTGCTTGCCGGCCAGCAGGATGTTCTCTGGCTTGATGTCGCGGTGCACGATGCCGGCCTTGTGCGCCTCCGCCAAAGCGTCAGCGACCTCGTAGAGCAGGCGCGCGACAACGGGGTAGGGCATCGGGTCGGCTTGCTGGATGCGCTCGCGCAGGCTCTGGCCTTCCACGTAGGGCATGACGTAATACAGGAAGCCATCTGCTTCGCCGGAATCGAACACCTGCAGGATGTGCGGGTGGTGCAGGCGCGCGGCGATGCGGATCTCGTCCTCGAAGCGCTCCGGGCCCAGGGCAGCGGCCACCTGCGGGCGCAGTACCTTGATGGCGACGCGGCGCTGGTGCTTGAGGTCTTCGGCCAGATAGACGATGGCGGTGCCGCCTTCGCCGATTTCACGTTCGATGCGATAACGGTCGGCCAGGGCGGCAACCAATCGGTCCGGCACGTTGTCCATCGGTTCCCCGGCCCTTGGGCACTAAGTGATCAGGTTAGCATGGAGGGCCGGAACGGCAGGCCGCCCGGCCGGGCGCAGGCGGCCGCACTCAATTGGGCGGGGCAGCTGCCGGACCGTGACGCTGTCTGCGGTGGCTTGGCAGATGCGCGTGATGCAGCGCTCACTTCATGGTCAGTGCCCCGAGTAAATATTTCACATTGTGCTGTTGCTGCGGACGCAGTCGCGTATGGTCCCTCGATTGATTCCCAGAATTGAGACCATTCATGCCAGACGGAACTCGGGCGCTGCTTTCGGCGTCGCTCCTTCGGAGCCTTTCCGAGCGCGGCGATCTCCGGAGCTACGCGCCGGACGATGTGCTGATCCGCGAGGGCGAAGTTTCCGATGCCATCTATATCCTGGTGTCGGGCGAGGTGAAGGTCTACACCCGTGATGAACGTGGTCGCCAGCTGATCTACAACGTCCTGCAGCCGGGTGAGTTCTTCGGGGAAATGTTTCTTGATGGCGGGCCGCGCTCGGCCTCTGCCAAGGCGATCAGCCAGGTCCAGTGCGCGGTCGTCGGTCCCGAGGAGTTCCGAGACTTCATGAAAGCGTATCCGGAGTTCACCGAGTGCCTCGTGGTCAAGCTGATCGCCCGCGTCCGCCACGCCACCGAGCAGACCCGGAGCCTGGCGTTCAGCGGTGTGTATGAGCGCACGGTGGACCTGCTCCACCGGCTTGCGGTGGACGAGGGCTCCGTCCGGTTGATTCCGACCGAGCTGACCCAGCAGGAAATGGCCGATCGCGTCGGGGCGACGCGGGAGATGGTCAACCACATCCTGCGTGACCTGTCGCGTGGTGGCTTCATGGATCGCGACGACCAGCGCCGCATGATCATCCTGAAGCCGCTGCCGAAACACTGGTAATGCGTCTTGCGCCGGACGCTTGTCCGACCCATCAAGACAGCCGCGCGTGAGGTCAGCTGCGCGTGAGGTCGGCAGCGCCTCCGATCAGCCGCGCACGCGCAGCGTCAGGCCCTTCAGGAAATTGCGCAGCAGCTGGTCGCCACAGGCACGGAAGTTGCGATGCCCGGGCAGCCGGAACAGCGCCGACAGTTCCGGCTTCGATACCGGGAAACCGGCACCCTCGAAGATCTGGTGCATGTCCAGGTCCTTCAACTCGAAGGCGACCCGCAGCTTCTTCAGCACCAGGTTGTTGGTGATGCGCGCTTCGACCGGGCGTGCGGGCTTGCTTTCGTCGCGACCGCGGTAGTGCAGGACGAGCCCGTCGAGGAAGTGGGCAAGCATGCGGTCGCTGCATTCCTCGAAGCCCGCCTCGCCATCCTTCTTGAGGAAGCCCTGCACCTCAGCCGGGTCGATGATGAAACCAGGATCCGCCAGGCGCGCCAACTCAAGCACCGCTCCGTCACTCAAGTCGAGCATGTAACGCACACTACGCAACACATCATTATTGATCACACCCGCCCCTAAATGTGGGAGCGGCCTCAGCCGCTGTCGGAGCGGCTTCAGCCGCTGTGGGAGCGGCTTCAGCCGCGACGCAGTCTACCCCACCCCACCCCCGCATCAAGCGCCAGGCATCTGCACCAGCCCGGCGCCCGATGACGCATCACTCCCGTATGGCGATAACCTCGCGGGCCTCAGTGCTTGGCACCCGCCCCCGCACCGCGGTGGTCGCCCTTCTTCGAAGGCGTGTGCGTCGGCAGGGTGTCCACGTCAAGCGTCGCACCCAACTCGAGGATCGGCTGGAATCCGGCGAAGATCATCCGCATGCCATCAAACGGCATCGGATGGATTTTCGGGTTGGTCTGCGGGTCGCCCATGAATTTCTCCATGCCAACATCGCGCGTCGCCTTGTCGGGCCACTCGATCCAGGCCAGGACGACGGTTTCGTCGCTTTTTGCCAATACGGCGCGGCGGAAATCCGTCTGCTTGCCCTCGGGCACGTCGTCGCCCCAGCACTCGAGCACACGAAGCGCGCCGAGGTCGAGGAACAGCGCATCCATTTTCTTTGCATGCTGCAGGTATTTCTGTTTGTTGGCGGTCGGCACCGCCAGTACGAGACCATCGATGTAAGCCATGTCCTGCTCCCAGTGTCGTCCCTGTCGGGGACTGGAAACCCAGCTTCCTCCTGCACGGCTTAACTGCGCGTTTCGCGGCCGTAAAGCCGGCGTTAATCGAGTGAATTCACCTTGGGGTGCAGTGGATTGCTCCCTGCATGCTCACGGCACTGTCAGCCCCGGTGGGGTAGCGTGAGGATGGGGATGCGCCCCGGCGGACAAGGAAGTCCCGTGATCGAAGCGTTTCTGCGACATACCGTGCTGCGGTCAGCCCTTCCGCTTGCCCTGACGCTCGCCGTGCTGCTCTGCGGCTGCCTTGGTGGATTTGGCGTGTCCGAATCGCCGGCGCCAACGCCGGCATTCCAGCCCGAAGTCTTTTTCGCCGGCGCCACGCATGGCGACGGCACGCTCGCTGTGCGCGGACGCGCGGATCGACGATTCACCGTCGCCAGCACTGGCCGCCAGAGCCCCGATGGCCTGTTCGTCCTGGAACAGGAGATCCGTTTCGTTGACGGCGAGGTACAGCGCCGCAACTTCTTCATTCGCCGCCTCGATGCGCATCGCTATGCCGGCACCCTCAGCGGCGCGGCGGGCCCTGTCACTGCGCGCGCGGACGGCAACAGCTTCCACCTGCGCTACCGGATGGGCAAGGCAAGTACGATGGAACAGTGGCTCTATCTGCAGCCCGATGGCCGCACCGCATTCAACCGCGCGACGGTGCGCGTGCTGGGCCTGCCGGTGGCGCACTTGTCCGAGACCATTCGCCGGGAGTGACGCGTGTATGCCTCGGCGAATTGCGCCATGATGTCGCCAGCCGCAGGGGCGCGGCAGGGGAGCACTGGATGAGCCTGGCAAAACTCACGCAGCGCCTGCGCGCGCACGACTGGACCGCGGCGGGGATCGAATTGCTGATCGTGATCGTCGGCATCCTGATCGCATTGCAGGTGAGCAACTGGAACCAGGACCGGCTTGACCGCGCCCGCGGCCATCGCTACGCCGTGCGCATCCACGCCGACCTGCAGCAGGATATCGCCCGCATCGCCAGTACCAAAGCGTTCTGGCATCAGGTGTCGAACTACGCCGACCAGGCGATTGCCCATGGCGAAAGCGGCGCTCTGGTGGACGGATCGGCCTGGAAAACGGTGCTGGCGTACTACCAGGCGGGATAGCTCATGCCGTTTGAACTTGAGGACACCAGCTTCCTGGAGTTGCGTGACGCGGGTGAGATGAACCTGATTGGCGACGAGTCGCTGCGCAAGCGCTTGTCGAGCTATTACCGCATGACCGGAGGCGGCGTGATCGGCGAGATACTGCACCACAATCCGGTCTATCGGGAACAGATCCGCGGCGTGACGCCGACCGCGGTGCAGAAGTACATCTGGTCGCATTGCTTCCGCCAGTTGGAAGGCATCGAGCAGGAGCTGGTGGATTGCCCGTCGCCTATTCCAGAGCAGGCCGCCGGAGCGGTGCTGGCGACCTACCGCAGTACCGCCGGGCTGATGGAAAACCTGCGCTACTGGAGCACCTGGCTGGAGGTGAGCCAACTCGTGGTGGGCAGCGCGGACCAGCAAGCCCGCGCCCTGTCTGCAGCGACGCTTGCGGAATCCAGGCGCTAGGCGACGCGCCGCGTCATCAGCGGGCGTCGAGATAGGCCTTCAAGGCATGCACCTCGTCGTCGGTCATCGCCGGGCAGCGCCCGCTCCCGACTTCGGACATCAGGCCCGACGTTGACGTCTTGCCACTGGCGGTGATGCCGGTACGCATCAGGCGCATGAAGTTCTGCGCCGAATAGCTCTTGGCGACGATCAGCGGCGGCGCGTTATCGCCCTTATAGCCGTTGAGGTCCGGGCCATGGCATTCGCTGCAAGTGGTCATGGCCAGGTGCTGGCCCAGCGCCATCGGCTCGGTCGGCGGCTCGGCGGGTGCAACGGTGTTTGCTGCCGCACTCCATTGGACTTGTTCGTCGAACGTGCCGGCGGCGATCTGCTTGCCCACGTCATCGGCAAACCAGCTCACCGGGCGTTTTGGATTCGTGGCCGCAGGCAGGGCGCGCAGCCAGGCGGTGATGTCGCGCACTTCCCGATCGCTGAGGTGCGCGAACATCACGAACGGCATGCCGAACGGCTGGTGCCCGTCGTGCGTCTTGCCGTGGCGCAGGAAAGCGGCCAAGGCAGCATCATCATAAAGCTCGCGCTTTTCAGTGATGTTTGGCGAGGCGAGTCGGTACTTGCCCGGGTTCTCCCACAGTTCCGCACCGGCGCCGTCTTTGCCGTGGCAACCGGTGCAGCCGACGCGCGTGGCCACCCGGAGGCCTTCGACCGGATTGCCGGCGGGCGGCGCGACCTGGGCGATCTGCCCGGCAGGCGCGGCGATGCTGCTGGCGGTACTTGCGGTGCTGGCGGCGGGCGCTGCAGGCGGCTCGGGCGAGGCGGCGCAGCCCGCCATCAGGAAAACGACAACAAAGGTCGTGCGACGCATGGTTTTCCCCGGCAATGTCCCCTGAACCGGAAGCCTAACCGATCCCGCTGCGACCGGGCTGCAGGCGCCACCACATGCCTGCCGGGCGCGGCGGCTTCACGCAGCCGCAATGCCCGCTTGGTGTACTCTGCCGGCCTCGAGCACTGCCCCCGGAGCACCGTCATGACCACCCAGATCGCTCGCCCGCTGGCAGCCCTGCTTGTTGCCGCCACCCTCGTATCGCCGGCCATCGCCGCCCTCAAAGTCGGCGCGAAGGCACCCGATTTCACTGCGCCGTCCTACCTTGCCGGCGAGAAGTCCAGCTTCCACCTCGCCGACGCGTTGAAGAAAGGTCCGGTCGTTGTGTACTTCTTCCCGGCCGCGCATACCTCGGGCTGCAACATCGAAGCGCACCTGTTCTCGCAGGCGATCCCGAAGTTCACCGCACACAAGGCCACGGTCATCGGCGTGACTGCGGGCAATACCAGTGAGCTGGCCGCCTTCTCGAAGGAAACCGAGTACTGCAGCGGCAAGTTCGCAGTGGCGGCCGACGAGGGTGCAAAGATTGCCAAGCGCTACGACTCGACCCTGCTGCTGAAGCCGTCGTGGTCAAACCGCACCTCGTATGTCATTGCCCAGGACGGCACCATCATTCACGTGCATTCGGAGCTCAAGCCCGAAGGCCATGTCGTGGAA
>JBBRZU010000062.1:0-15123 GCA_038236425.1 Lysobacterales bacterium
CCGCGCCCTTGAGCAGATTGTCGAGCGTCGCCACCAGCACCAGCCTGCGCCCGTCGGCCGACAAGGTAAAGCCGCCGATCTGCACGCCATGCCGGCCGGCGATCTGGCTGACCCAGGGCGCAGTGTCGAGCACCTCGACCAGCGGCTCGTCACGATATTGCGCCTCGAACAAGTCGACGATTTCCTCGCGCGACACCGCGCGCGACAGGTGCGCATTGACCGTCATGGTAATGCCGCGAAAATGCGGCGCCACGGCTGGCATGAACTCGACCGGCTGGCCGAGCTGGCGCGCAACCTCGCGTTCATGGATATGGTTGACCAGCGAATAGGGGATCAGGTTGTCGCGCAGCGTGTCCGGATTGTTCTTGTCCGACGGGCTGGTGCCGGCACCGGAATAGCCCGACACGCCGAAGCATTGCGCAGGCGCCGACTGCATGCCGCGCAAGGGAGCCAATGCCAGCTGCATGGCCGTGGCATAGCAGCCGGGATTGGAAATGCGCCTCGCACCCGGTGCCCTGGCGCGGGTGAGTTCGGGCAGGCCGTAGTACCAGTGGTCATCGAAGCGATAGTCGGCAGACAGGTCCAATACCACGGTTGACGGTGAAACCGCATCCACGGCGCCCACGAACTCCGCCGCCATGCCATTGGGCAGTGCCAGCACCAGCGCATCGGCGCCCAGCGCGGCGGCCTCGTCGGCCGTGGGGTTGCTGTAGCGCAAGTCGGGCGCACCGTTCTCGTACTCCGATAGTGCCTTGCCGGCACGGCCACGCGATGCGACGAACACCAGTTCGAAGTCCGGGTGATCGGCAAACAGCCGGATCAGCTCGCTGCCGACATGGCCGCGGGCACCGATCAGCCCGATCGTCACGCTCATGGGCGTTTGCCTCCGTGGGCCAGGATCTGGTCGAGGTTGTAGCGCACGACCGGCCACTCCGACTCGATGATAGAGAACACCACCGTGTCGCGGTATCCACCGCCGGGACTGCGCGAGGAATTGCGCAGGATGCCATCCTGCTTCGCGCCGAGCCGGGTGATGGCGACGCGCGAGCGGTGGTTGAACCAGTGGGTCCGGAACTCGACCGCGATTGCGCCAAGCGTCTCGAATGCGTGCCCCAGCAGCAGGCGCTTGGCTTCGGAATTCAACCCGGTGCGCTGCACGCGCTCGGCGTACCAGGTATAGCCGATCTCAAGCCGATGGTTGTCCTGCTCGATCCGGCAATAACGCGTGCTGCCGACAATCGTGCCATCGGCATCGCGCACCACGAATGGCAGGTCGGTTCCGGACATTTGGCCCTTCAGCGCGGTGGAGATATAGCCCTCGACACCATCTTGCTGCGGCACCGAGGTGTACCAACGCCGCCACAGTTCGCCATCGGCGACCGCCGCATGCAGGCCCGGCGCATGCTCCATCGCCAGCGGCTCCAGCCGCACGTGGCGACCGGAAAGCGTGACTGGCTGTGTCCACAATGTGGTCGGCGATGGCATGTCAGTCCTTCAGCGATGCCGGGCGCGCCCGGCAATGATCCACCGCGAAGCGGATGTCATCGAAGGACTCCAGCCCATACCAGAACACATTCCACTTCGCACCCTTGAGGCAGCCATCGCACTCGTCGAAATAGAAATCATTGACCGGATTTTCCGAACGCGAACGCCAGAACAGCCTCGGCGTGGCATCGTGCATCACCTGCCAGGCGGCGCGGCCCAGGCCTTCGCCCTGGGCATCCTCGCTGACTGCGAACTTGTCCAGGTGCGGGATGCCCTCCTCCATCGTCAGCACCAGCGCGGCACGGTAGTGCTCGCTGACGAAGACGCGATAGGGAATCGTCGTTTCGAAATAGTCGGGTGCCAACTTGCGGCCGAAGCCGCTCTCGATCAGCGTCTTGAGCTTGTCGAGATCCAGGCCGTCCCAACCCTCGACGGTGAGCACTTTCTCACCGCGACGCACCAGGGTGCCGGAGCCGCGGTGGGTGAACAGTTCCTTGGCCAACTCGTCCGGACGGGTAATCGACACCGACGACGACGGCGGCAACTGCATCAGCAGGTCGTGGATCTGTTCCATCTTGAGCCGCATTCCCGAGTGCACCCAGGGCTGGTTCATCAGTGTTTGGTATTCGGTGGACAGGTTGATCGAGTCGATCAGGTGGCCATCGGCATCGAGCAGTCCGCCGGTGCCGGTGAGGAACACGATCTTGTATGGCTGCAGGATCTTGACCAGTTCGTTCGCCGCCCAATCGGCATTGACGTTGAGGATCTGTCCACCCACTGTTTCACCGAGCGAGGCGATGACCGGAATGGAGCGCGCGCGAACGGCCGCCAGCACCGCATCGGTATGCACAGCGACAACCTTGCCGACCAGGCCGTAGCGCTCGGCATCCAGTGGCTCGGCCTCGAACACACCGGCGGTGATCGACGTGGCGCGTACGCCCTGGGCCTGGAGGGCCTCGACCAGGTGGCGGTTTTCCTGCTGCGAAATACGCCGCACGACCGCAAGCGTGGCCGGATCGGTGTAGCGCAGGCCGTCCACGGTGTGCTTCTGGATCCCGGCGGCAGCCACCGCCTCATCCAGCTGCGGGCCGGCGCCGTGGATGACGATCGGGGTCAGGCCAACCTGCTGCAGGAAGGCGAGCGAGGACACCAGCGCGTCAAGTTCGTCACGCAGGATCGCGCCGCCCACCTTGACCACGGCGAAACGCGCCGCATCCAGTTGCGAGAAGCGGCGCAGGTATTGCTGGATTTCCTTCGCGCTGCCCATGTTCGAGAGCAGGCGCACGATGGTCGGGCGCAGGTCATTCATCGCGGCCCGCCCATGATGCGCAGGTAGGCAGCGCCGACTTCGTCGAGTTGCTCCAGCGCCACCCACTCATCGGCTGTGTGGGCCTGGGCGATATCACCCGGGCCATACACCAGCGCTGTGCAGCCAGCCGCGGAAAACAGCGAGGCCTCGGTCCAGAAATCCACCGCGTTGCCGATCGGCAAGTCCAGTGCATCGGCAAGGTCGCGCGCCTCGAGGCGACGGCGTTCGGCACCGGCGACATCGCCCCCGGGCAAACTGGGGCCACGAAAAGTTTCCTCGTAGTCGGCCAGCGCGTCGCTGTCAGCCAGGCCGCGGAACAGCGCATGCAGATCCACCGGCGCCTGCGAGGGCAGCGGGCGGAAGTTGAAGCGCGCCTCGCACTGCGGCGCGATCACGTTGCCCTTGATGCCACCTTCGATGCGGCCAATGTTGAAGCGCAGGCCGGTCAATCCGCCAAAACGCGGATGCGACATGGCTTCGACTTCTGCCAGCGCACGCGCGCCCCAGCGCATCGCCTGGTGCACGGCGCTGAGCGACATGGCATTTTCAGCGGAGGCATGGCCCGCCTGGCCTCGGAACGCAATCCGTACCGAGGCGATACCACGGTGTGCGAGCACTGCCTTGGCCTGCGTCGGCTCGGCAACGATCACTTCGCGCATGCCATGGTCGGTGGCGAGGAACGCGCCGATACAGCGCGGGTCATTGGCCTCCTCATCGCTGCTGAACAGCATCGCGACCGGGCCGGTGCTGGATTCGGCAGCGGCTACCAGGCAGGCGGCGGCGCCCTTGATGTCGCAGGCGCCCAAGCCAATGGCACGATCGTCGGTGATGCGCAGGCGCAACGGATCGGCTGTCCACGCGGGCGACGATGGCACGGTGTCGAGGTGCACATTGAACAGGCGGTCGGTATGCCCGCGTTTGGCCAGCAACGAGACCGCGCCCGCACCGTGGTTGCTGAGCGTGAACTCGAAACCCGGCAAGTGCGCGCGCAGATAGTCGAAAATGCCGTCGGGGCCGATTTCCCGCGGCGGATTGCGGGTGTCGTAGGCGATCAGCGCCTCGAGGTGGCGGAGGATTCGCTCGCGCATCAGCGGTTGACCTCGGCCCACAGCGTGCTGCTCATGCCGTACAGGCGGATGAAGCCTTCGGCCTCCTCCACGCCCCAGTCCGCGGACTGGGCGTAGGTGGCGCCCTTGGCGTTGAGGATGTGCGGCGATGCGATGGCCACGGCCGCGACGGTTCCGCCTTGTGTCTCCAGCGTGACTTCGCCATTGACGCAGCGCTGGGTGGACGCCAGGAATGCCTCGATGTCGGTCTTCAGGGGGTCGTGGTAGAAGCCCTCGTACACCAGCTCCACCCACTTGCGCGCAACCTCGGGCTTGAAGCGGTTCTGTGCCTTGCTCAGCACGGCCTCTTCGAGCGCACGGTGTGCAGCCAGCAATGCCGTCAGCCCGGGCGCTTCAAAAATGATCCGACCCTTCAGGCCAATGGTGGTGTCGCCCGTGTACAGGCCGCGGCCAACACCATAGGCGGCGAACAGTGCATTGAGTTTCGCCAGCATCTTGTGCCCGGCAATGGCCTCGCCATCCAGCGCCACCGCCTCGCCGTTTTCAAAGCGCAGCTTTACCTGCAGCGGCGCGACCGGCCACTCCGCACGCGGCGCGCACCAGCCGCGCGCCTCCGGCCCCGGCGCTTCCCAACGATCGATCTCGCCACCGGACATGGTCAGGCCAAGCAGGTTCTCGTTGATCGTGTAGGCCTTCTGCTTGGCGCGTACGCCGAAGCCGCGCTCCTCCAGGTAGGCCTGCTCGTAGGCGCGGGTCTGCGTGTGTTCCTTCTGGATCTCGCGGATCGGCGCGATGATGGTGAAGTCGCCCAGTGCCTTCACCGCCAGGTCGAAGCGCACCTGGTCGTTGCCCATGCCGGTGCAGCCATGCGCAATCAGCCTGGTGCCGAGCTCGGCACAGCGCGCCAGCGCCGCTTCCACGATCAGGTAGCGGTCGGACACCAGCAACGGGTACTGGCCCTGGTAGCCCTCGCCCGCCCACACGAACGGCCGCACGAAGCCGGACCAGATCGCCGGACCGCCATCCACAGTGACGTGCGATGTGACGCCAAGCTCGGCTGCGCGATGTTCGATGAAGGCGCGCTCCTCGGCATCCACGCCGCCGGTATCGGCGAACACGGTGTGCACACGGTAACCGCGCTCCTGCAGGTAGGGCACGCAGAAACTGGTGTCTAGTCCACCGGAGAATGCGAGGACGACGTCTTGCTGGGACATGGGCTGGAGTTCCATGGAAGTTGGTGGGTTCAGTTCGATGTGCGGGTCAGTTCAGGCGAAGGCTCAGGTCTGGTTGGCAAGCGCGGCCATGATCGCCTTCTGCACGTGCAGGCGATTTTCGGCTTCGTCGATGGCGATGCATGCGGGCGAATCCATCACCGCATCGCTGGCCTTGATGTTCCGACGCAGCGGCAGGCAATGACTGAACACGCCGTTGTTGGTGCGCGCCATCTTTTCCGAGTCGACCATGAATTGCCTGTACTGATCACGGATCGGCTTTTCCTGCTCCCACCGGCCGAAGTACGGCAGCGCGCCCCAGCTCTTGGCATACACGACATCGGCACCGTCATAGGCACTGGCGATGTCATGGCTCACTGACAGCGAGCCGCCATTTTCGGCGACATTCCTGGCGCCGAAGTCCATGTAACGCTCATCGAGCACATAGTCCGGCGTCGGGCACAGCAGGGTCACGTCCATGCCGTAGCGGGTGGCGATGGTCAGCGCTGAATTGGCGACGGCGGTGTTGAGCGCCTTCGGGTGGTAGGTCCAGGTCAGCACGTACTTCTTGCCGCGCAGGTCGGTGCTGCCGAAATGTTCCTGCAAGGCCTGGATATGCGCCAGTTCCTGGCAGGGATGGGTGATCGTTTCCATGTTGATGACCGGCACGGTGGCGTGCTTTGCAAAGCCGCGCAGGACACGGTCCTGGCGATCGACCTGCCAGTCCTGGAATTTCGGGAACGCGCGCACCGCGATCAGGTCGCAATAGCGCGAGAGCACGCGCGCGACTTCGGCGATGTGCTCCTCGGCCTCGCCATCCATCACCACGCCGGTGTCGAACTCGATCGGCCAGGCGTCCTTGCCCGGCGCCAGCACCACGGCATGCCCGCCAAGCTGGAACGCGCCCAGCTCGAAGCTGGTGCGGGTGCGCAGCGAGGGATTGAAGAACAGCAGGGCGATGGACTTGCCGCGCAACTGGTCGCCCAATTTATCGCGCTTGAAGCGCGTCGCCTGCTCGAGCAGGGCGTCGAGGTCGGGGCGGGTCCAGTCCTGGGTGTTGAGGAAGTGCTTCATGCGGGTTCCGTGGTTCGTGCAGCGTCGTCAGGAAGGGGTGGCGGGTCTTGCCGGAAATCTGAAACGAAAAAGCCCAGCGCGGAGCTGGGCTTTTGCGGTGAACGGCGACGCGTCCAGGCTACCCAGCAAAAGATCGGGGTCCCGGTCGGCGCGCACGCGAGGTCATGCCGGAGGCCATCCGGGCGGAGCTCTGGAACACGGTGGTGGCGGGCGCGGACGGCATGGGCGCGCAGTATGTCAGCCGTGGCCCAAGCCCGCAACCGCTCAGGACCCGTCGATGGCGGGATCGGCCGGCATCACCGACGCGCGAACGCGCAGGCGGTTGCCCGGATCGATGGGCAGGCGGGACATGTAGACCTCGCCCTTGTACTTGTACTCGACGTCGTAACCGACCTGCCGGCGCTGCTCGCGCTCGACATCAACCATCCGGCAGCCGGGACGGGGCTTCGCATCCTGTTGGACGCGGCGACCGATCGCGCCACCGAGCACGGCGCCTGCCACGGTTGCGGCCTTGCGCCCGTCGCCCTTGCCGACCTGGTTGCCAAGCGCACCGCCGACGATGGCTCCCGCCACGGTACCGACAACCGACCTGTGCGGCGGACGAGCCTGGTCACACTGCTCCTCCGGCACACTCACCCGCTCGTTGACGAACACCGGCGTGGCGCGCATGACCTGGGCATATCCATAAGTGATGTTTTCGTCCACCGGCGCTGCACCGGACGTGCCGGCCCACAGCACCCAGGCCAGGGCCAATCCGATTCGTGCGCTGGCAATGGTCACCACTTCCTCCCGTTGCATGCGACTGGCGGCACTTGCAGATGGGCAGGCCGACGGTGAACCGCCCTGCCCTGCCAGTGATCCGATTCAAGCATTACGCCCCTGAATCCGGCCCGAAGCGTGCCGTTCAGTCTGCACCAGCTTGCTAGACTTGCCCCATGGAACTCCGACTTTTCAACAACCTGCACCGCCGCCTCGAGGCGTTCGAGCCGCTCGACCCGGCCCGGGCCACCATGTACCTGTGCGGACCAACCGTCTACAACTATGTCCACATCGGCAATGCGCGCGGGCCGGTGGTGTTCGATGTACTGGCCCGACTGCTTCGCCGGCGCCTGCCGCGATTGGTCTATGCCCGCAACATTACCGATGTTGACGACAAGATCAATGCCGCGGCCCAGGCGCAGGGCGTGCCGATCTCCACCATCACCGACAAGTTCACCGCGGTGTACCGCGACGACATGGCGCGGCTGGGCGTGGAACCGCAGGACGTCGAGCCGCATGCGACCGACCATATCCCGCAGATCATCGCGATGATCGAAACGCTCATCGCTTCGGGCAATGCTTACGCTGCCGACGGCCATGTGCTGTTCTCGGTGGCCAGCTTCGCCGATTACGGCTGCCTCTCGCGGCGTCCACCAGACGAGATGCTGGCCGGCGCGCGGGTCGAGGTGGCGCCGTACAAGCGCGATGCCGGCGATTTCGTGCTCTGGAAGCCGTCCTCGCCCGAATTGCCCGGCTGGCACATTGAATGCTCGGCAATGGCCGAGGCGCACCTTGGCGAAACCATCGACATCCATGCCGGTGGCGTGGACCTGCAGTTCCCGCACCATGAAAATGAACTGGCGCAAAGTACCTGCGCGCATGGCGGCAAGGTGTTTGCGCGGTTCTGGCTGCACAACGGCATGCTCAACATGGGCGGCGCGAAGATGTCCAAGTCGGTGGGCAATGTCAGCCTGCTGCACGAATTGCTCGACGCCCATCCACCCGAAGCCCTGCGCTACGCGCTGCTGTCGGCGCACTACCGGCAGCCGCTTGACTGGTCCGACGCGCTGATCGAGCAGAGCGTGCGCACCCTGGACCGGCTGTATGGCACCTTGCGCGAGTTGTCGGACGTGGATGCCGTGGCCGACGACGAACTTCCCGAAGCCGTGGAGGCGGCGCTGTGCGACGACCTCAATACGCCGTCGGTGCTGGCTGAACTGTCTGGTCTCGCCGCCCGGGCGCGCAAGGCAACCGATCTGGTCGAGCGCGCCCGCCTCAAGTCGGAATTGCTGGCTGGCGGCGCGATCCTGGGGCTGTTGCAGTCCGACCCGGCAGCCTGGTTCTCGCGCGGTGGCAGCGACGACGAAGACGCCCACATCCAGGCGATCGTGGACGCGCGCAATGCGGCAAAGAAGGCGCGCGACTTCGCCACCGCCGACCGCCTGCGTGATGAACTGGCGCAGGTCGGCGTCCTGCTCGAGGACACCGCTGCCGGCGTGCGCTGGAGGCGCGGCTGATGCAAGCGCCCGAGTCCAGCGCCACCGAGGCACAGCAGGCGATCGCCGACGAATTCGCGTTCTTCGGCGACTGGTCCGAGCGCTACCAGTACCTGATCGACCTCGGCCGAAAATTGCCGGCCCTGCCCGAGGACGCAAAGTCCGAGGCGAACCGCGTGCAGGGCTGCCAGTCGAAGGTCTGGATCGTGTCGCAGGGCGATGCGTCGCGGCTGGAATTCGATGCGGCCAGTGACTCCAGCATCGTCGCCGGCCTGGTCTATCTCGCGCTGCGCGTCTACACCGGCCGCAGCGCCTCGGAAATCCTCGCCACCGCGCCGGACTACATCGAGCGCATCGGCTTGTCCAAGCACCTGTCGCCGACGCGCAGCAACGGACTCTCGGCCGTGCTGGGCTTCATCCAATCCGCTGCTCGGGCCGCTACAGCTCCAGCTTGATCCAGGTCGCCTTGGTTTCGGTGTACTTGTCGAAGGCGTGCAGGCTCTTGTCGCGGCCGTTGCCTGACTGCTTGTAGCCGCCGAACGGCGCGGTCATGTCGCCGCCGTCCCAGTAGTTGACCCAGACGCTGCCCGCGCGCAGTTTGCGTGCAACCCGGTGTGCGCGTGACAGGTCGCTGGTCCACAGGCCGGCGGCCAGGCCGTAGGGCGAATCGTTGGCAATGCGCAAGGCTTCTTCCTCGCTGTCGAATGCAATCGCCGCCAGTACCGGCCCGAAGATTTCTTCGCGCGCGATTGTCATGTCGTGGGCGACGTCATCAAACACCGTCGGCTCGATGTAGAAGCCGCCGGATGCGTCCATCACACGCTTGCCACCCAGGGCCAGGGTGGCGCCCTCGGCGCTGCCCTGGGCGATGTAGCCCAGGACGCGATCCATCTGCATCTGGTCGACCATGGCACCCATCGGCGCGCCCGGCTCGAACGGGTGGCGCGGCTGCATGTCCCGGCCGGCAGCAACCACCATCGCGATGAATTCGTCCTTGATGCTGCGCTCGACCAACAGACGCGACGCGGCAGTGCAGACCTCGCCCTGGTTGTAGAAAATCCCGCCCGCCGCCGCCTTCGCCGCGGCTGCCAGGTCGGGCGCATCGGCGAACACGATGTTCGGGCTCTTGCCACCACATTCCATGTAGGCGCGCTTGAGGTTGGAGCGGCCGGCGCACTGCAGCAGGTGCTTGCCGACGGCGGTCGAGCCGGTGAACACCAGGCCGTCCACATCCATGTGCAGGGCCAGCGGTTCACCCGCGCCAATGCCGAAACCGGGCAGCACATTGAACACACCGGGCGGCAGTCCGGCTTCCACCGCCAGCTCGGCCATCCGGATCGCAGTCAGCGGTGACTTCTCCGACGGCTTGAGCACCACGCTGTTACCCATCGCCAGCGCGGGCGCAAGCTTCCAGGTCGCCATCAGCATCGGGAAATTCCACGGCACGATTGCGCCGATCACGCCAAGCGGTTCGCGCGTCACCATGCCCAGTTCGTCGCGTGGAGTGGGCGCTATTTCGTCGTACACCTTGTCGATTGCCTCGGCCGTCCACGACATGCAGCGCACCGACGCCGCCACGTCCACGCCAAGTGCATCGTCCACCGGCTTGCCCATGTCGAGTGATTCGAGCAGGGCCAGCTCCTCGCCATGCGTTTCAATCAATCCAGCAAAGCGCTGGAGCACCTTCTTGCGTTGCATCGGGCTCTGGTCGGCCCAGTCGCCGCGCTCGAACACGGCACGCGCGATGGCCACGGCGCGGTCCACGTCCTCGGCGCCGCATTCGGCGACCCGGGCGATGACGCGGCCATCAATCGGGCTGATGCAATCGAATGTCTTGCCGGAAGCGGCATCCACGAAGCGCCCATCCACGAAGGCCTGCGCGCGGATCGACAGCGCGTCGGCTCGGGCCTGCCAGTCGGCCCGGCTTGCGGGACGGGCCATCAGAAAGTGGCCGGCGTGTTGGCGCTGACGATGATCGCGTCATCGCTACCGACATTGCGGAAGCGATGCGGCGTGCGGCTTTCGAAGTAGTAGGCCTCGCCCGGCCCGAGCACTTTCACCCGCTCGCCTACGGTAAGTTCCACCTGGCCTTGCACGATCACGCCGCCCTCCTCGCCGTCATGGCTGAGCATGATGTCTCCCGTATCGGTCCCCGGCGGCATCACCTCGCGCAGGATGCACATCTGCCGGTTGCCGCGACGCTTGCCGACCAGGAAATAATGGATGTCGTTGTTGCCGACGTCGGGCAGGTCTTCGGCGCCGTAATAGGGGCCGTCGTTGGCGTCGCCCGCCAGGTCGAGGGTGAAGAAGTCGGCCAGGGAAATCGGGATGCCGTCGAGCACCTTCTTGAGCGAACCCACCGAGGGACTGACCTTGTTCTGCTCGATCAGCGAGATGGTCGAATTGGTCACGCCGACCCGCTTGGCCAACTCGCGCTGGCTCAGCCCTTTGCCGAGGCGTACTGCGTGCAGACGGGACCCGATATCCATGGCGCTCGCGAGGCTCCAAGCGGTGTTTGAAGTGATGCGGAATAATTAACACCGGTGACACCCGGGGTCAATAATTGCCGCAATCCTGAACAGTTGTAAAGTTTATTCAACACTGCTAATTTTCGCAGGTCAACCTGCCGCGAATTCCGCCATGACGCCAGACGCCAAGGACAGCCACCCGTCCGCCGACTCTTTCGGCGATTTCTACGAGGCCCAGGCCACCGGCCAACCGGCGGCGACCGGTGCCTTCTGGATGCCGTTCACGGCCAACCGCCAGTTCCGGCAGAACCCGCGCATGCTGGCCAGCGCCAAGGGAATGCACTACTTCACGCCGGAGGGCCGGGAGATCCTGGACGGTACCGGCGGCCTGTGGTGCTGTAACGCCGGCCATGCCCGCCCGCGGATCATCGACGCGGTGCAGCGGCAGGTCGCCACGATGGACTTCGCGCCCACCTTCCAGATGGGCCATCCACTGCCCTTCGTGCTGGCCGAACGCCTGGTGGCGATCGCGCCGCCCGCGCTCAACCATGTGTTCTTTACCAATTCCGGCTCCGAATCGGTGGACACCGCCCTCAAGATCGCGCTTGCCTACCACCGGGCGCGCGGCGAAGGCCAGCGCACCCGGCTGATCGGCCGCGAAAAGGGCTACCACGGTGTCGGCTTCGGCGGGATATCGGTCGGCGGCATGGTCAACAACCGCAAGTACTACGGACCCCTTCTTCCCGGCGTCGACCACCTGCGGCACACCCTGGACATCGCCCGCAATCCGTTCAGTCGAGGCCTGCCGGCCTTCGGCGCCGAACTGGCCGATGACCTCGAACGCCTGGTGCAACTGCATGACGCCTCCACGATTGCCGCCGTGATCGTCGAGCCGATCTCCGGCTCTGCCGGCGTGATCCTGCCGCCGGTCGGCTACCTGGAGCGGCTGCGGAAGATTTGCGACAAGCACGGCATCCTGCTCATCTTTGATGAGGTCATCACCGGCTTCGGCCGGGTCGGCAAGGCCTTTGCCTCGCAGCGCTTCGATGTGACGCCCGACCTGATGACCACCGCCAAGGGCCTCACCAACGGCAGCGTGCCGATGGGCGCGGTGTTCGTGTCCGACCACGTGCATGCGGCTTTCATGCAAGGTCCCGATGCCATGATCGATCTGTTCCACGGTTACACCTACTCGGGCCATCCATTGGCCTGCGCCGCCGCGCTGGCCACCCTGGACACCTACCAGGAAGAGAACCTGTTCGAGAAGGCGATCGAATTGGGCGAGTATTGGGAGTCGGCCATGCACTCCCTGCGCGACCTGCCCAACGTCATTGATATCCGGAACTTCGGGTTGATCGGCGGCATCGAGCTGGCGCCGCGCGAGGGTGCACCCGGGGGCCGCGGCTACGAGGCGATGAACCGCTGCTTCCACGAACAGGGCCTGCTGGTCCGGAACACCGGCGACGTGATTGCCCTGTCGCCGCCATTGATCGTGCAGCGCAGCCATATTGACCAGATCGCCGGAAAGCTGGCGGCTGTTATCCGGGCCATCGCCTGACCAGACCCGTCGGGTCGGATTCGGCCCGCTACACGCCGCCAGGGATGTCTCCCGCCGCATCGGAACCCGCGGCCGGACCGTTACAATGCGCGGCTAACCGACTGGCCCGGGAGGGCTAAAACCATGCTTATCGGCGTCCCCAAGGAAATCAAGAACCACGAGTACCGGATCGGCCTGACGCCGGCAGGCGTGCGCGAACTGAAGGCGAACGGCCACCAGGTCATCATCCAGCGCGACGGCGGCAAGTCCATCGGCCTGACCGACGACATGTATCGCAAGGCGGGCGCCGAGATCTGGGACAGCGCCGAAGAGATCTTTGCCAAGTGCGACATGATCATCAAGGTGAAGGAGCCGCAACCGGTCGAGTGCGCGATGTTGCGTAAGGGCCAGATCCTCTACACCTACCTGCACCTGGCGCCGGACCCGGAGCAGACAAAGGCATTGATTGCTTCTGGCGTCACCGCCATCGCCTATGAAACCGTCACCGACCGCAACCGCGGCCTGCCCCTGCTGGCGCCGATGAGTGAAGTGGCCGGACGCATGTCCATCCAGGCTGGCGCGCATGCGCTTGAGAAGGCTCAGGGTGGTTCAGGCGTGCTGCTGGGCGGCGTGCCGGGCGTGAAGCCGGCCGAAGTGCTGGTGATCGGTGGCGGCGTGGTCGGCATCAATGCCGCGCGCATGGCCATGGGCCTGAATGCCCACGTCACTATCCTGGACCGATCGCTGGCGCGCCTGAAGGAAATCGACGACCTCTACGGCGATCGCCTGACCACGATCTATTCCACCCACGACGCCATCGAAGAGCGCTTGCCCTTCGTGGACCTGGTGATCGGCGCCGTGCTGATTCCCGGCGCCGCCGCGCCCAAGCTGATCTCGCGCGCCCAGCTCAAGCTGATGCAACCGGGTTCGGTGCTGGTGGACGTGGCGATCGACCAGGGCGGCTGCTTCGAGACCAGCCGCGCCACCACGCACCAGGCCCCGACCTATGAAGTGGATGGCGTCATCCACTACTGCGTCGCCAACATGCCCGGCGGCGTTGCACGCACGTCCACCTTCGCGCTGACCAACGCCACCCTGCCCTTCGCCGTGCAGTTGGCCAACAAAGGCATCCGCGCAATGCTGGACAACCCGCACCTGCTGGCCGGCCTGAACGTGCATGAAGGCAAAGTCACCTACGAAGCCGTCGCCCGCGACCTGGGCTACGCCTACGTCCCCGCCGCCGAGGCGCTCGCCTGACCTCACCCGACCCACTGTGGGAGCGGCTTTAGCCGCGACTGGAGCATTGAATGAAACCGCAAATCGCGGCTGAAGCCGCTCCCACAATTGGGCATTTTGTTGGTGGGCGGGACGTGGCTGGTGGCGCGGGACGTGTCGGCGAGGTCTTTGATCCCGCGACCGGTTCGGTTTCAAAAACGGTTGCGCTGGCGTCTGCCGACGATGTCGCGGACGCCATCTCCGCCGCCGCGCGCGCTTTCCCCGCGTGGGCCGCGACCACGCCGCTCAATCGCGCCCGCGTCCTGTTCAAGTTCAAGGAGCTGCTGGCGCGCGACGCCGATGCAATCGCGACTGCGATCAGCCGTGAGCATGGCAAGGTGTTCTCAGATGCCCGCGGTGAACTGACCCGCGGCATCGAGGTGGTGGAGTTCGCATGCGGCATTCCGCATCTGCTCAAGGGCGAGCACTCGATGAACGTCGGCGGCGGCGTGGACAGCTGGAGCGAGTACGCGCCGCTTGGCATGGTTGCCGGGATCACGCCGTTCAACTTCCCGTGCATGGTGCCGATGTGGATGTTCCCGGTCGCGCTTGCCTGCGGCAACACTTTCATCTTGAAACCCTCCGAACGCGATCCCACTCCACCGATGATGCTGGCGCGCCTGCTGACAGAGGCAGGACTGCCCGATGGCGTGTTCAACGTGGTCAATGGCGACAAGGAAGCCGTGGACGCGTTGCTCGATGATCCGCGCGTGCAGGCGATCAGCTTCGTCGGCTCCACGCCGATCGCCGAGTACATCTATTCGCGCGGCAGCGCCAATGGCAAGCGCGTGCAGGCGCTTGGCGGCGCCAAGAACCACATGGTGGTGATGCCTGATGCCGACATTGATCAAGCCAGCAATGCCCTGCTTGGCGCCGGCTACGGCTCCGCAGGCGAGCGATGCATGGCAATTTCGGTGGCCGTCTGCGTTGGCGATGCGACCGCGGACGCACTTGTGGCGGCACTCAAGCCGAAGGTCGAAGCACTGCGCGTGGGCCCAGGCTGCGTTGCCGATGCCGGTCCGGAGCCCGACATGGGCCCGCTGGTGACCGGCCAGCACCGCGACCGCGTGCGCGGTTATGTGGACCTTGGCGTGGCTGAAGGTGCCGAGTTGCTGGTGGATGGTCGTGACGCCGCCGGACGCGACGGCTTCTTCCTGGGTGGCAGCCTGTTCGATCACGTAACCCCGTCGATGCGCATCTACCGCGAAGAAATTTTTGGGCCGGTGCTGTGCATCGTGCGCACGCCGGACTTCGAGTCGGCCCTGGCGCTGGTGGACAGCCACGAGTATGGAAATGGCACTGCCATTTTCACCCGCGATGGTGAAGCAGCACGCGCGTTCGCACATCGCGTGCAGGCCGGCATGGTCGGCATCAATGTGCCGATCCCGGTGCCGATGGCCTTCCACAGTTTTGGTGGCTGGAAGCGATCGCTATTTGGGCCG